>JAYOCI010000015.1:17644-18756 GCA_038105345.1 Rhodobiaceae bacterium
GGCGCAGAGGCTGGCGCGTCGGCTGGCGCGCTTTCCCATTGTTTCATTAATTCTTCCGGCGTCGGCGCATCAGCCAGATGGGCCATGCGAATAATCACCATTTCAGCCGCTGCACGGCCATTCATCGCCCGCAATGTTTCATCATGGCCTTGCAATAAAACCTGCCACGCCCGCGATAAGACGCGGGTTGAGAGAGCTTCCGAGGCTTGCTGGCCACGCACGCGCAGCGGGGCGGAAAACGTAACATCATCGCCTGCCCCTTCAACGAATTTAAGCCGCGTCAACCAATGGGTTAATTCAGCCAAATCGGCCAAAATAACCGCCGGATCGGCACCCATATTATATTGCGCTTCAAACTCAGCCAAAGCCTCAGAAACGCGACCACTCATCATCATATCAAACAGGTCAAACACCCGCCCACGATCGGCCAGCCCCAAAAGACCGCGCATCGTATCAGCCGTGAGGGCAGAGCCGTCTCCCTGCGCCGGATCCACATGGGCCAAAGCCCGATCCAGCAAAGATAGCGCATCACGGGCCGAGCCATCAGCGGCGCGGGCGATCAGCGCCAGCGCTTCTTCCGGCACGGATTCATTTTCTGCGGCGCACACTTTATGCAATAGTTTTTGCGTGTCATCAGCTCCCAAACGGCGCAAATCAAAACGCTGGCAACGCGATAAGACGGTCACTGGCACTTGCCGGATTTCAGTCGTGGCAAAGATGAATTTGACGTGTTCAGGTGGTTCTTCCAAAGTTTTCAGCAAGCCATTAAAGGCCGCCTTTGAAAGCATATGCACCTCATCGATAATATAGACTTTATAGCGCGCCGAGGCTGGCATATAGCGCACGCTCTCAATAATTTCGCGAATGTCATTAATGCCAGTGCGCGAGGCAGCATCCATTTCCATCACATCAACATGATTGCCCTGCATAATGGCGTCGCAATGCACACCCATAGCGCCCAGTTCCATAGACGGGGCATCAACGCCATCGGCGGCGTAATTCAAGGCCCGCGCCAGAATTCGTGCGGTTGTGGTTTTGCCGACCCCGCGCACACCGGTCAGCATGAAAGCATGCGCAATACGGCCGCTTTCAAACGCATTGGTCAGCGTTTG
>JAYOCI010000152.1:0-3462 GCA_038105345.1 Rhodobiaceae bacterium
GAATTCGCCGCTAATCAATTTTATCTCCTTGATACAAATCAGCGTAAACTAAACCCCAATTCAGAGGCAATACACGATGCACGCTAAATCAGAACGTTTTATGCCAAGATGGAAAACGCAAGCTTCCCGGGAGGCTTTTTAAAATGCGACTTTTACTAATGTCCTTTTTTTTAATCATGTTAGGCTTCCCAGCCCTTTCGAAAGACCAAAGAGCTACTCTGAATTTAGATTTTCAAAATATTCGCCCTATGAACCAAACACTCGATAGCATGAGGGCCAACCGAAGTTCGGGCAAATATAGCGAGAGAATTTTGGGTTTATTAATCGACCCTACCTTTTTCGTACAAACGTCGTTTTACATCACAAAAGACCTCCCCAAGCGAGCGCCAAGTGTCAAATCCGAAAAAAACGGTTTGGTCATTAGGCATGTAGCAACATGCAACCAAAACGTTAATCGGGAAGAGGATTATGAAGGCAAGTGCAAAGATTACTATTTTAAGTGGGACCAATCGGTTACGGACAATGGATTAGCAAAGGTTGAGTTGGAGATTCATCCCACTTGCCTCGATGATTCATGCCACCACGAGTATCATCAATTTGAATTGGTAAAAGAAGGCGATATTGTGTGGCGATATAAGAGCCATAAAAAAGGACTGCGCTGCGACCTATTGCGAGGTGGTGGCTCACCACCATGCTTGTGAATGATTTTCGATATTTCTAGAGCAATCGGCGTGAACTGAACCTCAATTCAGAAGGCAACACGTGATACGCGATAAATCAGTACGTTTTTTTAAAAGGCTATAGCGGTAACGCTGGTGGCAGGGCGAAGCCAAACCCATTTTGATTGGGAAACCATTTTGCAGCGCGCTGAACGCGTCAAAACCGAACAGTTTTTGACCGACGACGAGGCCGTGCCAGAACCCGGTTTATGGCATCACGATATTTTGCGAATGGACGGCTCGGCTTATATCGAAGAGGAAACAGAGCTTTTGAAAGCCTTTGCAAAATCCATGAACGCGTAGTCGAAAAAGCCGGGGCGCTTCCTCACTTGCCCCTGTCGCTCGGTTTAGTCTAGGCTCTTTTGAGTTAGAGGGGGCTTCGCATGATTGACTTTGAGATTCCGGAAGAGACAAAAATCATCCGCGCAAAAGTGCGCAAATTCGTCCATGAGGTGTGCATTCCGGCCGAAAAGGATTTAACGGTCGATAATTTTGAAGAAATTCTTGCCGATCTACGCCAGCAAGCCCGCGCCGAAGGCCTATGGTGCCCGTTTTTCCCGACCGAATGGGGCGGCATGGGATTGAAGCCGCTGGCCAATGCTTTGGTGCAAATGGAGCTGGGCGAAGCGATTTTGGGCGCATTGGCGCTCAACACCCAGGGACCGGATGACGCAACCATGATGACCTTATTGCATCATGGCACGGAATTTCAGCACGAAAAATTTCTCAAACCTTTGGTCGCCGGTGAAAAGCGTGTCTGTTATGCAATGACCGAAAAAAGCGGCGGCGCTGATGCGACCGGCATGAAAACCACGGCGATTGAAGATGGCGACAATTATGTGTTGAACGGCGATAAATGGTATATCTCTTCGGCCAATGTCGCCGATATTGCGGTCATTATGGCCAAAACCGACCCTGACGCGCCGCGCCATCAACAATTTTCAACCTTTATCGTTGAACTGCCCAATCCCGGCTTCACGATTTTGCGCAATATTGACACCATGCACCGGCACACTCCGCTGGGGGAGCGTCTGGGTGCGGCGCATTGTGAAATTGAGATTAAAAACCTCATCGTGCCGAAAGAAAACTTGCTCGGCGGACGCGGGCAAGGCTTCAATATGGGGCAACATCGGCTCGGCTATGGCCGCTTGCGCCACGGCATGCACAATATCGCCAAAGCACAACGGGCGCTGGATATGGCAACTGAATATGTTTTGGGTCGCGAAACTTTCGGTCAAAAATTGGCCGACCGGCAAAGCGTGCAATTCATGCTGGCCGATTGTGCGGCAGAAATTTACAAAGCGCGACTGATGCTGATGCATATTGCCTATAAGGCGGAAAACGGCCTCGACATGTCGCAAGAAAACTCAATCGCCAAAATATTCTTGGCCAATATGGTGCAGCAAGTGGTCGATACCGCGCTGCAATTGCACGGCTCGCTCGGCTATTCGCGCGATACGCCTTTGGCCGATTGGTATACCTCCATTCGTAGCCAGAGATTGGTTGACGGGCCGGATGAAGTGCATCGTTGGAAAGTCGGCAAGAATGTGCTGCGAGCCTTCGAAAAAGACGGCACGACGGCAATGGCCGCCGGTGGCGATTTATTGTAAGGCGCGACATGTCACGCATCAGAATTATTTCCTATTTGCCCAATCCGCGGGTCTATAAGGCGACCATTGCGGCGCGCTTTTCGGGCGCGCAAATCGAAGTGGTGGGTGATACGCCGCCCGAAATGGCCAATTGGTTGTGGGATTATGATGCCTTTAAAATGAATGCGGCGGATAAACAAAACCATGCCGCCTCAAAGCGCATTGCCAGCGTCGGCTTCGCCGGCGAAGTTTATAAGACCGATGCATTTTTGTTGGCCAATCCGTTTGGCGATATTCCGATGGCTTTTGCCAATAATGGGGCCGATGGGGTGTTTGAAAGCAACAGCCTGATGCGTCTGGCCGCATTGAGCGGACCGCATGCGCCGGTGCTTTATGGAAAATCACCCGCGGAACAGGCGCGCATTGATGGCTTTCTCGACAAAACCCTGCTATTCGCCGATATCATACAAAAATATATTCTCGCGGGCAGTGATTTGACCGGTGAATTGCACGGTGAAATGGCCCGCGCTTTTGAAAAATATTGCAGCGTTCTCGACATGATTTTGCACGACAACCCCTATCTTGTCGGCGATGCGATAAGCCTCGCCGATATTGTCACGGTCTGCGAATTTGCGCTGATGAGCAATGAAGGGCGGATGGGCGCGGCTTTGGATGATATCGGATGCCCGCCCATTTTGCCTGGGCTGAAAAATTATAAAGCCCTTTATGCGCATATCGGAAATCTGCTGGCGCGCGAAGAATTTAAGCAAGATTTGGCGGGCTATGCCAGGTTTATGGGCTTTGAGGCCGCTGCTGCAAAAGGCTGAAGCCGAGACAATGTGACGGTTTAGCAGGCACGCCAATGCAGCTCAAATCCGCAACAAGTAAGGCGCAAAGAGCCGGTAACGGCGTTTCGGATTGCACCATCAACAAAAACCCCCGCTTTACAGCGAGGGTTTTGGTTGCGGGGGTAGGATTTGAACCTACGACCTTCAGGTTATGAGCCTTAAAATTGCGTAACATTTACAACACCTTAATCTGACTTGTCAGGGCAATGTCAGGGCAATGTCAGGGCAAACCGTATGCCCGTTTGGAATGCCACGGTGCTGTCAGGCATATAGCCGTCAAACATCGCAGAGGCTGAATTGTTTTAA
>JAYOCI010000153.1:0-926 GCA_038105345.1 Rhodobiaceae bacterium
GTCACCACACGGCGCATCATGTGGCGGAGGGCAGAACTGGTTTGCGCGCTGATAACCCGTTGACCAATGGGCATGGCAACTTTTTGCAAGCTCGGCGGATAAATAACACCACCATTCATCATCGCTGCGCCAGCCACCAGAACATGCAAGGGCGAGACGGAAATACCGTGTCCATAAGATGTGGTGGCGCGCTCAATATCGGCCCAACGCTTAACCGGCAAAATCCGTGCGCGCGCTGGGAAGTCAGTGGCCACTCGGTCACGCATGCCGAGGCGCTCAAGAAATTCCGCGTGCACTTGCGGCGGCACTTGTAGGGCTATTTTCGACGACCCAATATTTGACGAATGAACCAAAACCTCATCGACTGTCAGCGGACGGTTTTGCGGATGGTCGTCGGTGATTTCTTCCGGCCCGATTTTCATCGGTTCGCTGGCATCAAAAATATCCTCGGGCGTCGCATAGCCGCCATCCAAGGCCATTGCCACAGTGAACACTTTGAATACGGAACCAAGCTCATAAGTGCCCTGAATGATTTTGTTAAAACGCGCGCTTTCGGGAGCCGCAGTTGGTTGATTGGCGTCGAAGTCAGGCAGCGACACGGAAGCGATAATCTCGCCATTATGCGCATCCATAATGACCGCCGCGGCACCCTTAGCGGAGAATTTTTCCATCGCCCGCATTAACTCATCGCGAACACTGTGCTGCACGCGGACATCGAGGCTGGTTTCAAAACGATTATCCAGAAGCGAAAACTCTGTCCCCTGATCAAGCCACAGCTCAATACCTGACAAACCTGTCATGTCGCTGCTTGAAAAGCCGACAATATGGCTGGCCACTTCACCATTTGGATACACGCGACTGGTGGCTTTTTTCAATTGCAAAGCCGGATTGCCCAAATTCAATACGGCGCGCCGCTCCTCCGGCGT
>JAYOCI010000153.1:936-3406 GCA_038105345.1 Rhodobiaceae bacterium
GGTCTGCAAGGTCACATAGCGCCCTTGGCGAGTCAGTAATTGCTCGGCCCGACGCTGGTTCAAACGAGGCAGAATTTCGCCAAGCTGGCGCGCCATGGCGACGCCATCTTCAATTTCAGCCGTATTGGCACCCAATGTCGTGGTGGAAATTTGTGTCGCCAACACCACACCATGACGGTCAGTGATAATGGGGCGTTCTTTTTTATGGTCAGTATGTGCTGCCATTGAAGAGCTGATGACTTCATAGCTGGTGGTCAAATCGGCCAGCCGACCAATAAGCACGACAAACACCAAACTAAAGCTAACCAAGGCAAGGCGCAGACGACGGCGCGTTTGCTCAACCGCATGATGCGATAAATCACTCGGACGATTTCCCAAACGACCGCCCATGACAGCCGCCCAATCACCACCGGCGCGAACAATCGGCGTGTTAGCGCGTGACATCGCTCACCTCCTCATTCTGCATCAAGACAGGGATTGGCCGGATTTCATCTGGCCGCAAATCAATCACTTGATTGGCCGATAAATAATTCAGGCTCAAATAACGTTGGGCCAGTTCTTGCAAGCGACGCGGGTCGTTCAAACTGCTCCACTCGGCTTCCAAAGTGCGGCGCTCATCGCGCGCATCACGCATGGCGTGCCGCACATTTTCCAGAGCCCGCAATTCTGCATCGGCACTATAGCGCACATGATAGACCGCTGCCGTCAGGGCAATGATCACAACCACACAGAGAGTATTAATCACCCGTATCATGAGGACACCGCCTGCGGCGCGCGCGCCGGCATCAAATCTGTGGCTGCTGGATAGGCTGGCGCGGCGGTGCGAAGCGCTGCCCGCAATCGCGCTGAACGCGCGCGCGGATTGGCGGCAACCTCTTCTGGCCGCGCTTTTGAACTGCGCTTATCAAGCTCGCTAAAACTGGCTTCCGGGCCAACAACATCCGGCTGGTGACGCGATGGTCGGCCAGCACGGCCAGTGCGCGGGGCAAAGAATTGCTTAACAATACGGTCTTCCAGCGAGTGGAAAGTGACCACAGCAAGGCGACCCTGCGGATGCAAAATTTGCTCAGCCGCCTGCAAGCCGCTGACCAATTCACCCAATTCATCATTGAGATAAATCCGCAAGGCTTGGAACGTGCGTGTCGCCGGATGCGCCTGTTTGGCGCGCGGCTGACCAAGAACGCCGCAAATCAAATCCGATAATTGGCTGGTGCTGGTTAAGGTTTGGCTGGCGCGTTTTTCGACAATGGCGCGGGCGATGGCACGGGCGCGACGCTCCTCGCCATAAACAAACAAAATATCGGCCAGCAAATCCGCCTCAGCGGTTTGCAGCAATTCTTGCGCTGACAGGCCCTGACGGCTCATCCGCATATCCAGCGGCCCGTCACGCATGAATGAAAAACCGCGTTCGGCCTGATCGAGCTGCATTGAGGAAACCCCCAAATCCAGCATCACCCCATCAACCATTTCATATCCGGCGCTGGCCGCCAATTCGGCCATATTGCCAAAACAGCCTTCGAGACACACTAAGCGGTCGCCGAATTGTTCTTGCAATGGCGCAGCGAAAGCAAAGGCCGTCGGGTCACGATCAATGGCCAATACTGTGCAATCAGCAGCTGAGAGCATTTTTTGCGAATAACCGCCAGCGCCAAACGTGCCATCGATATAAACACCACCATCGCGTGGCGCCATGGCGGTCACAACTTCGGCCAATAAAACTGGAATATGGGGCGCAGCGGGAGATGACGGAGACGGGGTCACGTCATGCGCTTGCGTCACATGGCCCCGACTAGTCATTGTGTGCTCCCGCCCGGGGGTGGGACCGATAAGGATTTGAGTAAGCTTCGGTCTTCCAATGCTCTGGCCCGCGCCTTGGCACGGAAATCCATATAGGCTTCAGGATTCCAAATACGGAATTTGCTGCCCATGCCGACAAAGCAAACCGCTTTATCAATTTGAGCGTGGTGCAATAGCGCCTCTGGCAAAGATACACGACCATCTGTATCAAACGTCAGCGTATGGCTATCACCGAAAAGAACCGAAGCCAGCGCCTCATATTCTTCGGTGAATGGATCGAGACGATCAACCATCTGATTGTAATATTCGCTGAGGCTAACGCCGCCGCCCTCAATTGTCATTTCGGTGAAGGAAGGATAAACGAAAATCGAATGAGGCCCTGCGGCACCCCCATTTTGAGCCAAAATCGCAGAACGGAAAACAGCCGGAACCGAGACGCGTCCTTTAGCGTCTATCTTGCCCTCAATCGTGGACATGAATCGGGTCATGCCTTCCTCCGCTCAACTTTGTGTATCCGTCGACACACAGCCCTTATGGGATACTTTGGGATAGCATGGGAATTGATGGGAAGTCAATGAATTTATATGGGATAAAATTGGGTTTTAATCCCAAAAAACAGCAGAAACCCCTTGATGCACCCGTTTTTGGCGGCATTTGGCGTCAAAATTCAGAA
>JAYOCI010000154.1:0-3397 GCA_038105345.1 Rhodobiaceae bacterium
ACTTAACACAGCTGATTTTTCACGGAAAAATGCTGAGAATGAAATCGATTTGACTGCTCTGCAATATACAGAGCTGCGCACATTGGCGTCTGAAAGCAAAGGCAAAGGCCCAGGTCCGGAAAGCTCAATTTTGAAAATTAAGGGCACGGAAATTCAGCAACGTATTACCGAGCTGACCATGGAAGCGGTCGGCAATTATGCCTCACCATGGGTGCCGGCAGCTGAAGCTGGTGATAATTATCTGGCTATTGGGCCGGATGCCAGCCATGGTGTGTCACAGACTTATTTCAACAATCGTAAGACATCGATTTACGGTGGCTCAAACGAGATTCAACGCAATATTATTGCAAAAATGGTATTGGGCCTTTAGGCCGCATTACGCACACAGAGGAGAGAAACGTGGATTTTAGTTTTACAGAAGAACAGACATTGCTGCGCAATATGGTGCAAAGCTTTGTTCAGGATAATTATGACTTCGACACACGGATGAAAATCGTTCGCAGTGAAGAGGGAATGAGCCGGGAAATCTGGCAGCAATTCGCTGAATTGGGTCTGTTGGCCGCACCATTTGCTGAAGATTTGGGTGGCCTTGACGGCGGTCCAATCGAGACCATGGTGATTATGGAAGAATTGGCTCGCGGTTTGGTTGTTGAGCCTTACCTGCCAACTGTTGTGCTTTGCGGTGGTATTTTGAACCGTCACGCCTCGAAACAGCAGCAAGAAGCGCATCTGCCTTCATTGATTGCTGGCGAGAGCATTTGGGCTTTGGCCTATTCTGAGCCACAGGGTCGGTTTAATCTGGCTGATATTGTGACATCTGCGAAAGCCGATGGTGACGGTTATGTGCTGAATGGCACGAAAGCCGTTGTGCAAGGCGGCCCTTGGGCTGACAAGCTGATTGTTTCGGCGCGCGTGTCGGGCAATCAACGTGACCAAGATGGTATTAGCCTGTTTATCGTTGATAAAGCAGCTGCTGGCGTGAGCACGCAGGATTATCCAACTGTTGATGGCGGTCGCGCTTGTGAAGTGACGCTGGAAAATGTCGCAGTTGGCGCTGATGCGCTGATCGGTGAAGCTGGCAAAGGCTTCGCTATTTTGGATGAAGCCATTGACTTTGGTATTGGTGCGTTGAGCGCCGAAGCCGTTGGTCACATGAAACAATTGAACGATGCGACCGTCGAATATTGTAAGACCCGCAAGCAGTTTGGCGTTGCCATTGGCAGCTTCCAAGTATTGCAGCACCGCATGGTTGATATGTTCATGGAATATGAGCAATCAGTTTCAATGACTTATATGGTCAATATGAAACTGACTGAAGGTGAATCGGAGCGCAAAAAAGCCGCCTCTGGCGCCAAAGTTCAGATTGGTAAATCAGGTCGTTTTGTTGGTCAGCAAGCGGTGCAATTGCACGGTGGCATGGGCATGACAGAAGAGCTGAATGTTGGACATTATTTCAAACGTCTGACCATGATCGATACTCAGTTTGGTAATGTTGATCACCATCTGAAGCGGTTCGCGGCAGCTTAATCTATGAGCGAGGTGCTGGAGTATCGCCAGCAAGGCGCTATTGCTATTTTGACCATTTCTCGTCCCGACATGCGCAATGCGCTTGGCGAGACGGGGGATGGTCAATGTTTTTCAGAAATATGTGACCGCATTAACGCCGATCGCTCGGTGCGTTGCGCAATATTGACCGGACAAGGTTCAGCATTTTCTGCTGGTGGCAATGTGAAAGCCATGCGCGATGGCTTGCCGCCCTTTGATGGCGCTGGCGTTCATATCGCCGATGGCTATCGTCAAGGCATTCACCAGATCGTAAAAAGCCTATGGGGCTTGCAAGTGCCGGTGATTGCCGCCGTCAATGGTCCAGCCATTGGCTTGGGCAATGATGTGGCCTGTTTATGCGACATGCGCATTGCCTCCCAAAAGGCTATTTTTGGATCGACATTTTTGAAAATTGGCCTGATCCCGGGCGATGGTGGGGCTTGGCTTTTACCGCGCATTATCGGCGGGGCACGGGCCAGCGAATTATTATTTACCGGCCGCACCATTGATGCCGACACGGCAGCAGCTTGGGGGTTGGTGTCACAAGTGGTGGCCGACGACGCTCTCATGGACACGGCCATGGCTTTGGCGCATGAAATTGTGGCGCAACCACCGGAAGCCTTGCGCGCCGCCAAACGGCTATTGCGGCACGGCCAGCAAGCCAGTTTTGAAACCATTATGGAAATGTCAGCCGCCACTCAGGCGCTTATGCATGAGACACAAGACCACAGTGAAGCGGTCGGGGCGATGCTTGACAAACGCACACCAGATTATAACGATAAGTAAATTATAGGAGAAAGACTATGGCAGTAGGAATTATTGCAACATTAAAAGTGCAAGACGGCAAACAGGCAGAATTTGAGGCCGCATTTGCCAAAATGCAGGAAGTCGTTAAAGCCGAAGAAGCCGGCTGCTTGCTGTATGCTTTGTGCCAAGACAAAGACGACGCAACGACCTATCGCGTGATGGAGCAATATGCTGACGAAGATGCGCGCAAAGCCCATGGTCGTTCGCCAGCCTTTGGCGCAGCCGCTGCCCCTGTCGGTGGTTGCTTGGCCGGTGCACCTGAATTGGTCGAAGTTAATATCGTAAGCTAGGAGTGGATTATGGATCTCAGTTACAACAGTGACGACAATGCGTTTCGCGCGGAAGTAAAAGAATTTATCGCCGAAGCCTTCACCCCAGAGCTGCAAGCTGAAGCGGCACGCTCGAAAAATGGCTATATCAGCAAAGAAGGTCATATTACGTGGCAAAAGCGTCTTTATGAAAAAGGTTGGGCTGCACCAAACTGGCCAGCCGAACATGGCGGCGCCGGTTTCACGCCGACCCAGAAGTTTATTTTCACGCAAGAAATGGATGCCGCTGGTGCGCCGCACTTTATTCCTTTCGGCCTGACCATGGTGGCGCCAGTGATTATGGCGTTTGGTTCAGAGGAACAAAAGCAACGGTTCTTGCCGGATATTCTGGCGACCAATGTGTGGTGGTGTCAGGGCTATTCTGAGCCTGGCTCAGGTTCCGATTTGGCCTCATTGCAAATGAAAGCCGAAGATAAAGGCGACCATTATTTGTGCAATGGCTCGAAAATTTGGACATCTATGGCGCAACACGCCGATTGGATTTTCTGCCTCGTACGGACGGCAAAGACTGAAAAACCCCAACAGGGCATTTCTTTCTTGCTGATTGAGATGAACTCACCGGGCGTGAAAGTGGCACCTTTGGTGACTTTGGATGGGCCGGCTGAAGGTCAGCAAGAAATCAATCAAGTGTTCTTCGAGGATGTGAAAGTGCCGAAGGAAAATCTGATTGGTGAGGAAAACAAGGGCTGGACCTATGCCAAATATCTGCTCGAGTT
>JAYOCI010000016.1:0-17722 GCA_038105345.1 Rhodobiaceae bacterium
CCAAATTTGGCCAGCCGGAAATCAATCTTGGGGTTATTCCTGGCGCTGGCGGCACTGGCGACATCGCCTTTCGGGCTTGCCAAAGGGCCGACAAACTCGGCTCACAAATCAGCGTGCAAGTGGTTGATGCCAATGAGCAAATGGTGGGTGTCGGCGCTAAACGCGCACAGGCTCATGGGTTTGGTCAGGTCGATTTCATCACCGGCACGGCCGAAGCCTTGCCCATGGTTGATCAAAGCGTTGACTATGTGACCATTGCCTTTGGTATTCGCAATGTGACCCACCGCGATCGTGCTTTGGCTGAAGCCTATCGGGTTTTGAAACCGGGCGGCCGTTTTGTCTGTCTGGAATTTTCCCATATGCCGCTGAAAATGGCGCAGACATTTTATGACGCTTATTCCTTCAATATTATTCCGCCCATGGGCAAAGCCATTACCGGCGATGCTTCGGCCTATCAATATTTAGTCGAGTCCATTCGCCAATTCCCGAAAGCCGAGGCCTTTCTTGAGGAAGTGGCGGCGGCAGGTTTTGCGCGATGCCAATTCCAACGCCTTAGCGGCGGTATTGCGGCATTGCATTCGGGCTGGCGGGTATAGGCAATGTTCATTTTCAGGCTCATCAAATTATTGCGCATGATGCGGCTTTTATTGGCGCAAGAGGCGCTTCTGCCTGACGGTTTTCACCACCAAGCACCGCTATCAGTGCGGGTTTTCCGACGGATTTTCACCTTTGGGGCGCGGCGTTTCAAAGACCAGCAAGGCAAACATGAATTGGCTGATTTCATCCGTCGCCTCGGGCCGAGCTATATTAAATTAGGGCAATTTCTCGCGACCCGACCGGATGTCATTGGCGACGCCATGGCTGCTGACCTTGGCCATTTGCAAGATCGATTGCCGCCTTTTGCCGGCGAGCTGGTGAATAAAATTTTGCGCGAGGAGCTGGGCGATTACAGCCAGCATATGAGCCAGCCGGGGCCAGCTCTGGCGGCCGCTTCCATCGCCCAAGTGCACCAAGCCCATCGGCCGCAAAATCCTGATGATAAATTGGCGGTAAAAATATTACGGCCGAATATTGAAACCACTTTGGCCCGCGAGCTGGCGGTGTTTCTGGCACTGGCCAGATTTGTCGAATGGCTGATGCCAAGCGTCCGACGCCTGCGCCCTGTCGCCGCCCTGCAAACCCTGTCACGCTCTATTCAGGGCGAAACCGATTTACGTATGGAAGCCGCCGCCCTATCTGAAATGGCGGCCAATACAGAAAAAGATGAAGGCTTCACCGTGCCAGCCGTTGTCTGGGAAGCCAGCACCCGCCGCGTGTTAACCATGCAATGGATTGACGGCACCAGCGCCGCTGACATTGCTGGCTTGCGAGCTGCCGGACACGATTTGCCAGCTTTGGGCACGCGGCTTATTCGCAGCTTTTTGACGCTTGCCCTGCGCGATGGGTTTTTCCATGCCGATATGCATCAGGGCAATTTATTGATTAAGGCCGACGGCACGATTGTTGGCATTGATTTGGGTATTACCGGACGTCTTGATATGGCGTCGCGGCGGTTTTTGGCAGAAATTTTGCACGGCTTTATCACCCGCGATTATTACAAAGTCGCGGCGGTTCATTTGGAAGCCGGCTATGTGCCAGCGCATCATAATGTCGATGAATTTGCCCAAGCCTTGCGCTCAATTGGGGAACCCATTCGCGACCAAGATGCCGACAATATTTCTATGGCGCGCTTGTTGACGCAATTATTCGAGGTCACAGAGCAGTTCCAAATGGAAACGCAGACGCAATTAATATTGCTGCAAAAAACCATGGTCACTGTCGAGGGTGTGGCGCGGGGCTTTGATCCGAAGCTGAACATTTGGGACGCGGCCGAGCCAATTGTCAGCGATTGGCTGAAAAACCAATTGGGGCCACAGGCGATTTTGCGCGATATAAATGAAAATGCTGGTCGCACACTGCGCGCCCTCCGCCGCCTGCCGGATACTTTGGCGCAAGCCGAACGTGGCGCGGCGGCCCTGCAAGCCATGGCTGAACAAGGCGCCCAGCGCGAACAGAAATCAACAACCAGCCGCCTTACCAAAATTGTCAGCTGGTCGGCGCTGCTGCTGGCCGCGGCCGCTACGATTTTAAGTCTAGCCTAAAACTGTAAATTATTTTTTTTACATATCTCAATGGTAAATAAGGTGAAAACCATTTATAGTGCTTGAAATTAGGTGAGATGATGAATCAAAAACGCGTCCTTCTTATAATCGGCGGCGGTATTGCTGCCTATAAAGCGCCTGAGCTGGTGCGCCAGCTTAAAGCGCAAGGATTGGCCACGCGCTGTTTATTGACAGCCGCCGCCGAGCAATTTGTGTCACCTCTTTCTCTGGCCAGCGTGTCTGGCGACAAGGTTTACGAAAACCTATTTGACCTGACCGATGAAGCGGAGATGGGCCATATCCAATTATCGCGCGATGCCGATATTATTTTGGTGGCCCCAGCGACCGCTGATTTGATTGCCAAAATGGCACAAGGCTTAGCCAATGACCTTGCCAGCACGGCCCTTTTGGCCACTGATAAGCCGGTGATGATTGCGCCGGCGATGAATGTGCGCATGTGGGAACACGCCGCCACCCAAAGAAATTTGGCGCAATTGGCCGAAGACGGCATTGCAATCATTGGCCCTGATGAGGGCGATATGGCGTGTGGCGAATTCGGCTTGGGACGGATGAGCGAACCAGCCGAGATTGCTCAAGCTGTCAACGCCATGGTGGCGCAGGCGCCGGCTCGTGAAACCCCGCTGACGGCCGCCAAACCCCTGTCGGGCCGCAAAATTCTGGTGACCGCAGGGCCGACTTATGAGCCGATTGATCCGGTGCGCTATATCGCCAATCGCTCATCTGGCAAACAAGGCTATGCGCTGGCTGAGGCCCTAGCGGCTTTGGGTGCAGAGGTGCATTTGGTAAGCGGCCCAACGGCGCTTAATGACCCGAAAAATGTGACCACCCAACGCATTGAAACGGCGCGGCAAATGTTGGCGGCCTGTGAGGCCTGCTTGCCGGTCGATGCCGCGATTATGGCCGCCGCCGTTGCTGATTGGCGTCCGGCCGAAGCGCAAGAGGCGAAAATTAAGAAAACAAAATCGGGGTTGGATGATCTGAAACTGATCGAGAACCCAGATATTCTGGCAAGCCTATCGCAGCATAAGACGCAGCGCCCGCATTTGGTTGTCGGCTTTGCGGCCGAGACCAATGATGTTGAAAATTATGCTCGCGAGAAATTAGCCCGCAAAAAATGTGATTGGATTGTCGCCAATGACGTCAGTCAAAACAGCGGCATTGCCGGCGGGGTGATGGGCAGTGACGACAATCAAGTTCATATTTTAACGGCCACCGACACGGTGCGATGGGAGGCCATGTCAAAGATTGGTGTGGCCGAGAAAATCGCCACCCATATTGCCGATTATTTCGCAGCCACTGAGGAGTAAAACTAATGACTGGCCCATTGATTGAAATAAAAAGACTGCCGCATGGCGAGGGTCTGGAATTACCAGCTTATGAAACCGCCGAAGCGGCTGGCATGGATTTACGGGCCGCGCTTGGTGAAACAGAAACAGTGACCTTGAAACCCGGGCAACGCGCCCTTGTGCCGACCGGATTGAGCATGGCCATGCCGGCCGGCTATGAAGCACAAATTCGCCCGCGTTCGGGATTGGCGGCGAAAAACGGCATTACGGTTTTGAACACGCCGGGCACGATTGATAGTGATTATCGCGGCGAGCTGAAAATCATCCTCATCAATCTCGGCGATGAGGATTTCGACATCACCCGCGATATGCGCATTGCGCAAATGATTATTGCCCCAGTGGTGCAAGCCCGCCTGCAAGAAACCGACACATTGTCCGACACATTGCGCGGGGCTGGTGGCTTTGGCTCAACCGGCACGGATGCCAAGGGAGCGGCCAAATGACCAATCTATCGCGCAAAGCCCTATTGGCGCTTGAAGCTGTGCTCGATGTCGCCATTCATGCCCGCCCCGATCCTGTGCAAGCGCGAGAAATAACCGCGCGCCAAGGCGTGCCGCAACGTTATTTGGAACAAGTGATGCAGGCTTTGGTCAGGGCCAATATTTTACGCGGCGTGCGTGGCCCGCGTGGCGGCTATCGCTTGGCCCGTGAAAGACGACGCATCAGCGTGCGCGACATTATTGCGGTGATCAATGATTTGGAAGAACAGGAAAATGAGCCCGTGTCGCATTCTAATCTTGGTCAGACGGTTATCCAACCGCTGTGCCAAAGATTGCAAGCTGCCATTGAAAAGGAAATTGGCGATTTAACTATTGCTGATTTATGCCATGATGCACAGCAGAGCGGGCAAGATATCTCCCCGCCGCAAGACTCAGACTTTACAATATAAGGACGCAAGCGATGACAATAGAAAACCCGACAAACACCAAAGCTGGTCGCGGCCGCATTTACTCATCAATCACTGAAACCATTGGCAATACGCCGATTGTCCGTTTGGATCGGATGATGCGCGAACATGGGGTGCAAGCCACGCTTCTTGCCAAGCTGGAATTTTTTAATCCAATCGCCAGCGTCAAAGATCGTATTGGTGTGGCAATGATTGAAGCGCTGGAAGCGCAGGGTAAATTATCGGCTGATAGTGTGATTGTCGAACCGACCTCGGGCAATACCGGCATTGCGCTGGCTTTCGCTTGCGCCGCTAAAGGCTATCGTTTGATTTTATGTATGCCGGAAAGCATGTCGCTTGAGCGCCGCAAAATGCTCTTGCTATTGGGCGCCGAACTCGAGCTCACCCCTGCCGATAAAGGCATGAAGGGAGCCATTGGTCGGGCCGAAGAAATGCTGGCGCAAAACCCGAATTGGGTTATGCCGCAGCAATTCAACAATCCGGCCAATCCGGAAATCCACCGCCGCACAACCGCCGAAGAAATCTGGAATGACACAGATGGCGCCGTCGATGTGATTGTATCCGGTGTTGGCACGGGCGGCACATTCTCCGGCGTTGGCAGTGTTTTGAAAGCCCGCAAGCCGGGGCTTAAAATGGTTGCCGTCGAACCGGAAGACAGCCCTATTTTATCTGGCGGCGCCGCTGGCCCGCATAAAATTCAGGGCATTGGCGCTGGCTTTGTGCCAGGCAATATGGAAATGGATTTGATCGACGAAGTCATCACCATTGGCAATGAGACAGCATTTGAAACCGCCCGCCTTTTGGCCCGCACAGAGGGCATCCCCGGCGGCATTAGCTCCGGTGCTGCTGTGGCGGCCGCTTTAGAGCTGGCCGGTCGCGCCGATATGCAGGGCAAGAATATCGTTATTATTCTGCCAAGCTTTGCCGAGCGTTATTTGTCAACGGCGCTATTCGAAGGCCTATAGGCAGCCCCAATGGGTCTCGATGAGAAGCAAATTGAGCGCTATCAGCGTCATCTTCTATTGAAAGAAATTGGCGGCCCTGGACAACAAAAACTTTCTGACGCCAAAGTCTTATTAATTGGTGTCGGCGGGCTGGGTCATCCGGTGGCGCAATATCTGGCAGCTGCCGGTGTTGGCACTTTGGGGCTTGCCGATGATGATGTGGTGAGCCTATCTAATTTGCAGCGCCAAACGCTCTTCAGCGAAGCCGATATTGGCCAAAGCAAAGTGAGTGTGGCGACGGCGGCGCTCAGCAAGCTCAATCCACATATTCGCCTTGTTCCGCATCACTTGCGGGTCGATGAAAATAATATTGCCGCATTAATTGCCGACTATGACCTTGTGGTTGATGGCTGCGATAATTTCGTCACCCGCTTTATTGTCAATGACGCCTGTTATGAAAACCGCAAGATTCTTATTTCTGGCGCCGTCGGTCGGTTCGATGGGCAGGTGAGCTGCTTTAAGGGCTGGCTGACCGATGCCGAAGGCACGCCCTTGCCATGCTATCGGTCTTTGGTGCCAGAAGCGCCCGAAACGCAGGAAGACTGCGCCACCACTGGCATTATTGGCGCTTTGACTGGCGTTATTGGCAGTCTGATGGCGGTTGAGGTGATTAAAGAAATCACCGGTGCTGGCGACAGTTTGGCCGGCCGCTTGATAATTTACGATGGATTGAGCGGCGCCATGCGCAATGTCAAATTAAGCTGGGATCCGAGCAATCCCAATAATGGCACTCAGGCGGCCTGCGCCGACGCCAGCTAAATATCCGCCGTGCTTGGCAAAACGCGATCCGGCGGTCGGTGACCATCGGCCCAAGAGCGAATATTGATAATCACTTTCTCGCCCATGCCTTGGCGACCTTCCATAGTGGCCGATGACATATGCGGCAATAAGATGACATTATCAAAAGCCCGCAGTCGCGGATTAATCGCCGGCTCGCGCTCAAATACATCAAGCGCCGCGCCGCCAATCTCGCCAGCCGCCAGAAGATCGGCCAGCGCATTTTCATCAATCACTTCACCGCGACTGGTGTTCACGACCATGGCATGAGGCTGCAAAAGACTTAAACGACGGGCCGACAAGAGATGATAAGTAGCCGGCGTGTGCGGGCAATTGACCGACACAATATCGACCTCGCGCAACATGCGATCCAATGTGTCGACATAGGTCGCACGGCATTGGCTCTCAATATCGGGATGTAGCTGATTGCGATTATGGTAGAAAATTTCTAGCCCAAATGCGGTGGCGCGGCGCGCGATGGCTTGGCCAATACGCCCCATGCCAATAATGCCGAGCTTTTTGCCAGCCAAGCGGCGACCGAGCATCCAATTGGGTGACCAGCCCGTGAACGCGCCTTCCTGATGCATAATCCGATCACCCTCCACCAGACGGCGGGGCAGGGCCAATATCAGAGCCATTGCCATATCGGCTGTGTCATCGGTCAAAACGCTTGGCGTATTGCTAACAATAATGCCGCGCTCATGGGCGGCATCAATATCAATATTATCCGTGCCATTGCCGAAATTAGCGATCAGCTTTAAGCGCGGGCCAGCGTTTTCAATCAATTCGCGGTCAATACGATCGGTGACCGTCGGCACCAAAACATCGTGATCGGCCATCAGCGCCGCCAGTCCGGCGCGGTCGAGAGCATTATCGCCTTCATTATAAGTCACGTCGAAAAGCTCCGACATGCGGCTTTCAATCTCTCGCGGTAAACGGCGCGTGACGCCAACGCGTGTATGTGAGTGAGGCATGGTTCATCCTAAACAATGGAGACAGATTACCAGATTACGCCGATGCCGCAAAGCGTCTGCTTGCTGTGCAAGGCGCAAATTTGTATCACTGAAGCATGGTTGTTTTATTGATTCGTCACGTCACTGGTAAACCGCTCTTGCGGCGATTGCTGGCCGTGTGGCTGTGCCTGTCGATATCGACCATGGCAATGGCAGAAACCCGCACACGCGGCAAAAGCGGTCTATTATTGCCGCGCTTTGTCGCCACCAGCGAAGCCAAAGCCAATGTGAGGCGCGGGCCAGGGGCCGAATATCCGCTGCTCTGGCAATATCAAGGGCTTGGTATTCCCGTGGAAATTATCGCCGAATATGGCAATTGGCGGCAAATTCGCGATCATGAAGGCGATGAAGGATGGATGCATATGCGGCTATTGCGCAGCACCCATCGCGTCATTGTGCAGAGCGGGCCTCATGCCATTGCGCTGAAAGCGCGCCCCGACGAAAGCGCCAGCACCCGCGCCTATATTGGCGACGGCATGTTGGGACGGGTCACCGAATGCCGCCAAGGCTGGTGCGCCCTGATTATTGGCGATTATGATGGCTGGCTGCCAAGAGACAAATTATGGGGCCTGCACGCTTCTGACTTCAAAGACGATTAAGCGTCGAAATCAGCCGCCAAAGAGGCTTTGGTCTCGGCATTTAACTCAGTCATATGACGATAGTTTTCATGGCCAATGCCCAAAATCACGCGCGTATCCTCAGCGCTAAATTTGCCAATCAGCGCATCTGGGAAACGGAAATGCAGAAAGTGAACCGATGAGGTTTTGCCATCTGCCGCTGTGCGTTCCACTTCTTGCTCAGGCTCGGCAAAAACTTTTTCGCCATCGACTTCAATATAGGCGGTCAATTCAACATCGGTCAGACTGCGGAGCACTTTACCACGGCGCACTTCATCATTGATTTCAAACATCAATGTGGCGGTCAATTCTGATCCTTGCGGGATCATTGGATTATACGCCTCAAGCTCATCGACCAGCTGCTCGTCGCCACCTTTTTCGATATAGAGCATTTCTTGAATCTGCTGTTTCATCGTGGCGTAGTTTTCAAAATAAAACGTCGCATCTGGGCCAATTTCAATTCGCCGCGGTTTCTTGATTTGCACAATATCGCGGCGCAATTGGTCGCGCAGCGGCAAATAATCGTCAAGAGTCAGAATGTCGTTTTTGGTGAGGGTTTTGGGAGTAGTCATGTTGAATCCTTACTAAACCAGCTGATAAGCGCTGGCAAAAACTTCAATAGGGTGTTTGGCTTCCGGCGGTGTATTTTCGTCAATATCTTCCACCAGTTGCACCAAATGTTTAGCCGCCAGAGGGCAGTCTGAACAAACCGTACTTGGCTCAGCCTTGACGACATTGCGCGCTGCCGGCTTGCCAATTTTCACCGCCAAAGGACGGGTCTCTTTCATCACGCCAAAAGTGCCACCATGGCCCGAACAACGCTCAATAACGCTGACTTCTGCCTGTGGAATGAGGCGCAGCATTTCGGCGGATTTCGGCCCCACATTTTGCGCCCGTGCGTGACAGGCCAAATGCATGGCAATTTTTTCCGTGCCGCCGTTCAACGCCATCAAGCCATCGGCTAGGCCTTCTTTATTGGCAATGGAAACCACATATTCGGAAATATCGCGGGTCGCCGCGCTCAGGGCTTTGACGTCCTCATTGTCTGGCACAATGAGAGGCCACTCAAATTTGAACATCAAACCGCAACTGGCCGTCAGGGTGATAATATCTTTGCCGGCGTCGACAAGCGGACGCAGAGCGGCGGCGACTTTGGTCGCCTGCTCGGCAACTTTTTCCAAATTGCCTTGCTCAAGATATGGCATGCCGCAACAGCCCGGATATTCAGTGGTCACATTGACCCCCAAATGGGCCAATACTTTGGCCGCTGCTTCACCGACTTGCGGATTATTATAATTGACCGAACAAGTGGCAAATAAAACCGCCTCGCGGCCTTTGGCTGGGCCATTGGGATTGGCTTCATAAGCGCCTTGGGCGACCGCTTCTGCGGCCCGTTTCAAAAATGTTTTACCGGCAAATTTTGGTAGCTCGGCTTGCGCATCAATGCCAGCCACAGCTTGTAGCGCCGGACGGGTCAGCACATTGCCTTTTTTAGAACCCCAATTGGCCAGCGGCGCAACCGGCGCCAACATCGTGCCATTGCGATCCATCTGCGCCAGTTGATTTTGCACGAAAGGCACTTTGCCAGTTTCTTTCAATTCAACGGCGCGATAGCGCAGCATCAAATGCGGGAAATCAAGGTTAAACTCATGCGGCGGCACATAAGGGCATTTGGTCATGAAACACATATCGCACATGGTGCACGCATCGATAATCGGCGCAAAATCCTTGCTGTCGACACTGTCCAATTCGCCGCTTTCGCTATCATCGATCAAATCGAATAAACGCGGGAAACTATCGCATAGGTTGAAACACCGGCGGCAGCCGTGACAAATGTCGAATTGGCGGCGCAGCTCGTCATCAAGCGCGGCGCGGTCGTAAAATTCTTCGCTGTGCCAATCAAGGGGATGGCGTATTGGTGCGTCGAGGCTGCCTTCTTTCATCGGTCTTTCCTATTCGGTAAAAAGTCAGGAAAAATCCCGGCCTCGAAACCAAGGCCGGGATTTCACTTTATTAGTCCATTGAGTCCAAAGCTTTTTGGAAACGACCTGCGTGGGACTTTTCAGCCTTAGCAAGGGTTTCGAACCAATCAGCAATTTCATCAAAGCCTTCTTCGCGAGCGGTGCGCGCCATACCTGGATACATATCGGTATATTCGTGCGTTTCGCCGGCAATCGCGGCTTTCAGATTGTTTTCAGTTGAACCAATTGGCTCACCTGTTGCTGGATCACCAACTTCTTCCATGAATTCCAAATGACCATGGGCGTGACCTGTTTCGCCTTCCGCAGTTGAGCGGAAAACAGTAGCGACATCATTGTAACCCTCAATATCGGCTTTTTGCGCGAAATAGAGGTAACGACGGTTTGCTTGGCTTTCGCCAGCAAATGCAGCCTTGAGATTCTCAAGGGTCTTTGATTGTGCGAGTGACATGAGCGTCTCCCAGTTTAAGAGTTATCAAATAATCGAAAAGCATTATGCCTTCGAGGTCTAGATAGGGCTAAATCCCTAACTTTCAAGAAGATAGGCGCTGCTCTCTAGCGAGTCAAGGTATTTTAGAATTATTCTAAATAAATTATTTATGGCGTAGGCGAATAATCACATCAACGCCCGCTGGCTCAAATCCGGCCGGAGCTTGTGGCAGATCGCGAATGGCAATGTCTTCATTGTCGATGTCGATCAAACGAGACTCACTTTCAACATAGAAATGGTGGTGGTCACTCAGATTTGTGTCGAAATAGCTACGGCCTTGCTCGACGATGACTTCGCGCAGCAGGCCAGCTTCGTGAAACTGGTTCAATGTATTGTAAATCGTCGCTTGCGACACGCTTAACCCATTGGCGCGCGCTTCGGCGTGCAGAATTTCAGCCGTGATGTGGCGATTACCGCCCGAAAACAGCAAATCGGCCAGTGCCAAACGCTGTTTAGTGGTGCGCAGACCGGCGGCACGCAATTTGCCGCTCAGCTCATTCAATGTGTCATCAGAAAGGTGTAAATCACGCATGTCGCATCAAATTAGTGTTAGTTAAAATCATTCCAATAAATAAATGTCTGGCGACGCCCTGTCAAGCGTCGAATATGCTTGGGCTGTTTTCGGGGTCATGTTAGCTTGTCACCAACGCGAATAGAGAGAGAACCGAGTTCATGTCTGGTAAAAATTCCTATAATTATGACGAGCTTATCGCTTGCGCCAATGGCGAAATGTTTGGTGTCGGCAACGCCCGTCTACCCGCCCCGCCTATGTTGATGTTTGATCGCATTACAAAAATTACCGACGATGGCGGCGCTTTTGACAAGGGCGAGATTATTGCCGAATTGGATGTGAAACCAGATTTGTGGTTCTTTGATTGTCACTTCCGTGAAGACCCTGTCATGCCGGGCTGTCTCGGCCTCGATGCTATGTGGCAATTGATTGGCTTTTACCTCGGTTGGCGCGGCAATCCTGGCAAAGGACGCGCGCTGGGCGCCGGACAAGTTAAATTTACCGGCCAAGTCATGCCGGACGTAAAACTTGTGCGCTATGAAATTGACATTAAGCGCATGATGACCGGACGCTTGACCATGGGCATTGGCCATGCGCGGCTGTTTGCCGATGATCAATTAATTTATACGGCCGAAGATTTGCGCGTCGGCTTGTTCAAACCAGAACAAATGTAATCAGCTTTTTGGAGGACATAATGCGGCGAGTAGCGATTACCGGCATTGGTATTATTTCGAGCATTGGCAATAATGCAGCGGAAGTTTCCGCCAGTCTGAAGGAGGGCCGTTCTGGTATTACCAGCTCTGAAGAACAAGTGGATTTAGGCTTCCGCAGTCAAGTTGCCGGCCGTCCGAATTTCGATATTGATGCCAATATAGATAAGCGCAATCGTCGCTTTATGGGTGATGGCGCGGCATGGAATTACGCCGCCATGGAACAAGCCATCGCTGATGCTGGCCTATCATTGGATGATGTCTCGAACCCAATGACCGGACTGATTATGGGCTCCGGCGGGCCATCAACCAAAGCCTTGATTGCCGCCGCTGATACCGCACGCAACGCCAGCCCGAAACGAGTCGGCCCGTTTGCTGTGCCCAAATGCATGTCATCGACCAATTCAGCCACACTGGCGACACCCTTTGCCATTAAGGGCATTAATTATTCCATCTCATCAGCCTGCGCCACCTCCACCCATTGCATTGGCAATGCCTCGGAGATGATCCAATGGGGCAAGCAAGATGTGATGTTTGCCGGCGGCGGCGAAGAATTAGACTGGGCGCTCTCGGTTCTGTTTGATGCCATGGGCGCGATGTCGAGCAAATATAATGACACGCCATCCGTGGCCAGCCGCGCTTATGACGTCAACCGCGATGGCTTTGTCATTGCCGGCGGCGCTGGTGTTGTGGTGCTGGAAGAAATGGAACGGGCGAAGAAACGCGGCGCTAAAATTTACGCCGAAGTGGCCGGTTATGGCGCCACCTCAGACGGCTATGACATGGTGCAACCTTCGGGTGAAGGCGCCATTCGCTGTATGCAAATGGCGATGAAAGACCTCGATTGCCCGATTGATTATATCAACCCGCATGCGACGTCGACGCCGGTTGGCGACATTAAAGAAATCGAAGCTCTGCGGTCGCTGTTTGGCGCCGACTGCCCACCGATTAGCGCCACTAAATCATTAACCGGCCATTCGCTGGGCGCGGCTGGCGTGCAAGAAGCGATTTATTCTTTGTTAATGATGCAAGATGATTTTATCGCCGCGTCAGCGCATATTGAAACCATTGACCCTGATTTTGCCGATATGCCGATCATCCGTGAGCGACGCGATAATGCCGGTCTGAATTGTGTGATGTCGAATAGTTTTGGCTTTGGCGGCACCAATGGCACGCTGGTGATGAAAAAAGTCTAACGCCGAATTTCAGCTGGTAATTTTTCAACCTTGCGGCAAAGAAAAACCGCCACAGGCGATGCTGCGGCGGTTTATGCTCTTAGCGAAACGACGGCTAATTATTCGTCCGTCGATTCCTTCGCTTTCCCCTCAAGGTCTTCTCCGGTTTCTTGATCGACAACTTTCATCGACAAACGCACTTTGCCGCGATCATCAAAGCCCATCAATTTCACCTTCACTGTATCGCCTTCTTTGACGATGTCATTGGTGTTCTCAACCCGACGATCAGCCAGTTGTGAGATGTGCACAAGGCCATCGCGCTTGCCAAAGAAATTGACGAAAGCGCCAAAGTCCATGGTTTTCACGACTGTACCTTCATAAATCACACCGACTTCAGGCTCAGCAACGATTGAGTTAATCCAATCAAGGGCGGCACGGATGGCGTCGCCATCTGATGAGGCCACTTTGATCAGACCTGTGTCACCAATATCAATTTTGGCGCCAGTTGTTTCAACGATTTCACGAATGACTTTACCGCCAGTTCCGATGACTTCACGGATTTTATCCTGAGGCACCTGAATGGTTTCAATCTTCGGCGCATATTCGCCCATTTCCGAACGCGCTTCGGTCAAAGACTTGGCCATTTCGCCAAGAATATGAGCCCGACCGCCTTTGGCTTGGTCTAATGCAACCTGCATGATTTCTTCGGTAATACCGGTGATTTTAATGTCCATTTGAAGTGAGGTAATGCCGTCAGCCGTACCCGCCACTTTAAAGTCCATATCACCAAGGTGATCTTCGTCACCGAGAATATCTGACAAGACAGCGAAACGATCGCCTTCTTTAATCAGACCCATGGCAATGCCAGCAACCGGTTTTTTCAACGGCACACCAGCATCCATCATCGCCAATGAAGAACCACAAACTGTGGCCATTGAAGACGAACCATTGGACTCGGTAATTTCAGAAACCAGACGCAATGTATAAGGAAACTCTTCTTTGCTTGGCAACATAGCTTTCAGCGAACGCCAGGCCAATTTACCATGACCAATTTCGCGGCGGCCAGTGAAGCCTACACGGCCCGTCTCACCAACTGAGTAAGGCGGGAAATTGTAATGCAACATAAAGTTCTCGCGATATGTGCCTTCCAAAGCGTCGACAAATTGCTCGTCATCGCCGGTGCCAAGCGTGGCAACAACCAAAGCCTGTGTTTCACCGCGGGTGAACAGGGCAGAACCATGCGTCCGCGGCAAGACGCCAGCTTCGGCAACAATCTGACGCACATCAGCCAAACCACGACCATCAATACGTTTTGATGTGTCGAGAATGCCGCCGCGCACAATATTGCTTTCCACTGACTTAAAGGCAGATGAAACAGCGATACGCTCATCAGGTGACGCATCTTCGCTCACCAATTCAGCATTCACTTGGTCGCGCAATTCAGCAATGGCTTCTTGGCGCTTTTGTTTATCAGCTTGCTGATAGGCTTTTTGCAAACCAGCTTCAGCCAATGAGGCCACTTTCGCTTTCAGTTCTGAATCATCTGATTCAGGCACCACGCGTGGCTCTTTGGCAGCTTGTTCAGCCATGCGGATACACGCTTCGATCACTGGCTGGAAGCCTTTATGACCGTGCATAACCGCGCCCAGCATCACATCTTCTGGCAGTTCATTGGCTTCAGATTCAACCATCAATACCGCATCATCAGTACCGGCAACGACCAGATCCAAATCGCTATCAGCCATTTGGTCAAGGGTTGGGTTCAGCACATATTCACCGTCAATAAAGCCGACACGCGCTGCGCCAATTGGGCCTTGGAAAGGAATGCCAGAAATGGTCAGTGCCGCTGAAACAGCAACCATGGCAACAATATCGGCATCATTTTCAAGGTCATGGCTCATCACAGTGGCAATGACTTGGGTTTCGTTTTTAAAGCCTTTAACAAAAAGCGGGCGAATAGGACGGTCAATCAACCGTGAGACCAGTGTCTCTTTTTCGCTCGGACGCCCTTCGCGTTTGAAATAGCCGCCCGGCACTTTACCGGCGGCATAGGCTTTTTCTTGATAATTTACTGTCAGGGGAAAGAAGTCCAACCCTGGTTTTGGACTGCGGTCAGCAACCACGGTTGCCAAAACGCTAGTTTCGCCATAGGTCGCCAGAACAGCGCCATCGGCTTGGCGTGCAATACGCCCAGTTTCTAAAACGAGCGGCCGTCCGCCCCAATCAATTTCTTCACGTGTAATCTTAAACATCGATTTTCCTATCAAAGCGCCCGCCGCACTACTTTCCAAGCTTTGGGCGCCACGCCAGAACAGCCCAATTGCTGCCCACTGGCCATGCTGAGAATATGTCGAAAGACTAAGCCTATTCTCATAAAATTCTGCTCCGACCCCATGCCGCAGCAGATCATATTGGGCTTAACAATAATTGAGGGCTGGCCCCGCCAAGCGAAGCCAGCCCCAAATTTTAACGTCGCAAACCAAGCCGTTTAATAATGCCTTGATAGCGTTCCTCATCGCGTCCCTTAACATAGTCAAGCAAACGACGACGTTGGCTAACCATTTTCAAAAGGCCGCGCCGCGAATGATTATCCTTGGCATGGGTTTTGAAATGATCGGTCAAATTGGCGATACGTTCTGTCAGAATGGCAATTTGCACTTCCGGTGAACCTGTGTCACCAGCACCAATTGCGTGTTCTTTAATCAGCGCTTCTTTGCGCTCTGCTGTAATCGACATCATAGCTCCTTCTTGGCCCGAGGCCAGATTAGAGGTTAAAAACCCGCACAGGACGAAGCCGATCGGCGTCGAGCTGACAAATGGCAATGGGTAAATCTGCGCAATGCACATAAACCAATTGCCCTTGCTCCATAATCTTCCCTTGCGGGTTGATGAGAAGTTGCGGCGAAATCGCTTGCCCCTGCTTTATGCGTGACGCTTGTGTGTCGTCAACGGCCAACGCCAAGATGTCGTCCAGCGCGGTCGTCAAAGGCAGCAGACAAGCGTCAAGAGCAGCCAAATCCGGCGCACTATGGCCCAAAAGACGAAGTTTTTCCAGCCCTATTGCATTTTTTTCGTTAAACCCGCCAACCTGCGTGCGGCGCAGGCTGACAACATGGCCGCAAGTGCCTAAAAACGCCGCTAAATCGCGGGCCAGAGAGCGAATATACACGCCTTTTCCGCAGGCGACATCGAGCGTCGCATAATCATTTTGGCTGGCGTCGAGTAGCTGAATGTCATCAATCCGCACGTCGCGGGCCGCTAAATCGACAGTTTCACCGGCCCGTGCCAGAGCATAGGCGCGCTGCCCATTTTTCAAAATCGCTGAGAATTGCGGCGGCACTTGCGCAATCACGCCGGTGAAATGGGCCAGCGCATCGGCAATCTCTTGCGCCGTCGGGCGGTGGTCACTCGTGGCTATGACTTGCCCTTCCAAATCATCCGTATTGGTCGCCGCCCCCCAAGCAATGCGCACCTGATAGCGCTTGGCGGCATTTTGCATAAAGCTGACCGTCTTGGTCGCTTCCCCTAAGGCGATCGGCAAAATGCCCGTCGCTAGCGGGTCGAGCGTGCCGGCGTGACCGGCCTTATTGGCATTGAAAAGTCGCCGGATAATGGCGACGGCGGGCGTGGAACCAAGCTCAAGCGGCTTGTCGAGATTGACCCAACCGCTGATCGCGCGACCGTTTTTACGGCGCCCCATTACTCACCATCTTCAACGTCGACGGCGCTATCAGACGGTGCGGCTGTGTCGCGGGTCACTTTTTGTGACGCCAACAACGCGTCCATTTTCACCGCTTGGTCAAAACTCACATCAGCGGCAAATTTAATATCAGGGGTGAATTTCAAGCGCATGCCGCTGAGAGCATATTTTTTCAAACGCGGCACTTCGAGATTTAGCAAATCGACAATTTTGACGAGGTTCTCGCCACCCAGCGGCATAATATAGGCCGTCGCATGGCGCAAATCTGGGCTAATGCGAACTTCCGTGACACTAATGACAGCGCGCTTCAAGATTTTGGCTTCAAAATCGCCCCGATGTAGCACCTCGCTGAGACGATGGCGCAACACCTCGCCAACCCGCAGCTGACGCTGGCTCGGCGGCTTGCCTGCAATATTTTTTTTGCCAGATCCGGCGGCCATAACGATTAGCTATCCAATGTGCGGGCGACTTCTTCAACGCTGTAACATTCAATAATGTCACCAGCTTTAAGGTCTGTATATTTCTCAAAGGCCATACCGCATTCTTGTCCGGAATTAACCTCTTTGACCTCGTCCTTAAAGCGTCGCAGAGAACTCAACTCGCCTTCATGAATAACAATGTCATCACGAATGAGACGGACTTTCGCGCCACGGCGCACCAGCCCTTCAACAACCCGACAACCGGCCGCTTTTTCACCCTTGCCAACAGCAAAGATTTCCAGAACCTCGGCCTTGCCAAGAGCGGGTTAGCGCAAGTCAGGTGACAAAAATCCCGCCCTGGCGGCCGTCAAATCATCAACCAAATCATAAATCACATTGTAATAGCGAATTTCTGTGCCTGTGGATTCAGCGGCGGCACGGGCCTGAGCATTGGCACGCACATTAAAGCCGACAACCACAGCATTTGAAGCCGAGGCCAAAGTGACATCGCTTTCGGTAATCGCCCCAACGCCAACATGAATGGCGCGCGCAACAACCTCATCGGTTCCGAGTTTTTCAGCCGCTTGCGCAATCGCCTCAACCGAACCCTGAACGTCGCCCTTAACCACCAGTGTCATTTCATGGACTTCCGCATCTTTTAATTGCGTCATCATCTGGTCAAGCGATGCCGCGCGTGGGCCGGCCGCACTGGCGACTTCGCGTTCTTTGCGGCTCCGATATTCAGCCACTTCACGGGCTCGTGCTTCATTCTCAACAACCGAGAAAATAGTCCCAGCACCCGGGGCGCCACTGGCACCCAAAACTTCGACCGGCATAGATGGGCCAGCTTCTTTAATTTGCTCTCCACGGTCATTGACCAAGGCGCGCACGCGACCGGACTCACTGCCGACA
>JAYOCI010000017.1:0-15808 GCA_038105345.1 Rhodobiaceae bacterium
GTCAATTCCTGCCGAGGTGCGGCCTAAGAAAGATCAGCCGTTTTACCATTTATTGGCCGAAAGCGAAGACAGCGAATATATCGCTTATGTATCTGAACAAAACCTTTTGCGCGACACCAGCGCGCAACCTATTCGCCACGCCGAGGTCAATCAAATATTTGATAAATTCGACGGCACGCGCTATTCCGTGCGTGTTAACAAAACGCATTAATTTGTTAGAAAATTAGGCTCATGTTTCGTTTCATATCGCGCTTATTTGCTGGGATTATTATCCGCTATATCCAAAAGCCGATAATGAATTACCAATCCTATCAATTCATTCCGCTTGCCGAGCTTGAAAAAAATATGCGGCCCGGCGATGTGCTGCTGGTCGAGGGCAATCAGCGCGTGTCATCAGCGATTAAATATCTGACCCAATCAACATGGTCGCACGCCGCCTTTTACGTTGGTCGCGAGGCCGGTTTGAAAGACGAACACGGCCATGCCGCGTCTCTGGTCGAAGCCGATTTGAGCGATGGCGTCATCAGCGTCTCCATGACCAAATATCTCGGCTTTAACACACGCATTTGCCGCCCTTCTTTAATAACCGCTGAGGATAATGCGGCGGTGCAGAAATTCATCATCGACTCGCTGGGCATGAGTTATGACGTCAAAAATGTCGTCGATTTGGCGCGGTTTTTATTGCCGCAACCGCCAGTGCCGGATAGTTGGAAACGGCGGATGATTGCCTTGGGCAGCGGTGAGCCGTCGCAAGCCATTTGCTCAACATTGATTGCCCGTGCGTTTCAATCGGTTGGCTATCCTATTCTGCCGCAAATCACCCGTGAAAATCAGCGCGAAGTCATGCATATCCGCCATCACTCGCTATTTACGCCGCGCGATTTTGACTTGTCGCCATATTTTGAGGTGATTAAGCCAACCATCCAAAAGCGGCCCGATTATAAAAAATTCGAATGGCGCGAAACACCGCTGGAAAACCCCAAAAAGCGAAACAAAGTCGCCGCCAAGGAGTCATCAACCAGTGAGGCGTGATCACAAACCCTATGCCATAAGGCGATTGATTAATTTTTGCCGTGCCATCTATACGCGTTACCGCATAGAGCCGCAATTTGACAGTGTTGGCAAAGGCTTAGAGGTGATTGGGCCGCGCGGCTTAGAAATTTACGGCAAAGATATTCATCTTGGCGACCACGTCCATATTTCGACCGCCAACGGGCAAATGTCGCGTTTATGCACATGGCCTGACGGCGCAGGTGGCAATGGCCGTATTGATATTGGCAGCTATTGCCTGCTGACCCCGGGATTGCAGATTGTATCCGCGGCGCACGTCAAAATTGGCGATAATGTGATGATTGCCAGTCGGGTTTATATTTCAGATGCCGATTGGCACGGTATTTATGACCGTCTTGCGTCGCCCGGCCAGACAGCGCCGATTGTTTTGGGAAATAATGTCTGGCTCGGTGAAGGCGTCAAAGTCTGCAAGGGCGTGACCATTGGCGATAATAGCGTGATTGGTGCCGGTTCCGTGGTGAGCAGCAATATTCCAGCCAATGTAATCGCCGCTGGCAATCCGGCTCGAGAGATTAAAAAACTGGACGCCGCGACCCCGCTTAACCGTCGCGAAACATTATTTGAAGATGTTGAAAAATACGAAAAAACAATGTCCTATCTTCATTACTTAAACCATAAAGATAATTCGTTTTTACACTGGTTCAGGCATTTGCTGTGGCCATTACGGAAAGATTAATCATGCGGTTTTATATGTCTGCCCTGTTACTTGGCTTGCTCACGCTGACACAAAATGCGGCGGCGCAATCTGCCAGTCATGGCTTGGCCATGCATGGGCAGCCCGCCTTAGAGGCAGATTTTCCCCATTACCGACACGCCGACCCGAAAGCCTTGATTGGCGGCACTTTGCGACAGGCGCAATTGGGCAGTTTTGATAGCCTTAATCCGTTTTCTATTCGCGGCAATGCGGCGCGCAATATTCGCGAGCGCGTGTTCGAAAGCCTGCTCGACCGCAATTATGATGAGGCCTTCACCGTCTATGGCCTATTAGCCGAAACCGTCAGCACCAATGAGGATCGCTCGCAGGTGACCTTTCGGTTACGCCCACAAGCGCGATTTTCTGATGGTATTGGCGTTACCGCGGCCGATGTTGCCTTTAGCCACGAGCTGTTAAAAACCCAAGGACGGCCTAATCATCGCTATTATTATAGCAAGGTGACACGCGTCGAGATGATTGATGATCGCACCATCACCTTTCACTTTGATGCCAGCCAGCCAGATCGTGAATTGCCGCTAATAATCGGCTTAATGCCAATTCTGCCGCGCCATATTTATGAAAGCCGTGACATACAAGCCGCCAGCCTGCAGCTACCCGTGGGGTCTGGCCCCTATGTGATTGAGGAAATTAGCCCGGGTGCGCAGGTTCGGTTTGCCAAGAACCCCGATTATTGGGCCAAAGACTTGCCGCTCATGGTCGGTCGGCACAATTTTCAGCTGATTGTTGAGGATTATTTTCGCGACGAAAACACCGCTTTCGAAGCCTTCAAGGCCGGCGATATCGACATTTGGTTCGAACGCAATCCACAACGCTGGCTTTCCGGCTATCAATTCCCAGCCGCGACAGATGGACGTGTGCGCAAACAAGCCATTCCCCTTGCCACCCCCTCTGGGCTGAAAGCCTTTGTTTTGAACACGCGCCGTGGCCAGCTGCAAAGCCCCGAATTACGGCAGGCGCTGGATTTATTGTTCGATTTCCAATGGGTCAATAAAGTTCTCTATGGCGGCGTTTACCAGCGCACGGATAGTTATTTCGGCAATACTGAGCTGAGCGCGCAAGGTCAGCCGGCTTCATCTGCTGAAATGGCGCTTTTGCAGGAAAGCGCAATCAATAAAACCCGCCTTGCACAAGGCTATCGCGCGCCGCAAAGCGACGGCTCTGGTCGTGATCGGCAATTACGCGGTCAAGCCATGGCATTATTAGAAAATGCCGGATATCAGCTTAAAGGCACGCAATTACACGCCCCCAACGGCCAAGCTGTGAAATTAGAAATCATTGTGCAAAGACGCGAGGATGAGCGTTTGGCCTTGGCGTGGCGGCGGATGTTGGCGCAAGTCGGTATTGATTTATCAGTTCGCCTGCTCGATGCCAGCCAATATCAACGCCGCCTACAGACTTTTGATTTCGATATTATGGTCTATCGTTATTTCGCCTCTTTATCGCCGGGCAATGAACAAGCCTATTATTGGGGTTCGGAAGCAGCCGCCACATCTGGCAGTCGCAATTATGCCGGCATTGCCGATAAAGGCCTCGACAGGGCTGTTGATGCCTTAACGCAAGCGCGTGAGAGCGAGGATTTTATCACTGCTGCGCGGGCCCTTGATCGGGCGTTGATGAGCGGTGGTTATTTCGTGCCTCTGTTTCACAATCCCGTGCAATGGGTCGCTTCATGGCATTATGTCGAACACCCTGACGCCCACGCCCCCTATGGCGCGCGGGTCGACAGTTGGTGGGTCAATGCCGAGAATTAAGCTCTAGATCGCCTCAGCAGCTTTCAAAGCGGCGACATCATCATCTGAAAAGCCCCATTCGCTGAGCGCCGTGTCATTGTGCTGACCATTGATCGGCGCCGGCCCTTGGATTTTGCTTTCAGTACGGCTGAAGCGCGGGGCCACATTTGGCTGCACCACACCATCAATTTCAACCAGCGTTTCGCGCGCCTGATTATGCGGATGATGATAAGCCTCATCCATATCAAGAACCGGCGCATAGCAAATATCTGTGCCAAGCATAATGGCGTCCCATTCGTCGCGGGTTTTGGTCTTGAAAGCGTCAGCCACTTTTTGCTTCAAATCAGGCCATGCGCTGCGATCCATTTGCGCATCAAAGGCTTTGTCATCAAATCCGGCCTTTTCGCGCAATAGAGCGTAAAACTGCGGTTCAATCGAGCCAATGGAAACAAATTTGCCATCTGCGGTTTCATAAACATCATAAAAATGCGCCGCGCCATCGAGCATATTATCGCTGCGATTAGTGGTCCAAATGCCAGATGCTTTCATGCCGTAGAACATGCTCATCAAAGAAGTGGCGCCATCGGTCATGGCACAATCGACCACTTGGCCTTTGCCAGACTTGCCGGCTTCAATTAGCGCCGCACAAATGCCCATGGCCAGATACAAAGCACCACCGCCAAAATCGCCGACCAAATTCAACGGCGGCACCGGCGCTTCTTTGCGGCCAATGGCAGCCAAAGCGCCCGTCAAGGCAATGTAATTAATATCGTGGCCAGCGGCATTGGCCAGCGGCCCATATTGCCCCCAACCAGTCATCCGGCCATAGACCAGTTTTGGATTGCGTGCCAAACACACATCCGGCCCCAAACCAAGGCGCTCCATCACGCCCGGGCGAAAGCCCTCTTGCAAAACGTCTGCGCTTTCAATCAATTTCAAACAGGCTTCAATGCCTTCTGGCTTTTTCAAATCCAGCGCAACTGACTTGCGTCCGCGCGAACCAATGTCATTGACCGAACCGCCGCGACTACCTTTGCGGTCAATACGGATAATCTCCGCTCCCATATCAGACAGCAACATGGCGCAAAACGGCCCAGGGCCGATGCCAGCAAATTCAACGATTTTGATTCCATTAAGTGGACCTTGTCCCATTTGATTCTCTCCCTATCAATCTCATGGATAGCTTATCGTCTGGCCAAACCAGCGACAAGCCGGATTTTATTTCTTAATCCCGCGCACCACGTCAATTTCGAGATCACGAATCTTCTTGCGTAATGTATTGCGGTTCAGACCCAATAGCTCGGCCGTCTTAATTTGATTGCCGCGCGTCGCCTGTAAGCTCAATTCAATCAGCGGCACTTCAACCTCGCGTAAAACCCGCTCATATAAACCATTGGGCGGCAGTTCATCGCCATGGCCTTCGAAATAGCTGGTCAAATGATAATAAAGACTATCAATCAAACTGCCGGACTCGCTAGCGCTATGCGGGGCCGCGGTGTTTTCTGCCTGATTATCGCTCATTTCCATGCGCACAATATCGCCGGTGATCACATCTTCGGCATAAAGTGCCGAAATGCGCCTGACGAGATTTTCCAATTCGCGCACATTGCCTGGCCATGAATAGGCTCGCATCGCCTCCATCGCCTCTGTGTCATAGGTTTTCATTGCCAAACCCTCGCGCACGCCCAAGGTCATGAAATGGCGCACCAGATCGGCAATATCCTCGCGCCGTTCGCGCAAGGGTGGCAGACGCAGCGGCACAACATTCAGGCGGAAATACAAATCTTCTCGGAACAGGCCCTGACGGATTAACTGCCGCAAATCTTGGTGGGTGGCCGCGATAATACGGGCATCGGTCTTAATCGCGCGGCGTCCACCAATAGTGGTATATTCGCCCTCCTGCAAAACCCGCAATAATCTGGTTTGTGTTTCCATTGGCATATCGCCAATTTCATCGAGGAATAACGTGCCGCCTTCGGCTTGAGCAAACCGCCCTTCCATGCGCTGATTGGCCCCCGTAAAAGCGCCCTTCTCATGGCCGAATAATTCGCTCTCAATCAATTCACGCGGAATGGCTGCCATATTCAAGGCCACGAATTCGCCGCGTTTGCGCCGCCCGTAATCATGCAAAGCGCGGGCGACAAGCTCTTTGCCCGTGCCGCTATCGCCGGTAATCAAAACCGATAAGTCATTTTGCGTCAGCCGCGCCACTGAGCGATAAATATCCTGCATGGCGGGCGAACCACCAACCAAGGGCAAGGCTTCCTCATCCGACGCAGCCATGGAATTGCCCGCCCCTTGTGTCGGCACATCAATGGCCCGCCGCACAAGTCCGGTCAATTCGGCCAAGTCAAACGGCTTGGGCAGATAATCAAAAGCCCCTTTCTCAGCCGCCGTAATCGCCGTGGCCAGCGTATTTTTGGCGCTGACCACAATAATTGGCAGGTCTGGGCGTAATTTTTTAATGCGCGGAATCAAATCAAACGCATTTTGATCCGGCATCATCACATCGGTCACGATCACATCGCCTTCGCCATTGCTCACCCATTGCCATAGGGAAGCGGCGGTGCTGGCGGCGCGAACATCAAATCCAGCGCGCCCCAAGGCTTGCGTTAATACGGTACGGATGGCTTTGTCATCATCGGCGACCAGAACTGTACCCTTACTCATTGGCGTCTCCTGATTGAATGGCGTCGGTTGCTACTGGCAAGCGAACACAAAATACGGTTCGTCCCGGCTGGCTCTCACATTCTATGGTGCCGCCGTGATCGCCAATAATTTTGGCCACCAAAGCAAGGCCCAAACCGGAGCCGCCGGATTTCGTGGTTACAAACGGGTCAAATAAATGCGGTTTAATATCCTCCGGCACCCCATTGCCATTGTCGATGATACAAAACTCCAATGGCAGGCTCACCGGCCTTGCCCGCCCCGGTACCGACAAGCGAACCCCCGGGCGATAAGCGGAGGTCAGTCGCACCTCACCTTTTTTACCATCGACCGCCTCGGCCGCATTTTTAACCAAATTCAAAAATACTTGTGTCAGCAAATCCTTATTGCCCAAGACCGGCGGCAAAGACGGGTCATAGGCTTCGACAAAATTCACGTGTTTGCCAAAACCGTTATGCGCCAATAGGCGCACATTCTCGAGCACTGCATGAACATTGACCGAGCTTTCCAAATCGGCATGGGTTTCAGTGAATTGCTCAAATTCATCTACCAATCCAGCAATCCGGTCGGTTTCGCTGCAAATCAATTGCGTCAGCTCGATATTTTCGTCGCTGACATCAGACTCCAATAATTGCGCCGCCCCTTTAATGCCCGATAGCGGGTTTTTAATTTCATGCGCCAACATCGCTGACATCGCACTGACCGAACGCGCCGCCCCACGATGGGTCAATTGCCGATCAATGTGGTGGGCAATGGAACGCATTTGAATGACCACTAAGGCTTGTTCGCCATCAGCCAAATATAAAGGCGTCACATGCATATCCACCATGCGGTCATTGCCTGTGGTGGGGCCAGCCAAATCAAGGCCATATTCGTTAAAGCTGATACCATCGGACAGGCATTTTTCGACCAGCCCGACCACTGGACTGCCAAATGGCGCCACTTGAGCAAAAGACAGTTTTTGCAATACGGTTAAGCTGGAACCAAAAAACTCCTGCGCGGCAAAATTGGCATAGCTGATACGTCCATTTTTGGCGATCGACAATACTGGCTGGGGAATGGCATCTAGCACTAATTTTTCATGGCCAACTGAGTTCACGCTGCTACCTCACTAGATTTATCTTGCCGATAAAGCGACTGCATGGCCGCCTCGACTTGTTTCGGGTCACTGAGCTGACAAATTTGCGCCCGCATGGCGCGGCCGCGCGCCGCACCGAGATGCGCCTCAATAAAGCCAGCAATATGTTTGCGCCCAATACGCACACCCAATGGCTCGCCATAAAGCGCCAAACAAGCGCGATACCATTCGGTAAAAATCTCTGCCTGTTGCAATGCATCAGGCGCCGCTGGCCACACACCGCTTTGCAAAAAACGGCCGATTTGACCAAGCAACCAAGGCTGGCCAATGGCCGCGCGCCCGACCATGACATGACGAGCCTTGGATGCCTTCAAAGCCGCTTGCGCCGATGCCCCGTCGACAATATCGCCATTCACCACCACCGGAATCGATACCGCCTCAACGACGCGCCGCACCGCCGCCCAATCGGCTTGCCCTTTATAAAACTGACAACGCGTGCGGCCATGAATCGTGATCATAGCGATGCCCGCCTGCTCGGCTATTTTGGCCAATTGCGGGGCATTGAGGCTTTGATGATCCCAGCCAAGGCGCATTTTGAGAGTGACTGGTTTTCGGCTGCCCTCACAGGTCGCTTCGATAATCTGCCTTGCCAGCTCTTCATCGCGCATTAACGCCGAACCAGACAGGCCCCCCGTCACCTGCCGCGACGGACAGCCCATATTAATATCCACCACATCAGCACCCGCCTCACAGGCGAGACGCGCCCCTTCGCGCATCCACATCGGATCGCGGCCAGCCAATTGCATGATAAATGGTTGCAAGCCCTTGCCCTCGGCCCGCACCACGACATCTTTGCGTTGCCGCACTAATTCCTCACTGGCGACCATTTCCGAAACCACATAAGCGCCACTAACCGCCGCCACACTGCGCCGAAATGCGTGATCCGTCACCCCAGACATGGGCGCGAGAAACAAGGATGGCGCGGCATCTGACGATGGCGCAAGAGCTGACAAGGGGCTGGTCATTATTTGTGCAACTTCCTGACAATTGCATGAATGCCTAAAATGCAGGCAAAGCGAGCGGAGAGCAAGCCATTTTAAGAAAAATATCGCCTTTCTGATAACATCAGGCTAACTTGTCGCCATGAATGCAACAGTTTCATCTTCTCTGTCTCAGACAACAACCGCGGCGATCATTCTTGCCGGAGGACGCGGCCAACGTGCAGGCGAAGGCTTGCCCAAGCAATATCGGCCACTGCCCGGCGATGCAAACGGGCGAACAGTGCTGACCGCCAGCATTGAAGCCTTCGCTCGTCATAGTCAGATTGACTGTATTTGCGTGGTCATTCACAAAGATGATGTATCGCTTTATGAAAACTGCATTAAACATCTGAATTACAATAATATTATTGTAGCCCATGGCGGTGATAGTCGGCAGGAATCTGTGCTTGCTGGCCTGCGCGCGCTGGGCGCCACACAGGCCAAGCAAGTGGTTATTCATGACGGTGCCCGCCCCTATGTTTCGCAGCAATTAATCTCGCGTTGTTTGGCGGGGCTTGGCTCGGCGGCTGGTGCCGTTCCAGCCTTGGCCGTGACCAATACGCTAAAACGTGTGGAAGATGGTGTCATTGTCGAAACCGTGTCCCGCGACGGCTTGTGGCAAGCGCAAACCCCTCAGGCTTTTCATTATGAAGCCATTTTGGCGGCGCATTTGAAAGCCCCCGCCGGATTAACCGATGATGCGGCTGTCGCTGAAATGGCTGGATTGAGTTTAGCGCTGGTCGCAGGCGATGCGGCAAATATCAAACTGACGCATGAAGAAGATTTTCAGCCCGCAGCAGCGGCGCAATTATGGCCACGCACGGGCACCGGCTTTGACGTGCATAAACTCGGCGACGCTGGCAGCGCCGAAACGATTATGCTGGGCGGTGTTGAAATTGCCCATAATCGCCGCTTAATCGGCCATTCCGACGCCGATGTGGCCTTACACGCGCTGACTGACGCCCTATTGGGGGCTTTGGCGCTGGGCGATATTGGTGATCATTTTCCCGACACACAAAACGCCAATAAAGGCCGCCCATCGGCCGATTTTCTCAGCCATGCGGTCGCCTTGGCGGCACAGCATCAGGCGCAGATTAGCCATATGGATGTGACGATTATCTGCCAAGAACCAAAAATCGGCCCGCATCGCGAATCTATGCGCGCCGCCATTGCGGGCATTGCTGGCCTGCCGGTCGATTGCATTTCGGTCAAGGCGACAACCACAGAAGGCTTGGGCTTTACCGGTCGCGGTGAAGGCATTGCCGCACAAGCCAGCGTCACCGTGATGATGCCGCCTGCGAGCCGCACCGATGATTAAACTTCATACACTGCCGCCCAATTTGCGTTTTTTCCATCCAGCCGTTTTGGTCGGTAGTTTTTTTGGTAGCGGTTTACTGCGCCCCGCCTCTGGCACATGGGGATCTTTGGCCGCCGTGCCGCCAGCCATTTTTATCGCCCAATATGTCGGCGCGCTGGGCTTACTGATAGCTAGCCTTATCGCCTATGTCTTGGGCCATATCGCCTGCACTATCTGGCTGGCGCATAGCGACGACAAAGACCCATCAGCGATTGTTATTGATGAGGTTGCCGGATTATTTTTGGCTCTCAGCGCCGCACCGCTTTCAGTGGCGGGGGTGGCGGCTGGCTTTGTTATTTTCCGGCTTTTGGACATTATCAAACCGTTTCCGATTAGCTGGGCCGATCAAAGCCTGAAAGGCGCCCATGGGGTGATGTTTGACGATATTTTAGCTGGCGGCGGCGCAGCGCTTGTGCTGCTCTTAGCGCAAGCCTATGGTTGGCTGTAAGGGAGACAATTATGTTTGATGCACTATTGATTGAAAAGGCCGAACGCCTGCTGAAAATTTGCGGCGAACGCCATATGCGCGTCGCCACGGCGGAGTCATGCACAGGCGGATTGATTGCCGCCCTTTTGACCGAAATTCCTGGCTCCTCAGTGGTTATCGGGCGCAGTTTCATCACCTATTCCAATCGCGCCAAGCGCGAAGTGTTGAATGTGCCGGCCGAACTGCTGAAACAACATGGCGCGGTAAGCCAAGAAGTCGTGCAGTCAATGGCGCAAAACACCTTTGATATGACAACTGCTCATTTGACAGTCGCCGTATCCGGCATTGCTGGCCCGGGTGGCGGCTCGGTCGAAAAACCTGCGGGCACTGTGCATATGGCGACCGCCACGGCTGATGGCATTACCCACAAATGTCATCAATTTGGCGATATTGGCCGCACACAAGTGCGTCTTGCCACAGTCAATGCAGCCATGGATATGATGCTGGAGCGGCTGGCTTAGCAGCTAATCGCGCTCAGCTCCGTAAAGCTCTATCGCGCGCGTTTCAAAGGCTTCGATAAAACGCTCAACCACGCGGGTCATCATCGGCGCAATCACTTTGCGCAATAAGGGCACGGCAAACTCAAATTGCAATTCGAATATCACCTCGCTGCCGCTGTCAGTATCGACGAACTGCCATTGATTGAACAAATGCCGAAACGGCCCGCGATCTTGTTTGACCGTGACACGCAAAGGCGCGTCATCAAGCTTAATTTCGCTGCGATAGGTTTCGCGCAAAAACTTATAGGCAATCACCAAATCGGCCAGCATGGACCCATCATCGCGGCGCTCACGCACACGCGAAGCCGTGCAATGGGGAACAAAAGCGTGATAATGATCGACATCAATCACCATGTCGTACATTTGCTGCGCCGTGAATGGGCTTTGACGTGTGAGTTTAATGGTCTGCACGAAACTAGGCTTCTTTGGCTGCGCGGGCAGCTTTCAGCTTTTCAAAATCGTCATCCGCATGGTGCGATGAGCGCGTCAGCGGCGTCGATGACACCATCATAAAGCCTTTTGAACGGGCCACTGTGGCATAGCCGTCAAATTCTTCTGGCGTCACAAAACGGTCAATGGCCGCGTGTTTGCGCGTCGGCTGCAAATATTGCCCAATGGTGATGAAATCAATATCGGCAGAGCGCATATCATCCATGACTTGCATGACCTCATCGCGGCCCTCGCCAAGCCCCACCATAATACCGGATTTGGTAAAAATGCTCGGGTCGAGCTGTTTGACGCGTTGCAGCAGGTTCAACGAATGGAAATAGCGCGCACCCGGGCGAATTGAGAGATAAAGCCGCGGTACGGTTTCTAAATTATGGTTAAAAACATCAGGCCGCGCCGCCACGACAGTCTCAAGCGCGCCATCTTTGCGCAAGAAATCAGGCGTTAGAATTTCAATCGTTGTATTGGGCGATTTAGCGCGAATGGCGAAAATCGTATCGGCAAAATGTTGTGCGCCCCCGTCCGCCAAATCATCGCGGTCAACCGAGGTGATAACGACATGGCGCAAACCTAATTTGGCGACCGCATCGGCGACATGGGCTGGCTCATTGGCATCAAGCGCTTGCGGCACGCCAGTGGCGACATTGCAAAAGGCGCAAGCGCGGGTGCAAATCTCACCCATAATCATAAAAGTGGCATGACGCTGTGACCAGCATTCACCAATATTCGGGCAGGCCGCTTCTTCGCAGACAGTGACCAGACCATTTTCTTTCACAATTGCTTTGGTTTCGGCATAGATCGGCGAGCCGGGGGCTTTTGCCCGTATCCAGCTCGGCTTGCGCAATATCGGCGTGTCGGCATTTTTTTGCTTTTCAGGATGGCGAACGCGGGCGCCCGAAGTGTTATCTATCACCACAGTCATGGTGATTTTATACGCCGATTAGTTCAGAAAATATAGAGGATTCAAGCTCAGTTGCGGCGAAGATGTTGATTAAACACAACCACTTCATCGCGGCCAACCAGACCAAGCACTTTACGCGCACGCTCATCCAGAAAATCGTGATCCAGCGTATCACCGCTGAGCCGCGCAATTTGCTGCTGCAAATCGCCATTGGCCTGCTGCAGGACTGACAATTCATGCTGTTTGGCAGCGCGTTGGCTTTGCAGCTCTTGCCAGCCGCTTAAACCACGCTCGCCCTGCAAAGATTGATAGGTCAAACCGACAATCACCAGCATCATGGCCACAGTTGGCAGAAGCTGGCGCAAGCGCACGGGCGACTTACCAATAGTGCGGCTTGAGGGCCGAGATGTCATAAAACGAATCATGCGCTAACGAATCACGATTTGATTCGTTGGGTCAAGAAAAAATCAATTCCGAGTCGAAGAAATTCTATCTAAGTATTGATTTACCAAGATAAATTGCATGCTCGCCAAGTGATTCTTCGATTCGCAAAAGCTGGTTATATTTCGCCAAACGGTCAGAGCGCGCCAGCGAACCGGTTTTGATTTGACCGCAATTAGTGGCCACAGCCAGATCGGCAATCGTCGCATCCTCTGTTTCACCTGACCGGTGAGACATGACGGCCGTATAAGACGCCTTATGCGCCATTTCGACGGCTTCCAATGTTTCTGACAGCGTGCCGATTTGGTTAACCTTAACCAATATTGAATTGGCAACGCCCTGTTTAATGCCTTCAGCCAAGCGTGTTGGATTGGTGACGAATAAATCATCACCGACCAATTGCACTTTATCGCCAATGGCATCTGTTAGAGCTTTCCAGCCGTCCCAATCATTTTCATCCATACCATCTTCGATCGAGATAATCGGATAACGGCCGCATAAATCAGCCCAATAAGCGGCCATTTCACCGCCGTCGAGTTTTTTGCCCTCGCCAGCCAGATGATAAACGCCCTTCTCACAAAACTCAGTCGCCGCCGCATCGAGCGCCAGATAAATATCCTCGCCCGGCTTATAACCAGCTTTTTCAATGGCTTTCATCACATAGCCCAAAGCCGCATCAGTAGAGGCTAAATTAGGTGCAAAGCCTCCCTCATCGCCAACCCCAGTGGCCAAGCCATCAGCATTCAACAGACCTTTCAGCGTATGAAATACTTCGGCGCCCATTTGCACCGCTTCGCTGAGACTATTGGCGGCCAGCGGCATAATCATGAATTCTTGCACATCAATCGGATTATCAGCGTGCGCACCGCCATTGACGATATTCATCATTGGCACAGGCAATACACGCGCATTGGCGCCGCCGATATAGCGCCATAAGGGGGTCATTTGCGCTTCCGCCGCGGCTTTGGCCACAGCCAGCGAAACACCCAGCATCGCATTGGCGCCCAAACGTGACTTATTGGTCGTGCCATCAAGCGCAATCAGCGTTTTATCAATATGCAATTGCTCGGTGGCATCCATGCCGCAAAGGGCTGAGTAAATCTCGCCATTGACGGCATCGACGGCTTTCAAAACCCCTTTGCCAAAATAGCGGTCAGGGTCTCCATCGCGCAATTCAACGGCTCCATAAGCACCGGTTGAAGCGCCAGATGGCACGGCGGCGCGGCCAAAACTGCCATCCTCTAGAACCACATCGACCTCGACTGTCGGATTGCCCCGACTGTCTAAAATTTCGCGCCCAATGATATCCAAAATGCCGGTCATGACTGCCCCATTACTGTTCCAAAATGATTGCTTGTCTTAAACCTTTTCCCGCCCCCTTGCAAATATAAGTAGATGCAGCTTGACGAAGCGGTCGGAGTTAGGTCAATTGCGGCTAAATGAAAGTAAAGTGACACGAGACATGAGCGCACAACAGACAGCTTTGGTATTATTTTCCGGCGGACAAGATTCCGCCGTTTGCCTTGCCCATGCGCTGACCCATTATCAACGTGTCGAAACCCTCGGCTTTGACTATGGCCAAACCCATAAGGTTGAGCTGAGTTGCCGCACGCGACTGCGTCAGCAAATGGTGGCACTGCATCCAGACTGGGCCGAAAAATTGGGCGATGATCACACATTAGCACTGCCCGCCCTCGCCGAAATTGGCGGCACAGCGCTGATTGGTGATGGCGAAATCAAAATGCTCGACAATAATTTGCCATCGACCTTTGTGCCGGGCCGGAATTTATTATTCCTAACTTATGGCGCCGCTTTGGCCTATCGGCGCGGCCTGCATGTTTTGATTGGCGGCATGTGCGAAACCGATTTTTCTGGCTATCCCGATTGCCGCCGCGATAGTTTGGATGCCCTGCAACTGGCCATTCAAAAAGGCATGGAAAGCCAAATCACCATTGAGACGCCGCTGATGCATATTGATAAGGCGGCAACATGGGCCTTGGCCCATCAGCTCGGTGGACAAGCCCTGATTGACCTGATTATTGAGGAAAGCCACAGCTGCTATCGTGGTGACCGCAGCCAGCGCCATGATTGGGGTTATGGGTGCGGCGATTGCCCAGCCTGCGACTTACGCCAAGCTGGCTTTGAAAAATGGAATAACGCATGAGCTATGCCGTCAAAGAAATGTTTCTCACCCTGCAAGGCGAAGGCGCGCAAGCCGGTCGCCCAGCAGTATTCTGTCGTTTTGCAGGCTGCAATTTATGGTCTGGCCTTGAACGCGACCGCGCGACCGCCCAATGCACTTTCTGCGATACGGATTTTGTCGGCACGGATGGTCAAAATGGCGGTAAATTCGCCAGCCCCGAGGCTTTGGCAGATGCATTGCAAGCTCTGTGGCCGGAAGCCACGATTGGCGCGGACGCCTATATTGTGTTCACCGGCGGTGAGCCGTGTTTGCAATTAGACACCAGCCTTTTAGAAATTTTGGCCGCCCGCGGATTTGAAACAGCGGTTGAAACCAATGGCACGATTGAAGTGCCCGAAGCCGTCGACTGGATTTGCGTTAGCCCTAAACCGCAAGCGCCACTGAAACAAACCCGCGGCCATGAGCTGAAATTCGTCTATCCGCAAGACACGCTCTCGCCCGATGATTTTGCCGACCTCGATTTTGAGCATTTTTTCTTACAGCCGATGGACACGGGCGAAGCGGAAAGCAGTTGGCATAATGTGCAAGCGGCGATCAGCTATTGTCTGCAAAACCCGCAATGGCGATTGAGCCTGCAAACTCATAAAATTATCGGCATTGATTAGCCCGCGATTGACCGTGACATGCTAATCGGGCATAAACCGCTGCATGAAACTATCGCGTGAATTTAACTTCGATGCTGCTCATACCCTTGACCATTATCCGCAAGGGCACCCGAACACGCGCGTGCATGGTCATAGTTTTCGCGCGCGCATAACGGTTGAGGGCCAGCCAGATGAGAATGGCCAAATTGTCGACCTCGAACGGGTTGGCCAGCTGCTCGATGCTGCCCGCGCGCAACTTGATCATTCAATGCTCAATGAGATTAAAGGCTTGGAAAAGCCGACGCTGGAAAATATCTGCCTATGGCTGTGGGGCGTGCTGCAACAAGACCTGCCGCAATTATGCGCCGTTGAAGTGTTCCGCGATAGTCTCGGTCATTCATGTCTTTATCAGGGGAGTCAACATGGCCACTAAAGGCAGTGACACGACCGGCGCCACCATGCTGGGACAACAAAGCAGCCTGCCGGCTTCGCCCGACGAAGCGGTGCTGGAGCGCGTGCCCAACCCGCATCCCGATACGACATATGTCGCCCGCTTTGCGGTGCCGGAATTCACCTCAATTTGTCCG
>JAYOCI010000017.1:15818-17677 GCA_038105345.1 Rhodobiaceae bacterium
CCCATATTGTGATTGATTATGTGCCCGACCAATTTTTGGTGGAGAGCAAAAGTTTCAAATTATTCATGTCAAGTTTTCGCAACCATGGTGCTTTTCACGAAGATTGCACGCTTTTGGTGGCCAAGCGTTTGATCGCTTGCATGCAGCCAAAATGGCTACGAATTGGCGGTTACTGGTATCCGCGCGGCGGTATTCCGATTGATGTGTTTTGGCAAACCAGTGAGCCACCGGCCGGACTTTTCATTCCCGACCAAGGCGTGCCCCCCTATCGCGGCCGCTGATTAATTCACCGCCTGATGGATGACTTTCAAGGTCGTCAATAAATCGCGCGCGCTATCCAATGGCAAGCAACTCGGTGCGTCGCATAATGCTTCGTCGGGGCGCGGGTGAAATTCTAAAAACACACCATTGGCACCAGCGGCAACTGCGGCTTTCGCCAAAACGCTGACGCCATCGCGGCGGCCACCGGTGCTGGCACCTGCCGTGCGCGGGTCGGCGCCGGGCAATTGCACTGCATGAGTGGCGTCCATGGTTACGGGCACGCCAAGTTTTTTCATCTCCGGAATGCCCAGCATGTCGACCACCAAATTATTATAGCCAAAGCTGGAACCGCGATCGCACAAAATGACTTGCACATCAGGCGCGGCTTCACGGGCTTTCGAAATAATATTGGCGCAATCCCATGGCGCCAAAAATTGCGCTTTCTTAGCATGAAGCCAACCGCCCTGCGCCGCCACGGCTTGCGCCGCTGCCACCACCAAATCGGTTTGCCGTACCAAAAATGCCGGCAATTGAACAACCTCAGCGATTTCCGCAACTGGCGCGGCTTGTTCGGCTGTGTGAATATCGGTCACCACGGGCACATCATGGGCTGCTTTGACGGCGGCCAAAATCGGCAAGCCTGCCTCTTGGCCCGGGCCGCGATAGCTTTTGATTGATGAGCGATTGGCCTTATCAAAACTAGCTTTGAAAATATATGGCAATTGCAAATCGGCGCAGATGGATTTTAATTCGGCGCAGACTTCCAGCGCCAGACCTTCATCTTCCAAAACATTCAGACCGGCCATGACCACGAGGGGCGCGCCATCGCCAATTTTGATATCGTAATTTTTGAGGCTCAATAGGCTCATCAGATTTCCTTGCCCGCTGGTCTAAACCAAACGACTTTGAGTGAGCGCCGCTTCGATAAAGGACGCAAATAACGGATGCGGCGCAAACGGGCGCGACTTAAGTTCCGGATGAAACTGAACACCTATATACCATGGGTGGTCAGGAATTTCGACAATTTCGGGCAGCACGCCATCGGGCGACACGCCGGAGAAAATCAGCCCTTTGGCTTCCAATTGCGCGCGATAATCCATATTCACCTCATAGCGGTGACGGTGGCGTTCAGAGATCACGCGTGTGCCGTAAATGTCTTCGGCCCGACTGCCTTGCTTGAGATAGGCTTCAAAGGCGCCCAAGCGCATTGTGCCGCCCAAATCTGAACCGAGGCCGCGCTTTTCCAAAACTTTGCCGTCGACCCATTCAGTCATCAGGCCGACAACTGGCGTGCCAGACAGGCCAAATTCCGATGAGGTGGCGTCGCGGATGCCAGCCATATTGCGCGCCGCTTCCAGCACAGCCATTTGCATACCAAAACAAATACCGAAATACGGCACATTGCGGGTGCGGGCGAAATTAGCCGCGGCGATTTTTCCCTCTGCCCCGCGCTCACCAAAACCGCCCGGCACCAAAATGCCATTGACTTTTTCCAGATGAACGGCGGCGTCTTCTTTTTCAAAAATTTGCGCGTCCATCCATTCCAGATTGACTTTCACATTATTCGAAATGCCACCATGCTGCAGCGATTCAATCAG
>JAYOCI010000155.1:0-3264 GCA_038105345.1 Rhodobiaceae bacterium
GCGACATCACCAATATTGCGTCCTTGCTCAAAATGGGCAGAAAACAGGGCTTCAGCAATCATATGCTGTTGGCCGGTGCTGGCCGCCCACCGAATGAGCCGGTGCGCATTCATTGTATTGGGCGTGATTTTTATCTTTTCAAAAGCAAAATCAATATTCGTGCCTTCAGCCGCCACCTTTATGTTTTCGCGCATTTTCTTGACACCTTCTTCGCCATAGCGCTGTTTTATTTTGGCCGTCAGGTCGGCCCCTTCAGTGGGTGTGTCCGGGTAAAGCTGATAGGGACGCCACATCAAATTAATACGCACATCCGTAAGGCTTTCCAATGCCGCGTCCAACTTGCGCTTACCGATAAAGCACCATGGACAAATCACATCTGAAATCACATCCAGTTGCAGTACCGGCAGATTTTCTGTTTCAGCATTGCTCATATTCTTCTCCCGCTTTGCTTTATTGTGGCAAAGAAAGCAGAACAATGTCAAAGTGCGCAGCGAAAATTTAGGAGAGAAACGTGGGCGAAATTTCGACCAATACTGATTTAACGGGCCGAACGGCGCTGGTGACCGGCGCCAGCTCAGGGCTTGGCGTGCGCTTTGCGCAAGTCCTGTCAGCGGCCGGTGCGCGTGTCATTATCACGGCGCGGCGCGAGGAAAAATTAGCCGAATTGCAAAAAGAAATTAACGCGCAGGGCGGCGCGGCGCACGCCTTTGGCTTGGATGTAACCGATTTCGACAAACTTCCGGCTTTTTTCGATACGCTGCGCGAGCAGGATTTAATGCCCGATATTTTGGTCAATAATGCCGGCATGAATGTCGACAAAACGGCGCTCGACTATTCGCCGGAAGATTTTCATCAGGTCTTGGGCACAAATCTGACCGCACCGTTTTTCCTCGCCACCGAATTTGCCCGCCATCACATGGCGCAAGGTTCGGCGGCGCGTATTATCAATATCGCTTCGGTCGGCGGCTATAATGTGTTGCCGGGTTTAACGCCTTATTGCATGTCAAAATCCGGCATTATCATGATGACGCGTGGGTTGGCACGCGAATGGGCGCGTAGCGAAATTAATATAAATGCGATTTGTCCGGGCTATATTGAAACCGAAATAAATGATTACTGGTGGCAGACCGATGGCGGTAAAAAGCAAATAGCGAGCTGGCCGCGCCGTCGGCTGGCCGGTGAAGAAGATTTGGATGGCGCGTTGTTGCTCTTGGCCGGACCGCAAGGCAGCGGCATGACGGGCACAACCATCACGGTTGATGACGGACAATATATTTAGAGGCTGATATGCTGGTTGATAGCCATTGCCATTTGGATTTTAAAGACTTTGACGCCGATCGCGACGACGTATTGGCGCGCGCCAAAGCGGCGGGTGTCGACTTGATGGTGACCATATCAACCAAAATCACCGAAGCCGAGAAAATCATCGCGCTGGCAGAAACCAGCGACGCTTTGGTGTGCTCGGTCGGCATTCATCCGCATGAGGCGGGGCGCGAGCCGAAGACCGATGCCGCTCAGCTTGTCGCCCTGGCCGAACATGAAAAAGTAGTCGGTATTGGCGAGACCGGCCTTGATTATTTTTACGAACACAGTCCGCGCGACGCGCAACAGCGCAATTTTCGCGCCCATATTGAAGCATGCCGCGAAAGCCGACTGCCGTTGATTGTGCACGCCCGTGATGCCGATGAAGACACGGCTGATATTCTCGAAGATGAAATGGGGAAGGGCGACTATCCCGGGCTTATCCATTGCTTCACGGCCGGGCCTGATTTAGCGCGCCGCGCCCTCGATATCGGATTTTATATCTCCATAAGCGGTATTGCGACATTCAAGAATGCAACTGAGTTACGAGAGACCATTCAATCGATTCCGCTGGAACGACTTTTGGTCGAGACCGATGCGCCGTTTCTTGCCCCGGTGCCGCATCGGGGCAAGCGCAATGAGCCTTCCTTTGTCGCTGACACGGCGGCCATGCTGGCAGATTTGAAAGGCGTTTCAACTGAAGAACTGGCGCGTATTACCAGCGATAATTTCTTTACGCTGTTCTCCAAAGCCAAGAGGCCGGTTAGCCTATGAGCTTAAGCTTTCGGATTTTGGGCTGCGGCTCTTCCGGTGGTGTGCCGCGCTTGGACGGTAATTGGGGCGATTGCGACCCCGAAAATCCGAAAAACCGACGCACGCGCTGTTCTTTGCTGGTGCAGCGCACGGGCAAAGAGGGCACGACCAATGTGCTGATTGACACCTCGCCGGATATGCGAAACCAGCTGATTGACGCAAATGTCACTTGGCTCGACGCCATTCTTTATTCGCATGATCATGCCGACCAAACGCACGGTATTGATGATGTACGCGCCATAGTTTACGCCAAACAAAAGCGCATTGAGGTTTGGATGGACGAAGCGACATCGCAAACTCTCACCAGTCGCTTTGGATATTGTTTTGAGCAAAGCGCCGGCACACTTTATCCGGCCATTTTGAAAGATAATCGCATCAAAACTCCCTACCGAGAGATTACGGTGGCAGGTGAGGGCGGCACCATTACAGCGACGCCATTTCGCCAAATACACGGCAATATCGACTCCCTCGGATTCCGCTTTCAAAATATTGCTTATTCAAGTGATATCAGTGATATACCCGAAGAAAGCTATCCAATGCTTGAAGGTTTGGAGTGCTGGGTTGTCGATGCGCTGAGGCGCGCCCCGCACCCGACCCATTTTCATCTTGATAAAACGCTGGCTGAAATCGAGCGGTTTAAGCCGAAGCGTGCCATTTTGACCAATCTCCATGTCGATATGGATTACGCACAATTATGCAACGAATTGCCAAAAAACATTATTCCTGCATTTGACGGCTTGGAGTTTGATTGAGATTTTGTTAAACATTGTGCGTGTGGTGTTGTGTTAATGAAAAAAGGGTCGAAAGATCCTTCGGTTTCTCTCTTATTGAGCTGCTTGTTGTCGTTGCCATTATTGGTATTCTGGCAGCGGTCGGCATCGTCGGCTATCAGGGTTATATAGACGCCTCCAAAAAAACAGACCGCCTTGGCCAATGGCAATACGGTTGCCCGCGCCATTGAACAAGACTTTCTTTCCTTGGCAAATGGCCTCAGCTCAACAACAGAACTTGGCAATAAAATTGTCGTCGATGGCGTCACTCTTAACTGATTTAATCAATAATTTGTCATAATATTTATTATGCGTCATTTAATGCGAATTGTTAAGGGCGGCTGCGGGTCGCCCTTTTTTATGGAATCACGTCACTGTG
>JAYOCI010000018.1:0-10499 GCA_038105345.1 Rhodobiaceae bacterium
ATTTATACCCATCCGGTGATGGGGCTTTTGAATTTGAACGAACGGTCTCGCGTTTGATGGAAATGCAAAGCCAAGAATATTTGGCTTTAGCTCATGTCAGTGCGGTTTCTGATGAAGCTGTCTGACTTGCACTTTTTGTCTAAACGCGCTAGTTCACTGCCATCATAATTACTTCACAGGGGAAGCTCATGGCTCGTAAAAAAATTGCCTTGATTGGCGGCGGACAAATCGGTGGCACACTTGCTCATTTGGTTGGTTTGAAGGAACTCGGCGATGTTGTCGTCTTTGATATTAATGACGGCATTGCCAAGGGCAAAGCCTTGGACTTGGAGCAAAGTGCTGCGCCGAGTCATTTTGACGCCAATCTGTCAGGCACAAAATCATATTCTGGCATTAAAGGCGCTGACGTCGTCATCGTTACTGCTGGCGTGCCGCGCAAGCCTGGCATGAGCCGCGATGATTTGATTGAGATCAACCTTAATGTCATGCAGCAAGTCGGCGAGGGCATTAAAAAATATGCCCCTGACGCATTTGTGATTTGTATTACCAATCCGCTCGACGCCATGGTTTGGGCTTTGCAAAAATTCTCTGGCCTTCCGAAAAACAAAGTTGTCGGCATGGCTGGTGTTTTGGACGCTGGTCGTTTCCGCGCTTTCTTGGCCGAGGAATTCAATGTTTCCATTAAAGACGTCACCGCTTTTGTTTTGGGCGGACACGGCGACACAATGGTGCCATCTGTGCGCTATTCAACAGTGGCCGGCATTCCCTTGCCAGACCTGATTAAAATGAAATGGACAACGCAAAAGAAAATCGACGAAATTGTGCAACGCACACGCGATGGCGGTGCTGAAATCGTTGGTCTGTTGAAAACCGGTTCAGCGTTTTACGCGCCTGCTGCCTCAGCCATTGAAATGGCCGAAGCCTATTTGAAAGACCAAAAGCGCGTGCTGCCATGTGCGGCGCATTTGAGCGGCCAATATGGTCAGAAAAATATCTATGTCGGCGTGCCTGTGGTGATTGGTGCTAAAGGCGTGGAGCGGGTTGTCGAAATTAAACTCGACGCCAAAGAGCGCGCCATGTTCAAAAAATCAGTGGCCGCCGTTGATGGGCTGCTAACGGTTTGTAAGAGCATTAATAAAAAACTGAAATAGTCTCGAATAATAAGGAAAAGGCCGGCAACGGCCTTTTTTTTCCCTTTTGACAAGTGGCATACATAGTGCCAATATGATCAAAAATATGGGAGGTCAAAATGTCGAAAATCGGAAGACGGATTATTATTGCTGTGGTGGCGGTGGTTGTTGTGATCATCGCCGGTCGCGGGTTTATTATGAATAACCAAGCGGCACAAGATTGGCTGGTCGAGCGTGCTTTAACCCGCGTTTTGTCACAAAATACTGATCACTATGGCGGTGATAAAATCGACATTGTGTTTTGCGGTACGGCCTCGCCTATGGGGCGCGGGCGGGCGCAAAGCTGCACTGCGGTTCTGCTTGGCGACAAGTTTTTCGTCGTCGACTCGGGCGCGCGTTCAACCGATGTTTTGACCGGATTGGGTCTGCCGGTGGGCCGTCTCAATGCGGTCTTGTTGACGCATTTTCATTCCGATCATATTTCGTCCCTCGGCGAACTGCATTTAGCCAGTTGGGCGCGCGGACGTGATAGCCAAATGAATGTTTATGGCGGCCCTGGCGTGAACCAAGTGGTCGACGGTTTCAACATGGCCTATGGCTTGGATTATGGCTATCGCACAGGCCACCACGGCGAGGCTATTATGCCAAGCAAGACCGCAGGCTTGAAGGCGCATCCGTTTGTCGCCCCTGAAAAGGGCATGATGACGATTTATCAAGATGGCGAGGTGACAGTGTCAGCGTTTCGCGTGAACCACCCGCCGATTGAGCCGTCCTATGGCTATCGCTTTGACTATCGTGGTCGCTCTGTGGTGATCAGCGGTGACACAACAAAATATGGCAATTTGATTGACGCCGCGCAGAAAGCTGATGTTTTGGTGCATGAGGTTCTGCAGCCTGATTTGGTGCGGTCGACATCACAAATCTTGAGAAAAGCTGGGCAGGAAAAGCTCGGTCAGCTGATTGAGGACACGTTGGATTACCACACCTCACCGGTTGAAGCCGCGCTGGCTGCCAATGAAGCGCAAGCAACCATGCTGGTGTTTTCGCATTATGCGCCAGTGCCGCAAAACCAGTTGGTGGCCTCTATTTTCATGCGCGGCGTGGATGAGGTGCGTGATGAGGGCGTGGTCTTGGCGAAAGATGGCACACATATTGTGTTGCCAGCTCTGGGTGATGGGGCAAATGACGAAAAACGTGAAATTATCGTCAATTAGCCGAATTTAATGTTGAGATAGGCGCGACCATAATGTAGCGTTCGCTCACTATTTAACAGAGCGGATAGAGACATATGAATATTCACGAATATCAGGCCAAACAGGTCTTAAAAGAATATGGCGTGCCCGTACCTCAAGGCGGTGTCGCATTTACAGCTGATGAAGCTGTCAAAGTGGCAGAGCAATTAGGTGGGCCGGTTTGGGTCGTGAAAGCGCAAATTCACGCTGGTGGTCGCGGCAAAGGCGGCGGCGTGACAGTTGTGAAATCTCTTGATGAGGTGCGCAGCGAAGCCGAACGTATGCTTGGCATGACATTGATTACCCATCAGACCGGCCCCGAAGGCCGTGAAGTGGGACGTATTTATGTCGAAGATGGGTCAGATATTGCCCGTGAACTTTATCTCTCTGCATTGGTTGACCGCGCCACCTCGCGCATTTCTTTCATCGCCTCGACCGAAGGCGGTATGGATATCGAAGAAGTGGCAGAAAAAACGCCGGAAAAAATCCTGACTGTCAGTGTCGATCCGGCGAGTGGCATTTCAGGCCATCATGGTCGTCAAATTGCCTATGCTCTGGGTCTTGAAGGCGAGCAAGTCAAACAGGCAACCAAGCTGATTAGCGATCTTTACAAGTGCTTCCTCGAAACCGATATGTCGCTTCTGGAGATTAACCCACTTGTGGTCACTGGCTCTGGCGATTTGATTTGCCTCGATGCCAAAGTCAATTTCGATAGCAATGCGCTGTATCGTCATAAAGACATTATGGAGCTGCGCGATTTGGCGGAAGAAGACCCAGCCGAAGTTTTGGCTTCTGAATATGATCTCAGCTATATCAAGCTGGATGGCCAAATTGGCTGCATGGTCAATGGCGCTGGCTTGGCAATGGCGACTATGGATATTATTAAATTATATGGTGCCGAGCCGGCCAATTTCCTTGATGTTGGCGGCGGTGCGACCAAAGAAAAAGTAACTGAGGCTTTCAAAATCATCATGTCAGATGACTCTGTCGAAGGCATTTTGGTGAATATTTTTGGCGGTATTATGCGCTGTGACGTGATTGCCGAAGGCGTTGTTGCGGCGGCGCGCGAAACCCAATTGGCCGTGCCATTGGTGGTTCGTTTGGCCGGAACCAATGTTGAATTAGGTCAGAAGATTCTCGCTGAGTCGGGTCTCACCATTATTCCAGCCGATGATTTGAATGATGCAGCTGAAAAAATTGTCGCTGCCGTGAAGGAGGCTGCATAATGTCTGTCTTGGTCAATAAAGATACAAAAGTAATTTGTCAGGGCTTCACCGGCTCGCAGGGCACATTCCACTCAGAGCAAGCGATTGCTTATGGAACAAAAATGGTTGGCGGTGTCACGCCGGGCCGCGGTGGTGACAAGCATTTGGATTTGCCGGTTTTTGACACGGTTGAAGATGCGGTGGCCAAAACCGGTGCTACAGCGTCGGCTATTTATGTGCCGCCGCCATTTGCCGCTGATGCGATTTTGGAAGCCATTTCAGCCGGCATCGAATTGGCCGTTTGCATTACTGAGGGCATTCCTGTTACCGATATGATCCGCGTGAAGCGCGCCCTGCAAGGCTCGAACACGCGCTTGGTTGGCCCTAATTGCCCGGGTGTGATTACGCCGGATGAATGTAAAATCGGCATTATGCCGGGTCACATTCACCGTCGCGGTTCGGTCGGTATTGTGTCGCGTTCGGGCACATTGACTTATGAGGCGGTGGCGCAAACCACGGCTGAGGGTCTGGGCCAGTCGACCTGTATTGGTATTGGCGGCGATCCGGTTAATGGCACGAATTTCATCGACTGCTTGGATATGTTCCTTGCTGACGACGAAACCGAAAGCATCATCATGATTGGTGAGATCGGCGGTTCAGCAGAAGAAGAAGCAGCAGAGTTTTTAAAAGCCTCAAAAGTGAAAAAACCAATGGTCGGCTTTATTGCCGGTGTGACGGCGCCTCCAGGGCGTCGCATGGGCCATGCGGGTGCGATTATTGCTGGTGGCAAAGGGGGCGCAGAGGACAAAATGGAAGCCATGCGTTCAGCTGGTATCCATGTCTCACCATCACCGGCATCGCTTGGTAAAACTTTGGTCGAAGTGTTAAGTAAATAGGTCGCAAAATTGTCACTCGTCTATGGCAATGCGCGGGAATTCGGGTAAACTGACCTTGTGGTCGCAATTTTCTATCGGAATTAACATTGGCAGAGAACAGTCCCCAGAAGGATTTAACGCCAGACCAGATTGATAGTCTGCTGGATGGCTCTAACGCCATTTATTTGGAACAAGTCTATGGTCGGTTTAAGGCCGGCGACCCCAGCTTGGATGCCAGTTGGGTGGCCTATTTTCGTCAAATGGAATCTGCTGATGGCGGCCCTGCTGCGGCACCACAATTGCCGAGCTGGCAGCGCGATGACTGGCCGCCAACGATAAATGGCGAAATGACATCGGTGCTTGATGGCAATTGGTTTGACAATACGATTGACCAAGCCGCATTAGCGCAAAAAATCGAAACCCATATGGGGGTCAATGACACCGCCAGTATTCGGGCCGCCACGCTCGATTCTGTGCGCGCCATTATGATGATCCGCGCCTATCGTTTCCGCGGTCATTTGGCTGCCGACCTCGACCCGCTTGGGCTTGAGCCGCCAGTTAGCCACCCAGAATTAGACCCAATATCCTATGGCTTTACAGCGGCTGATTTCGACCGGCCGATTTTCATTGATTACGTGCTGGGGCTTGAAACCGCGACGATTAATCAAATGCTGGAAATTCTGCGGCGCACTTATTGCGGCACAGTGGCGCTTGAGTTCATGCATATTTCCGATCCGGAAGAAAAAGCATGGCTGCAAGAGCGCATTGAGGGGCCGGATAAAGAAATCGCCTTTACCAATGAGGGGAAGCGGGCGATTTTCCAGAAATTGGTCGAATCTGAAGGGCTAGAGAAATTTATCGACGTTAAATATACCGGCACGAAGCGCTTCGGCCTCGACGGCGGTGAAGCCATGATTCCGGCGCTGGAACAAATCATTAAACGCGGCGGTAATTTGGGCGTTGAGGAAATCGTTCTCGGCATGCCACATCGCGGCCGTTTGAATGTGCTGACCAATGTGATGGGCAAACCATTTTCTGCCCTGTTCCATGAATTCAAAGGCGGCTCATCCAATCCTGATGATATTGAAGGTTCCGGCGATGTGAAATATCACCTTGGCGCCTCTTCCGACCGCGAATTTGATGGCAATAAAGTGCATTTATCGCTGACCGCCAATCCGTCGCATTTGGAAGCGGTCGATCCGGTTGTGCTGGGCAAAGCGCGGGCTAAGCAAGATCAGTTTAAGCCCAATCCCCGTGCCATGTCTGACCGCAGCAAAGTGATTCCACTTTTATTGCATGGTGATGCGGCGTTCGCCGGTCAGGGCATTGTGGCCGAGTGTTTCGGCCTGTCGGGTCTGATTGGCCATAAGGCGGGTGGTTCGATCCACTTTATTGTGAACAATCAAATTGGTTTCACCACAAATCCGCGCTTTTCGCGATCGTCGCCTTATCCATCTGATGTGGCGAAAATGGTTGAAGCGCCGATTTTCCACGTTAATGGCGATGACCCTGAAGCGGTTGTTTTTGCTGCTAAAGTAGCGACTGAATTCCGCCAGAAATTCCTCAAGCCTGTGGTTATTGACATGTTCTGTTATCGCCGCCATGGCCATAATGAGGGCGATGAGCCGGCTTTCACTCAGCCGACCATGTATGCGAAAATTAAGACCCATGAGACTGTGGTGAAAAAATATGCCCGCCGCTTGATCGAAGAAGGGGTGATTAACGAAGCCGAGGCTGAGCGCGCCATTAGCGATTACCGCGCTGTGCTTGATGAGGCTTTTGAAGCGGCCAATAATTTCAAACCCAATAAAGCCGATTGGCTCGATGGCAAATGGACCGGTCTTGAGAAGAAAAATGCGGCCGATGATTTTGTGCGCGGCGAAACCGGTGTTGAGCGCGATATCTTGCTGGAAATCGGCGAGGGTTTGGTGCGTGTGCCGGAAAACTTCAACCTGCATAAAGCCTTGGTGCGTCAGCTCAAAGCCAAGCAGGAAATGTTTGAATCTGGCACTGGTTTTGACTGGGCGACTGGCGAGGCCTTGGCTTTCGGGTCACTGGTGCTGGAAGGCTATCCGGTGCGCTTGTCGGGGCAGGACAGTGAACGTGGCACGTTCTCGCAACGCCATTCGGCGTGGATTGATCAAGAGACCGAGCGCCGTTTCAAGCCGTTGAAATATATTCGCGAGGATCAAGCTCTGTTTGAAGTGGTCAATACCATGCTGTCAGAGGCCGCCGTGCTTGGTTTTGAATATGGTTATAGTTTGGCCGAGCCTAATGCTTTGGTTCTGTGGGAAGCGCAATTTGGTGATTTCGCCAATGGCGCCCAAGTGATTGTTGACCAATTTATCGCCTCAGGTGAAATCAAATGGCTGCGCATGTCGGGTCTGGTGATGTTATTGCCGCATGGTTATGAAGGCCAAGGGCCGGAGCATAGTTCGGCGCGTCTTGAGCGTTATCTGCAATTATGCGCCGAGGAAAATATGCAAGTCGCCAATTGCACCACACCGGCCAATTATTTCCATATTCTGCGCCGTCAATTGAAACGTAATTTCCGTAAGCCATTGGTTCTGATGACCCCTAAATCGCTTTTGCGGCATAAAAAATGCGTTTCCGATTTGGCTGATTTTGAGACTGGCAGTAGTTTCCATCGTGTTTTATGGGACAATATGGATGCGCGCCTTGAGGGCGGTTTGCGTCCGGCCAAAGACATTCGCCGTGTGGTTATGTGCTCGGGCAAAGTTTATTTCGACCTGCTTGAAGCGCGCGAGAAGGCTGGCATTGATGACGTTTATATTATGCGCGTCGAACAGCTCTATCCATTCCCGATTGGCCCTCTCTTGGCCGAGCTGGAACCTTATGCCCATGCCGAAATGGTCTGGTGCCAAGAAGAGCCGCGCAATATGGGCGCGTGGAGCTATATTGAGCCAGAAATTGAAAATGTTTTGGTGTCTTTGGACGCAAAACACAAACGGCCGACCTATGCTGGTCGTCGGGCCAGCGCATCAACAGCCAGTGGGCTGATGAGCCGACATTTACAAGAACGCGATGCTTTTTTAGCGGCTGCTTTGAGTGACCCAATTGACAAACCTTAAGGGAGACCCCCATGTCGAGTGAAATCCGTGTGCCAGCCTTGGGCGAATCCATCACTGAGGCCACTATTGCGCAATGGTATAAAAAGCCTGGCGATGCCGTCAGTGTTGATGAGCCGCTTTGCGAACTGGAAACCGATAAGGTGACAATTGAAGTGCCGGCTCATGTTGCTGGTGTTTTATCTGAAATTATTGCCAAAGAGGGCGAAACCGTTGAGGTCGGCGCGCTCTTGGCGTCGATCGGTGAAGGCCAAGCGGCGGCAGCACCAGCGGCGGCAGCGCCAGCGGCTGCAGCACCAGCGCCAGCAGAACCAGTTTCGGCGCCAGAACCAGTGGCAGCACCACAGCCAGTTGCGGCACCGCAGCCGGCCGCGCCCGCCTCGGCGGCGACACAAGATTTATCACCGGCAGCCCGCCGTGTGGTTGAAGAACATGGACTGGCGCCTGAAATGATCGCTGGTACAGGTAAAGACGGACGCATTACCAAAGAAGACGCCATGCAAGCGGCGCAATCGGGCACGGCGACAGCATCTGCGGCTGTTTCTGCGCCTGCTTCTGCCGCGACCGCGGGTGCGTCCATTGCCGCTTCAGGTCATGAGGAGCGGGTGAAAATGACGCGCTTGCGCAAGACCATTGCCGCGCGTTTGAAAGAATCGCAAAATACGGCCGCTCAGCTCACCACATTTAACGAAGTGGATATGAGCGCGCTCATGGCTCTGCGCAGCGAATATAAAGATTTATTCGAGAAAAAATATGGCGTGCGCCTCGGCTTTATGGGCTTTTTTGTCCGCGCTTGTGTGACCGCTTTGCGCGAGATTCCAGCGGTGAATGCGGAAATTGCGGGCGATGAAATCATTTACAAAAAATACGTCAATATGGGCGTTGCCGTTGGCACAGAAAAAGGTCTTGTGGTGCCTGTGGTGCGCGATGTGCAAGACATGGGGCTGGCCGAGATTGAACAAGCGATTGGCAATTTCGGGCGCAAGGCGCGCGATGGCCAGCTGGCGATTAATGATTTGCAGGGCGGCACTTTCACCATTTCCAATGGTGGGGTCTATGGCTCACTGATGAGCACGCCAATTTTGAACATGCCGCAATCCGGCATTTTGGGCATGCATAAAATTCAGCAACGCCCCGTGGTTGTGAACGGCGATGTGGTTGTGCGGCCGATGATGTATTTGGCGCTGTCTTATGACCACCGCATTGTCGATGGTAAAGAAGCCGTGACATTTTTGGTGCGCGTGAAAGAGTGCCTTGAGACACCTGAGCGCTTGCTCCTAGACATTTAAGTGAGGCGTTAATGAGCGAAGAAAACACCAATTCATTTGATCTTGTGGTGATTGGCTCTGGCCCGGGCGGCTATGTATGCGCCATTCGGGCAGCTCAATTGGGCATGAAAGTGGCGATTATTGATAAGCGTGGCGCGCCCGGCGGCACCTGTCTCAATGTCGGCTGTATTCCGTCAAAAGCTCTTTTGCACGCCTCAGAAGTTTTGCAAGAAACCCAGCACGCCGGCGATATGGGTATTTCCGTCGGCGCGGTGAAGGTCGATTTGGAAAAAATGATGTCCTTCAAACAGGCCGGTATCGACGGCAATACGCAGGGCGTCACTTTTTTATTGAAGAAAAATAAAGTCGAGGAAATTCACGGCGCGGCGCGGCTAACGGCGCCCGGCGACGTGCATATTGATCTGCTCGATGGCGGTCAACGCAGTCTGCAGGCGAAAAATATTGTCATTGCTACAGGCTCTGAAGTGACCCCGCTGCCGGGTATTGAAATCGACGAAGACCGCATTGTTTCCTCAACCGGTGCTTTGAACTTGCCGTCAATTCCAAAACATTTGGTGATTGTTGGCGCGGGTATTATTGGCCTTGAGCTTGGTTCTGTGTGGCGGCGTCTTGGGGCTGAGGTCACAGTGGTGGAATTCCTTGATCGCATCACCCCCGGGGTGGATGCTGATTTGGCGAAAAACTTCCAACGGGCGTTAAAGAAACAAGGCATTAATTTCATGCTTGGCAAAAAGGTCACCGCCGCTAAAGCGCTCAAAGCCTCGGCCAAAATCACATTGGCACCGGCTTCTGGTGACGGCGCTGAAGAAACCCTGACGGCGGATCGTGTGTTGATTGCCATTGGCCGTCGTCCGCATACGCAGGGGCTTGGCCTCGAAGCCATTGGCGTGACCCGCGATCAGCAAGGGCGTATTGAAACCGATGCGCATTTCAAAACCAATATTGACGGTGTTTTCGCTATTGGCGATGTCATTGCCGGACCCATGCTGGCTCATAAGGCAGAAGAAGAAGGCGTCGCTGTGGCTGAACATTTGGCCGGTAAGCCGTCGCATGTGAATTATGATGTTATTCCGGGGGTGATTTATACCGCCCCTGAAGTGGCTTGGGTTGGCCGCACGGAAGAACAATTAAAAGCAGATGGCGTTGATTATGCGGTCGGCAAATTCCCCTTCTCGGCCAATGGCCGCGCTAAGGTCAATGGCACAACGGAGGGGTTTGTAAAAATTCTCGCTGATGCCAAAACGGATCGCGTGCTTGGGGTGCATATTTTGGGGGCTCAGGCCGGTAATTTGATTGCCGAAGCGGCCATGGCGATGGAATTTTCTGCCAGCTCAGAAGATATTGCGCGCACCTGTCACGCTCATCCGACATTGCCTGAGGCTGTCAAAGAGGCGGCTCTGGCGATTGAAAAACGCGCCCTTCATATGTAGCTATTTGCGCTGATGGGCTTTTTCGTAAATGGCGATTAAGCTGGCGCTGTCGACTTCCGTATAAATTTGCGTTGAGCTTAATTGTGCATGGCCAAGCAATTCTTGAATGGTGCGCAAATCACCACCGGCCGACAATAAATGTGTCGCGAAACTATGGCGCAAAGCGTGCGGGGTGACACTATCGGGCAGGTTTAACGTGCGCCGATGCTGGGCCAGCATGAGCTGGGCTTGCCGCGCGCTAAACCGCCC
>JAYOCI010000018.1:10509-17642 GCA_038105345.1 Rhodobiaceae bacterium
ACCGCCCACCGCGTGCGCCACGAAAAACCGGATCACCGGCTGTGGCGGCAAATGGCGTGGCATTTATGGTCTCGTTCAAAGCCGTATGAACCAGCGGCAAAAGGGGTATGTCGCGCATTTTATTGCCCTTGCCAAGAATTCGAAGGCCGGTTTCGGCAGCGCTTGGCACATCGCCAATATTCAATGACAGAGCCTCAGAAATCCGCAGACCACAGCCATAGAGCAGGGTCAATAAAGCCGCGTCACGCTGGCCAATCCACGCTTGCTTCGGGGTTTCCAGCGCCAATTGAATAAGCGCCAGCACGTTTTGGCTGTCGACGGGGCGCGGTAGGCTGCGTTTCTGCTTCGGCATATTGACCAAATAAAACGCCTGACTGACGGCAATTTCCTGCTGTTCGAGGAATTGCACAAAATTGCGCAAGCCCGACATGGTTCGCAAAAGCGAGCGGCTTTCGGCGCCCTCAAGCCGCCTCGCCGCGAGAAACGCCCGCAAAGTCGTTAGTTTCAAATCGGCTAAATCAGCCAATTGCGCTGGCCGTTCGAAATAGCCATTCAAAAAGCTCAGAAATTGCTGCAGATCGCGTTGATAGCTGGCCACACTATGCGGGCTTAAACGGCTTTCATGGGTCATGCGCGCGACCCACGCATCATATTGATGCTGCAGGTCGCGGGCCATGTTGGGCGGCGTCATCAAGTAATGGACTGGCCGGTTTTTTGCCAGTCGGCGAGAAAGGCCTCAAGCCCTTTATCGGTCAACGGATGAGCAATCAGACCGCGTAAGACTTCTGGCGGCAAAGTGGCAACATCGGCACCGATGAGAGCCGATTGCCGGATATGCTCAGGTGAGCGCACAGAAGCCACGAGAATTTCTGTTTCGAGATCAGGATAATTGTCATAAATCTGGCGGATATCGGCAATTAGCCCCATGCCATCGGCAGAAATATCATCCAAGCGGCCGACAAAAGGTGAAATATAAGCAGCCCCTGCTTTCGCCGCTAACAGCGCTTGATTGGCCGAAAAACATAGGGTGACATTGACCTTATGGCCATTATCGGCGAGCGCCCGTGTGGCTTTCAACCCATCCCATGTTAGCGGCACTTTAATGCAGACATTATCGGCAATGGCCAACAGCTGGTCGGCTTCCGCCAACATGGCTTTGGCGTCCAGCGCCGTCACTTCGGCCGATACGGGGCCTTTGGTCAGTGTGCAGATTTCGCTGATTAAGTCTTTGAAGTCACGGCCTGACTTGGCCACCAGAGACGGGTTGGTGGTGACCCCATCGACCATGCCAGTGGCGGCAAGATCGGCAATGGCGGCAGTATCAGCGCTATCGATAAAAAATTTCATGGCATTTCCTTCATTGTAACAAGTAAATCATCAGAGACTTTGGTTAAACTTGCACCACTGCTTGCCTTTCTTCAAGCCATATAAGACAGTGGCGACATGCAAGTTGTCGCTGTGCTGATTCCCCTCGGTTTGCCGGGGCCTTATGATTATGCCGTGCCGCCGGATATGACCCTTCAGGCGGGCGACTTTGTGCGCGTGCCCTTGGGGCCGCGACGGGTCAATGGTGTCGTCTGGGGGCCAGCCCTTGGCGAGACGCCTCAGGCAAAATTAAAATCCGTATACAACCGATTGGACGTGCCGCCATTGGCCGACCACTTGCGTAAATTTATTGATTGGGTGGCCCGCTACGTCATGTCGCCGCCCGGATTAGTTTTGCGCCAAGTCATGCGTGTGCCAGCAGCACTGGAACCGGCCAAGCCGATGATTGCCTATCGCGCCGGCCCGCCGCCAGAGCGCATGACGGCGGCGCGTCAACGAGTGTTTGATGTTCTTGCCGATTTGGGCGAACAGGGCTTAACCAGCGCCGATTTAGCGCGTCAGGCGGGGGTTAGCGGGTCTGTCGTCAAGACTTTGGCCGAAGCCGGTCATTTACTGGCCTATGATTTGCCGGGCCATGTGGCATTTGACCAACCAATGGCCAATGCCGGTAAGACAGATTTATCTGATTTGCAAAAACCGGTTGCCGCGGCGCTGACGCAGGCGGTTGAGGCACAATGTTTCAGCGTGCATTTGCTCGATGGGGTAACCGGCGCCGGTAAGACGGAAGTCTATTTCGAAGCCATTGCCGCGGCTCTCGAAAGCGGTCGCCAAGCGCTCATCTTATTGCCGGAAATTTCTTTGACGGCGCAATTTCTCGACCGTTTCGAGGCAAGGTTTGGTTGCCAGCCAGCCATGTGGCATTCGGGACTGGGGCCAGCCGAGCGGCGCCGTACATGGCGCGAGGTTGCCGAAGACCGTGTTTCGGTTTTGGTCGGCGCGCGTTCAGCTTTGTTTTTGCCATGGCGCGATCTCGGCGTGATTATTGTCGATGAAGAACATGACGGCGGCTTCAAACAAGAAGATGGGGTGATTTATAATGCCCGCGATATGGCCGTTGTGCGCGGTCAATTTGTCGATTGTCCGGTTGTTCTCGCCTCGGCAACGCCATCGCTGGAGAGCTATGTCAATGCGCAGCAAAAGCGCTATGTGCATCACCGCTTGCCCTCGCGGCACGGTGGCGCCGCCCTGCCGGATATGCAATTGGTCGATATGCGCGTTTCGCCGCCGCCGCGTGGCCAATGGCTGGTGCCAGAGATGATCACCGCCGTTGAGCAAGCAGTCGCGCGTGGCGAGCAAGCGCTGCTATTTCTCAATCGGCGCGGCTATGCACCGCTGACCCTGTGTCGGGCTTGCGGCCATCGCTATGCTTGCGAGGCCTGCGATGCTTGGCTGGTGGAGCACCGTTTCAGGCAGCAATTGCAATGCCATCACTGCGGCAATCAAAGGCCAGTGCCGCAAACTTGCGACGCCTGCGGCGAGGCCGATAAATTGACCGCCTGCGGCCCCGGTGTGGAGCGCATCACCGAGGAGGTTATTCAGCGGTTTCCGCTAGCCCGCACAGCGATTTTGTCATCGGATATGGCCGGAGGCACGGCCGCCATGCGCACAACCATTCAGCAAATAGCCGAGGGTGCGGCGGATATTATTATCGGCACACAAATTGTCGCCAAAGGGCATCATTTTCCCAATCTCAGCTTTGTCGGCGTGGTTGATGCTGATTTGGGGCTGGGCAATGGCGATTTGCGGGCTGCTGAACGCACTTATCAATTATTATCGCAAGTCGCGGGGCGTGCAGGGCGCGCATCAATTCGGGGTCAAGCGATGCTGCAAACCCATATGCCCGATCATCCTGTTTTGCAGGCTTTGGCGGCTGGCGATCGCGACGCTTTTTTCGAGCGCGAGACCATGGCCCGACAAATGGCTGCCATGCCGCCTTTTGGTCGGCTGGCGGCACTGATTATTTCAGCCCGCGATCAGCAAGAAGCGCTAAATTTTGTCCGTGCTATGGCGCGACAAATTCCCCCGCATCCGGAGATTGTGGTTTTGGGTCCGGCACCGGCGCCGATTGCCCGAATCCGCGACCGATTCCGCTTTCGTTTTCTGCTAAAAGGCCCAAAAACGGCTTCTATGCAGGGTTTTATCGAGCAATGGCTGGCTCCGGTGAAGCTCGGCGGCAGTTTGCGTTTATCGATAGATATCGACCCTTATAGTTTTCTGTAAGCGGTGAAAAACCATGTTTTCGTGATTGCTTGTGAATGAGTTGGAATTGGGGTGTTGCAAGCACCCCTGTGACGTGATATTGCATCTCCCATATTGGTGGAAAGGCGCTCTTTTCTGCCGCATTGTGAGTTTTTCGTCGAGGTCGGTTTAGCCGTCTCGCCTAGCAAACAGGATAGTCATTTGTCTTCAAAAGAAAGCATGATTGGTGGCCTAGCCGAACGTTACGCCGTAGCTTTGTTTGAGCTGATGCAGGAGTTGCCTGCCGACGGCCAACAAAAATTGCACGATGATGTAGCAGCCTTGCTTGTGTTGCTTTCTGAAAATGCCGATCTTCAAAAACTAATCCGTAGTCCGATTATCTCAGCCGATGAGCAATCTGCGGCGCTTGATGCTGTGCTTGAAAAAGCCGGTGGTAGCCCGTTATTGCGCAATTTTGTGTCATTGGTGATTGCCAAGCGCCGCACAGCAGCGCTGCCAGATATGGCCCGCCAATATGCTGCTCTCGTGGCCGGCTCACGTGATGAGATGGTGGCTTATGTCACCTCGGCTCATAAATTGGCCAAAGGTCAAATTGAAGATTTGAAACGACAGTTAAAAGATGTTTTTGGCAAAACCATTGTGGTTGATGCCAAGCAAGACAGCGCGCTTCTGGGTGGGTTGATTGTTGAAATTGGCAGCCAGATGATTGATGGCTCGCTGCGAACTAAATTGAATAAGTTGAAAACCGCCCTGAACGGGTAATGAATGAGGCACGCTGATGGATATTAAAGCTTCCGAAGTTTCTTCCATTTTGAAAGAACAAATTAAGGGATTTGACCAAAAATCTGAAGTATCAGAAATAGGTCAGGTTCTTTCTGTTGGCGATGGTATCGCGCGGATTTATGGTCTGGACAATGTTCAGGCTGGTGAGATGGTTGAATTTCCGGGCGGTGTGCGCGGCATGGCGCTGAACCTCGAAGAAGACAATGTCGGTGCTGTGGTTTTCGGCTCTGACCGCGAAATTCGCGAAGGTGATACAGTCAAACGGACAGGCGATATTGTGTCTGTGCCGGTTGGCAAGGAATTGCTCGGCCGCGTGGTTGACCCGCTTGGCAATCCATTGGATGGCAAAGGCCCGATTAAAACAGACGTTCGCATGAAAGTGGATGTGAAAGCGCCGGGTATTATTCCGCGTAAATCAGTTCATGAACCAATGCAAACCGGTTTGAAAGCGGTTGATGCCCTTATTCCAATCGGTCGTGGCCAACGCGAATTGATTATTGGTGACCGCCAAACAGGTAAAACAGCCATCGCGATTGACGCGATTTTGAACCAAAAAGCCATTAATGATGGCGACGACGAAAGCGCCAAACTTTATTGCGTCTATGTTGCTATTGGTCAAAAACGCTCAACTGTTGCGCAAATCGTGAAAACGCTGGAAGAAAATGATGCGCTGAAATATTCCATCGTGGTTGCTGCGACCGCTTCTGAAGCGGCACCGCTGCAGTTCTTGGCACCATTTACCGGTTGCACCATGGGCGAATATTTCCGCGACAATGGCATGCACGCGCTGATCACATATGATGATTTGTCAAAACAAGCCGTGTCTTATCGTCAAATGTCATTATTGCTGCGTCGTCCGCCAGGCCGCGAAGCCTATCCGGGTGATGTGTTCTTCTTGCACTCACGTTTGCTGGAACGGGCTGCGAAATTGAACGACGAATTTGGCGCCGGTTCTATGACCGCCCTGCCAATTATTGAAACACAGGCCAATGACGTGTCTGCTTATATTCCGACCAATGTGATTTCGATTACCGATGGTCAGATTTTCTTGGAAACAGATTTGTTCTACCAAGGCATTCGCCCAGCGGTGAACGTTGGTTTGTCAGTGTCGCGTGTGGGTTCAGCCGCGCAAATTAAAGCGATGAAACAAGTTGCCGGTAAAATTAAAGGTGAATTGGCGCAATATCGTGAGATGGCCGCCTTTGCCCAGTTTGGTTCCGACCTTGACGCCTCCACTCAGCAATTGCTGAAACGTGGTGAGCGCCTCACTGAATTGCTGAAACAAGGCCAGTTCTCGCCACTGAAAGTGGAAGAGCAAGTGGTCGTGATTTACGCTGGTGTGAACGGTTATCTCGATAAAATTGATACCTCAGCAGTTGGCCGCTTTGAAGCCGGTCTGTTGGAAGTCATGCACAGCAAAGAAAGCGCTATTCTGGATGCGATCCGGGCAGAAAAAGCATTGTCCGATACAACAGAAGCGGCTTTGAAAAAAGTGATTGATGGTTACGCAGCGAGCTTTGAATAGGCTCAGGTGAGACACTGAAGGGGGCCATCAATGGCGTCATTGAAAGAACTTCGCAATCGTATCGCCAGCGTGCAGGCAACGCAGAAGATCACGCGCGCCATGCAAATGGTGGCGGCATCAAAATTGCGTCGCGCTCAAGAAGCAGCTGAAGCAGCCCGTCCCTATGCCGATCGCATGGGCGCTGTTTTGGGCAATCTGGCGGCCGGTATTACCGATCCGCAGGGTGCGCCGAAGCTTTTGGCCGGCACAGGTAGCGAACAATCGCATTTGCTGATCGTGGCAACGGCAGAACGCGGCCTATGCGGCGGCTTTAATTCTTCTATCGCCCGCTTGGCCCGTGCCGATGCTTATCGTTTGAAGGCTGAAGGGAAAAGCGTCAAAATCTTGTGCGTTGGTCGCAAGGGCTATGATGTTTTGAAGCGCAATTTCACCGATGAGCTTCTGCCTCTGGTGTCTTATCAGGGCATGAAAAAAATTGGTTTTGAGCAGGCTCAAGAAGTTGCCACAAGAGTGCTTAGCGATTTTGAAAATGGTGAGTTTGACGTCTGCAAACTATATTTCTCACGCTTCCAAAATGTGCTGACGCAAGTGCCAACCGCTTTGCAAATTATTCCAGCCCATATTGAAGCCGTTGAGGGGCCAGATTTGGCCGGTGCGGCTTATGATTATGAGCCAGAAGAAACTGAGATTTTAGACGCGCTTTTGCCGCGTAATATCGCCATTCAAATTTTGCGCGCCCTGCTAGAAAACGCAGCCAGCGAGCAAGGTGCGCGGATGAGTGCGATGGATAATGCCACCCGCAATGCGGGCGAAATGATTGATGCTCTGTCGATTACCTATAACCGGTCTCGTCAGGCACAAATTACGAAAGAATTGATTGAAATTATTTCCGGTGCGGAAGCACTTTAAGACGGATTGAAAGCGAGCTGAGGATAACATTATGGCAGACCAGAAAACAGCAATGGGTAAGATCTCACAGGTCATTGGGGCCGTGGTTGACGTGCAATTTGAAGGCGATTTGCCTGAAATTCTGAACGCTTTGGAAACAGATAATGACGGCAATCGTCTGGTGCTTGAAGTGGCCCAGCATTTGGGTGAACGCACAGTGCGCACCATTGCCATGGACTCGACCGAAGGTCTGGTGCGTGGGCAAGCCGTGAACGACACTGGTTCTCCAATCATGGTGCCAGTTGGTAAAGAGACTTTGGGACGTATCATTAACGTGATCGGCGAGCCGGTT
>JAYOCI010000156.1:0-3202 GCA_038105345.1 Rhodobiaceae bacterium
CTACCCTATGGCATTGATATGACGGAAGTGGTTATTGGTTTTTAGGGCTTTGTGATTGCCAATGCAAAAAGCGGCGCAGAGTTGAATCTGACGCTACAGCACATTTATTTGGCAACAGCGAAAAAAGTGCCAGACCCAAGTAAACCATGTCAGGCCAATTGGTGTGAGCCGATTGACAACCCTTACGTCAAATGGAGCGATATTGACGCTTCTTTGCCAAATGTGAAAATTGAAATTCTCGGCCCGCCGCCAACTTCTGGTACACGCGATGCGTTCCAAGAATTGGCGATGAGCGGCGGTTCAAAAGCTTATCCGCACATGAACGCCTTGAAAAAATCAGACAAGTCACTTTGGAAAAAATTGACCCGCACTGTGCGCGAAGATGGCGCTTGGATTGATGCTGGTGAGAATGACAATTTGATGGTGTCTAAATTGGCTGCCAACCCTGATGCGGTCGGTGTCTTTGGGTTTAGTTTCCTCGATCAAAATGCCGATAAAATCAAGGGCAGTGTGGTCAATGGCGTGGAACCAACATTTGAGAATATTGCTGCCGGTGATTATAAAATCTCGCGCTCGCTATACTTCTATGTCAAACACGCGCATATCGGAACTGTGCCGGGCATCGCTGAATTTGTGAAAGCCTTTACCTCGGAAAAAGCCTTTGGCGAAGAGGGTTATCTTGTTGATAAAGGTCTCATTCCTCTACCCAAGAAACTGCGTGACCAGTATCGTCAGGTCACTCAGTCTATGAAGAAATTGGCAATGTAATATGGTTAGTCCGGCCTTCGGGCCGGACTAATAATACTCATTAAGGAAGATTTTATGACCCTCAATTTTCTGGTTATTTGCCTGATTTCACTGGGGGTTTACTCATTTTTATTTGGCCGCTATCGGATTCGCAAATTGACGCGTCAGGCCAGCGTTAAACAACATTCGCGCGATGTTTATCACGCGACTTTCCTAGTTGCTTGCGCCACCATTGTGCCATTGATTGTGTTGATTATCTGGAGCAGCCTATCACCGCTTGTTCTCAATGGTCTGCTGGAAGCGCAATTACAATCCATCGTTGGGGCGGTGACAATTGGTGAAATGGGCGTGTTAATTGCCCAGACCAAGGCCTATTCCGCCGGTCTGTTAAATCCTGTCTTTGTCGGTGATGAAGTCAAACAAGCGGCGATTTATTACGAAACATTATTAAGCGCCTCTCAAACCGGTCGCGGGATTTTGGTGTTGGCGATTGGCGTGGCGGGTTTGGCATTTGGTAGCCGATTTTTGACCGTGCGCTTCACCGCCCGCCATTGGGTCGAGAGACTAGCAACAGGGCTGATGATTGGCGCTTCGGTCATCGCCATTTTGACGACCATTGGCATTGTATTGTCTCTGGTTTTCGAAACCCTTAGGTTTTTTGATAGCGTATCAGTCAGCGAGTTTCTATTTGGCCTTCATTGGTCGCCGCAAATTGCCATTCGCGCCGATCAGGCGGGCAGTTCGGGCTCCTTTGGGGCGATTCCGCTATTTGCCGGCACGCTGATGATTACTTTCATTGCCATGTTGGTGGCCGTACCCGTCGGGCTGATGTCGGCGATTTACCTGTCTGAATATGCGTCGCCAAAATTACGCAATCTGGCCAAGCCGACGATTGAGGTGCTGGCCGGTATTCCAACCGTTGTCTATGGATTTTTCGCAGCGCTTGTTTTGGCGCCCTTATTGCGCGATGGCGGCAGCGATATTGGGCTGACCGTATCATCTGAATCGGCAATGGCCGCTGGCTTGGTCATGGGCACTATGATTATCCCGTTTATTTCCTCGCTTTCTGACGATGTGATTAATGCGGTGCCGCAAAATTTGCGCGATGGCGCGGCCGCACTTGGCGCGACACGTTCTGAAACCATCACGCAAGTGGTTTTGCCAGCAGCGATGCCGGGCATTGTGAGTGCGATATTGCTGGCCATTTCGCGGGCCATTGGTGAGACCATGATTGTCGTCATGGCGGCCGGTGTGGCGGCCAATTTAACCGCCAATCCATTCGAGTCGGTCACCACAGTAACCGTGCAAATCGTCATGCTATTGGTTGGTGACCAAGAATTTGATAGCGCCAAAACATTGGCGGCTTTTGCGCTGGGTCTTTTGCTTTTCATCATCACTTTGGGGCTGAATATTCTGGCCCTTTATGTGGTCAATAAATATCGGGAACAATATGACTGATCGCGGACCACAAAAGCACGATCCAGCTCGCGCTGCTCGTCAGGCGCAAAGGCTGAAAAAACGCTATCGCAAAGAGCGGCGTTTCCGCGCCTTTGGCATGGCCGCCGTATTATTGGCGACCGGTATTTTAGCGTTTTTAATGACCTCAATCGTCTACACGTCGATTCCGGCTTTCACCCATCATCATCTGGCGCTCAATGTCACCATTGATGCCGATGAAGTGGATGTGCTGCGCGATGATCGAGGGCATGTGACCAATGTTGATGCCAATTGGCTGGGCTTTGTTCGGTCGGCTTTGCGCGATGAGTTTCCCGAGGTCACCAGCCGTCGTGAAAAGCGCGATTTATATCAGCTTTTGTCAATCGGCGCGCCCGATACAGTGCGCGATGCGGTGCAAGCTGACCCTCGTTTAATCGGCCAAACCATATCTGTGCGCCTGCCCTTATCCGACGATATAGATCTGGTGATGAAAGGGCTGATTGATCGCCATCTGCCGGAGAGCGATCGTTTGGTGTCGGATCGCGAATTGGCTTGGCTGGATAAATTCATCGCTGAGCAGCGGGTCAGTGAAAATTTCGCCGTTCAGCTATTTACCAATGGCGACAGCCGCGAGCCGGAAATGGCCGGCCTCAAAGGCGCGCTCATGGGTTCATTATTAACCATGTTGGTGACTTTGCTTATCAGCTTCCCATTGGGTGTGCTGGCGGCGGTTTATTTGCAAGAAATGGCCCCGAAAAACCGCCTGACGCAAATCATTGAAGTGAATATCAATAATCTGGCGGCAGTGCCGTCGATTGTTTTCGGGCTTTTGGGCCTGGCCGTATTTATTAGTTTTTTCCAATTGCCGCGCTCGGCACCGCTGGTCGGTGGCATGGTCTTGGCACTGATGACTTTGCCGACCATTATTATCGCCACACGCGCCTCTTTGGCCTCTGTGCCCCCATCTATCCGGCAGGCTGCAATGGGGGTTGGGGCGTCTCGCTTGCAAGTGATTATG
>JAYOCI010000019.1:0-310 GCA_038105345.1 Rhodobiaceae bacterium
ATGTATAGATGAGTTTCGCCTGAAATAGCAACTGTCAGAAAATTTGGTTTTCTGTCGGTGAAGTGGTAAATTAGACACGCCTATAACTCAGGGACAATAACGTCGGGCCGAAAAACCTAGGGGAAGAATATGCCAGCGCCAATCAAATCTATGACCAAGAAATTTGCGATAAGAAAAAAAATCGCTCAAGCCGCAATAGCGTTAAGTTTAATGGTGACGGGGGCGCAGGCAGTTGATTATCAGCTTGATGAAGTCGTCACTGGCCTCGACCACCCATGGGCGATGGCGTTCCTGCCCAATGGTGATATGC
>JAYOCI010000019.1:320-17093 GCA_038105345.1 Rhodobiaceae bacterium
GAGCTGACCGGTCAGCTTCGTATCATTCGCAATAATAAATTAGTTGCCATGCCGGTAGCCGGTGTGCCGACCAGTATTTTTGGTGGCCAAGGCGGCTTAATGGATGTTGTTCTGCACCCTGATTACGCCAGCAATAAAATGATCTATCTGTCTTTGTCTGTCGGCACGCCTGAGGCCAAAACAATGCGGGTTATTCGTGCCCGTTTCACCGGTGATGCCATTGAAGATATTGAAACCATTTTCGAAGCCGCGCCCAAGCGCGATACTTATGTGCATTATGGCGCGCGACTGGTATTTCTTGCCGATAAAACATTGCTAATTACCAATGGCGACGGCTTTGACTATCGCGAGGAAGCGCAAAGTCTCAATAATCATTACGGCACAATTGTGCGGGTCACAGACACTGGCAAAGTGCCAGCCGATAATCCATTTGTCGGCGATGACGCGCCATTGCCAGAGATTTGGTCCTATGGACACCGCAATCCGCAAGGTATTTTGCTCGATACGGAAACCGGCACAGTTTTCCAAACCGAACATGGCCCGCGCGGTGGAGATGAGCTGAATATTATCGAGCCAGGAAAAAATTACGGTTGGCCGATTGCCACTTATGGGCTGGATTATTCCGGCGCCCGCGTCAGCCCCTATACGGAATATGAGGGCACAAAACAGCCTGAGATTTATTGGACGCCTTCCATTGCGCCGAGTTCAATGACGCTTTATCGCGGCTCACAATTCCCTGAGTGGGATGGTGACATTTTCGTCTCTTCATTGGTTTTCCTAAATGCCACGCGGGTTGATATGGATGGCACGAAAGTGGTTGGTCAAGAAACCCTATTTGAAGAGATTGGCGCACGTTTGCGCAGTATTAATACTGGCCCAGATGGGGCGCTTTACATCTTATCTGAAGGGGAAGTTGGTAAATTATGGCGGGTTTCTGCCAAATAGGTTGAATCAACATCCGATTAAGGCTAGACGACACGCATAGAATGGCGTATACCACGCCAAATCTAAATTCAGGAGTTACAGCATGGCTGTTCCAAAGCGAAAAACAACCCCATCAAAGCGCGGCATGCGCCGCTCTGCTGATGCGCTGGCAAACCCGACTTATGTCGAAAACCCAGATAGCGGCGAGTTGCATCGCCCGCACCATATTGACTTGAAAAGCGGCATGTATCGTGGTCGCCAAGTCCTGCCTGCAAAAGACTAAGCACGCTTAGCCAGTTAGGCCTTACAAAATGGCAGTTTGTCGATAAGACAGGCTGCCATTTTTTGCGCCTGCTGTTTGGAGCTGCCGCGCGTTGCATCGGGCGCATAGGCGCAGGCCAGCACTTCCATCACACTATTACTCATAACAATTAATTGTGCGTCGCTGACCATTTGGCGGCTGAGCGCGGCTTCGTCGATTTGCCATGGCTGGCCGTCCAATTCAATGCGTTCCATTTCCAAAATCTGCTGTCGAATAATGCCGGGCAGGGCGCCATCGCGCAGACGCGGAGTCAGCAGGCGATTGTTCAGACCAATGAATAAATTGCCAGCCGGAGCGCCAACTAAATCGCCATGCTGGTTAAACAAAATCGCATCATCGCCACCAGCTTTCAGAGCAGCGCGGCGGGCGCGGATATTTTCCAAATAGGATGTTGTTTTATGCGGCGGACGATTGGTGTCGCTGATTGTTTCACTATCTACCAAATGCCAAAGCGTTGGCGCCGGCGGCAGCGGGTTGATTTGCATCAGCCAATTGGGTGGGCTATCGGCTTGCGCCACGAGGCCACGGCCGCCATCGCCGCCAGTGGCGGTAATGCGCAAAACCTGCCGTGTGGCCGGTTCGGTTTGCGTCATCAGCGCGGCAAGGGCTTGCTGCAAAGTCTCTGGCGTATATGGGGTGGCGATACCGGCATAGGCGCAGGCCTGCCAAAGCCGTTGCATATGTTGTGGCCAGAATTGCGCCGCACCCTGTTTGATTAAAATCGTCTCAAATACCGCCTCACCCAAAAGCAGACCACGGTCATTGGCCGATATAGCGCCTTCAGCGGCGACCATATTTCCGTTCAGCCAAATCATGCGGCGGCCCCGCCGGTTTTTACATTGGCCAAGGTCAGAAAATTATCAATCATCCGCCGACCCTGCGGCGTGAGAATCGATTCAGGGTGAAATTGCATGCCATAAATCGGCCGCTCGCGATGCGCGAAAGCCATAATTTCCCCCAGCCCACTACGGGCGGTGATTTGCAATTCCTCGGGCAGATTATCAACAATCAGAGCGTGATAGCGTCCGGCTTCAAAACACGTGTCCAAACCATCAAACATGGCATGGCCATTATGGGTGATGGACGAGGCTTTGCCATGGCGCGGCTCGCGGGCGCGCGTGACCGTGCCGCCAAAATATTGCGCCAAGGTTTGGTGGCCAAGACAAACGCCCAAAATCGGCAAGTCGTCGGGGCATTGGGCGAGTAAGGCGCGGGTCACGCCAGTATTTTCTGGCCGCCCCGGCCCGGGTGAAAGAATAATGGCTGAGGGGTTATGGGCGGAAACATCGGGCAAATCGGCATCTTGGCTGATGACCACTGTCTCATGACCGGCCTCGCGCACATAACGCGCTAAAGTCTCAACAAAACTATCATGGTGATCAATGACGACAATCATGAGGCTTTTGCCTGTTTTAACTGAGCCGGATCAATGCCCAAAGCGGTCATTAAGCCGCTCGCCTTATTCAGGGTTTCTTTATATTCGCGCTGCGGCTGGCTATCGGCAACAATGCCGCCGCCAACATGAAAGCCGATGTTCTGGCCGCGAATTAAGGCTGTGCGAATGATGATATTCACATCCATTGTGCCATCAAAGCCGATATAGCCGAGACTGCCATAGCTTGGCCCGCGCTGGTCCGGCTCCAATGCGTCGATAATTTCCATGGCCCGCATTTTCGGCGCGCCAGTGATGGAGCCGCCGGGGAAACTCGCCAGCAGGGCGTCGAGGGGCGTTTTATCATCGGCCAAATGCCCGCGCACGGTCGACACTAAATGATGCACATTCGAAAAGCTCTCCAGCACACATAGGTCGGGCACTTCAATCGAATGGTCGCGGCATGATTTGGCCAAATCATTGCGCAGCAAGTCGACAATCATAATGTTTTCGGCCCGATCTTTTGAGCTGGTGATCAGGCGCTGGGCGATGGCTTGGTCTTCTGCTTCGGTGGCGCCGCGCGGTTCTGTGCCTTTAATGGGACGGGTTTCGATTTGCCGGTGGCGGGCTTGCAAAAACCGCTCTGGCGAGGCCGATGCCATTGACCAGCCATTGAAACAGCCAAAACCGGAAAATGGCGCGGGACTGGCGCGGCGCAAGCGCTGGTAAAAGCTGAAGGCCGTGTCTTTGCGATTTAATTGTGCAGTGAAACATTGCGCCAGATTGGCCTGAAAAATATCGCCATCAAGAATATGGTCAATGACGCGTTGCACCGCCGATTGATAAGCCTGCGGGGTGAAATTGCTTTGCAAGTCAGTGGCCAGAGGCGGACAAATATCAGGGTCGGGTAGCGGCGCGCTGGGCAAGCCAATCAGGTTTTGCCGCCAAAAGGCAATCTGGCTATGCGCCCGATCAGCCCGCGCCGCCGCTGTGGTTTCGGGCAGGCCAGTGGCGATGATGAAACACCGTTTACTGGCATGGTCAAAGGCCAAAACCGTATCGTAAAAGCCAAGTTGGAAGCCATCAAAAGCCCCTGTTTGACGCGCCATATCATAGCCGAAAAATCCGGCGACACCGCCGCGAAACGTCGGCAGCCATTGGTCAATCTCAGCCGGTAGGCCATCCCATAGTGACTGCTGGGCGCGTAAATCTAAATCGACATCGCTGAGCTGCTCAAGCTGTTGGTGCACTGTGTGATAAGGCGCAATGGCAATAAAACTATAATGCGATGCTTGGTGTCCGGTATCGCTACTGTCGAGCCAAAGGGCGCCAAATTTATCGGCATGGGGGGCAAAGGCGGCTTCCGGATCAACCCATGCGTGTTCCTCGATAATCGGGCCATTGCGGTGAACATATCGAAATTGTGCAGCGTGTGTCATGGCAAACCTAATGTGGGCGCGGGCGCGGAAACCAATCAGCGGCGGCTTTCTCTATGTTTAGCATAGCTTGCTGCTTGTCGCTGCTCAGTTGCACCAATGACCATTGTCCCAATGTCTCACAAGTGTGCCAATGATCCGCCGCAATGGTCAAATTAGGCTGACTATTGGGGCGCGTGGCATCGGCCAAATGGCTGGCCGCCGCATCATGGCCATCGGGGGAGGTGGTTAACGCCAAGGGCGCGCCAGCCATCCATTGCCAAATGACCTGCTGATTGCGTCGTTGCCACGGGTAAATCTCCCCGACCGGCAAACACAGCCATTGCACAATCTGCGTGTCGTCAGCCTCTGTGCCATCACTCATATCAGCAAAAAAATAGCCATCATCATGTGGCTGTAATGACAGATTCTGGCACACCTCATCAAAGGCGGCACCAGCGAGGCGCTGGGCCAGAGAAGCGGCGGATGATGACAACATTAAAAGCTGTCCTTCCGCGCCCGAATTTCGGCAAAGACGTCAGCGTCTGAAGCGTCCACCATATTGAGATTTTGGCGAATATTTGCATCTGCCGCGCGCAAGAAAGGATTGGTTGCCAATTCAAGGCCAATATCGGTTGGCACAGTTGGCTGGTTCTGCGCCCGCAAAGCGGTAATCTCGGCGATGCGCTGCTGCAAATTCTCATTATCTGGGTCAATGGTCGCGGCAAAGGCGGCATTGGCTGCCGTATATTCATGAGCACAAAAAATCTGCGTCTCGCGCGGCAGAGCAGCCAGCTTTTGCAAGCTGTTCCACATTTGCGTCATCGTGCCTTCAAATACCCGCCCGCAGCCCAATGCAAACAGGCTGTCGCCGACAAAAGCATGTGCTGTGGCTGGCAAATGATAGGCAATATGGCCCAGCGTGTGGCCGCCGACATTTAAGATATGCGCTTGATGAGCGCCAAGTTGCACTGTGTCGCCATCGTCAACGGCGCGGTCAATGCCGGGGATTTTATCGGCTTCGCCAGCCGGACCAATAATTTGGCAGCCAGTGGCTTGTTTGATTTCGAGATTATTGCCGGCATGGTCATAATGATGGTGGGTGTTCCAAATATAGCTCAAATCCCAGCCTTTTTGCGCCAAACGGTCTAAAATTGGGGCGGTTTCCGGCGTATCAATACAGGCGGTTTCGCCGCTTTTCGGGTCATGTACCAAATAGCCATAATTATCGCTCAGGCAGTTGATCTGCTCGATTTGTAAATCACTCATTTGCTTCTCCCAAGCTCGCCTTGCAATGCCGCCGTCCCAGTATAAACTTCTGAGCATGAGTGTCGACATTGTAGATTTGGCAAATTTTTATGCCTCCCCTTTGGGGCACGATGTGCAACGCAATTTGGCGCAGAGCATTGGCGACATCTGGTCGCCGCCGCATGATGATGTGCTGCTGGGCTATGGTTATGCCGCCCCCTTGATTGGCGATTTGTGGCCAGAGGCGGAATGGCAATTTCTCATGCCAGCGCAGACCGGTGTTATGGCCGAGCATGAAGGCTTGGCTGGTCACGTGACGCTGGTCGAGGAAAGCGGCCTTCCTTTGCGCGATGACAGTGTGAACCGTTTCATTGGTATTCACGCCCTTGAGACGGCTCGCCATGTTGAGACGCTATTGGATGAAGTATGGCGCGTTGTCGTGCCCAATGGGCGGGTGTTATTGGTGGTGCCCAATCGCCGTGGTCTTTGGGCGCGCGGTGATGCCACGCCATTTGGCTGGGGACGCCCGTTCAGCCGCTCGCAATTGCGCCAGCATATGATTGATGCCGGATTTGATATTGTGCGCATGCAGCCGGAGCTGATGTTGCCACCATTTGTGCCGATATCGGTGAGGCAAAATCTCACGATTGTTGACAGCGCTTTGCAATTTATTTTGCCGCAATTAAGCGGCGTATGGCTGGTTGAAGCGGTGAAAAAAGTGCCGGCCCCGCTGAAGAAAAAACGCCGCTTTGGTCTGGCGGCAGGCGGCTGGGTGCGGCCGGTGTTTTCACAAAACTTACCGCGGCGCTAACACTTAACTGCGTTGCAAGACAAAGACGGCTTGTTCGGCGGTGAGATTCTGCCAGCTACCCGGCGCTTTGATGGATTGATGCGCCCGCCCATTGGTCAGGGTAATGCATTGCGTCACTTTCAAGCCGAGTTCGGCGCATAGGTCAGTGAAGTCGAGCAAAGTGCATAAATGAATATTGGCGGTTTCATACCAGCTCGATGCCAAAGCGCGGGTTTCAGGCATACGGCCACGAAAGGCTAAATGCGCCCGCACCCGCCAGTGACCGAAATTCGGAATGGAAACAATCAGTTGCGGGCCGATACGCGACATTTCGCGCAACACCTCGCGCGGTTTTTGCGTCGCTTGAAGGGTCTGGCTCAAAATCACCGTGTCAAAACCATCATCGGGATAATAAGATAAATCCGTGTCGGCATTGCCTTGCACAACCGATAGGCCGCGCGCCACACACGCGTTCACGCCGGCTTGGCTGAGTTCTAAGCCGCGCCCATCGGCTTGCCGCCGATTGACCAAAAGGTCGAGCAATTCGCCTCTGCCGCAACCAATATCAAGCACGCGCGAGCCGCTATCGACCATATCGGCGATGAGCTGCAAATCGATACGCTTATTGCCCAGATTGCCATCGGCACCCGCTTTTGGATCGATCATGACAACCCCCGATCACGCGCCGCTGCGCGCAAAAAGCCGTCTAATGTGGCAAACATTTCTGGCTCGTCGAGTAAAAAGGCGTCATGGCCTTTGTCGGTTTCAATCTCGACAAAGCTGACATTGGCACCGGCGGCATTTAGGGCGCGCACGAGGGCAATGCTTTCACTGGTTGGGAACAGCCAATCGCTGGTGAAAGACATGACACAAAAACGCGTCGACGTGCCTTGGAAAGCGGCTGCTAAATTGCCGCCATGGTCGGCTGCAATGTCAAAATAATCCATCGCCCGCGTAATATAGAGATAGCTATTGGCGTCGAAGCGCTCAACAAAGGTCATGCCCTGATGGCGCAAATAGCTTTCAATTTGAAAATCAGCTTCAAAGCCATAGGTCACTGCGTCGCGATCTTGCAGGTTGCGGCCAAATTTGCGTTGCAGGGCGGTTTCCGACAAATAAGTGATATGCGCCGCCATGCGTGCCACAGCCAGTCCCTTGCGGGGACGTGCATCAAATTGTTGATAGGCACCAGCATGAAATTCTGGATCAGCCAGCACCGCTTGCCGCCCGACTTCATGAAAGGCGATGTTTTGCGATGAATGGCGCGATGATGTGGCAATTGGAATGGCGCAGAAAACCCGCTCGCTATGGGCCGCTGCCCATTGCAGGGTTTGCATGCCGCCCATTGATCCGCCGAGCACGCAAAATAAATCCGGAATTTCCAAATGATCTAATAAAAGATTTTGCGCCCGCACCATATCGGCAATGGTGATGACCGGAAAATCAATGCCATAAACTCCCGAACCGTCGGGCTTCATGGAGGTCGGGCCGGTCGACCCCGCGCAACCACCAATGACATTTTGGCAAATGACAAAAAACTTATCCGTATCAATCGGCAGGCCAGGCCCAACAATAGAGCTCCACCAACCGGGCTTGTCATTGGTCGGATTATGGCCGGCGACATGCTGGTCGAGGGTCAGGGCATGGCAGATTAAAATCGCATTGGACTTATCTTCATTGAGTTCACCAAAAGTGCGATAGGCGATGGTTACTTCGTCAAGAATTTGGCCGCTATCGAGCTGTAGGGCGATATTTTTCAGCTCTACAGTGGCAATACCATCGAGGTTTTTGCCGCTATTTTCTATCTGATCAGTGTCACTCACTGTTCGCATCCTCGTCATACCGATGGCGCCAAAGGCACTCAACACATAATCACGATTTTCGCGCCATTGCGATAAAACGTAATCTTTCCTTTGATTTACACCTTATCAAGCCTTATGACTAGGCAAAGAAATCAGCCAATCGGTTTGGTTGGTCTTTGAGCAATGAGTATTTGGGTTAAAAACATGAGCGCGCCGACGGATTTGGCTGACATTCGCGATCAAATTGACGAGCTCGATGGCGAGCTTCGCGATTTGCTGCTGGCGCGTGCGCAATTGGTCGAACAGGTCGGCAAAGCCAAAGCCGCATCTGGCGACCCCGTAACCCTCAGGCCTCAACGCGAGGCGGCGCAAATCGCCAAGCTGGTTGAATGGCAAAGAGCCTCAGCACCAGATATGTCCCTTGCCGGATTGGTCGCCATTTGGCGCGAGATAATCGGCATGGCTTTATATCAGCAAGGCGGTTTGGAAGTTTTGTGCAGCGCCGAAGCGGCCAGCAGTGCGCGGGCTCATTTCGGCGCGAGTATTGCCTATCAGCAGGTCGCCGATGCGGCGCAGGCTTTGGCTGGCGTTTCAGAAAATGCGGTCGCTGTTCTTGCCTTGGCTGAAGCGCAAGCGCCAAACGGCGCGGTTCAAGTTGTCGCCCGCTTGCCGGCCATCGGGCCAGCCCAGTCGCTGTGCTATGGCCTTGGTAGCGACGAGGGTATCGACGATCAAGTCACGCTGGTTCTCAGCGCCCAATCGCTCGGCACGGGTTTAGAGATTTATCGCTCTGACGACAAAGTGCTCAGCGAAATCGACACGGTTTTATCGGCTGATCAAATTGCTGATCAATTTGCTGGCAAAGCAATTTGGCTTGGCACTTATCGCCGTCCCATTTCCAACTCAGGAGAGCAGTGATGACGGGTCCGCGCGCAAAAGATGGCATATTAGACATGCCGGCCTATGTCGGTGGTCGCCATTCCGTTGAAGGGGTGGCTAAGACATTCAAAATGTCGGCCAATGAAAACCCTCTCGGGGCCAGCCCGCGGGCGCTTGCCGCCTTGCAAAACCCTGGCGATCCGTCGCTTTATCCAGATGGCGAAGCGGCACAATTGCGCGCCGCCTTGGCTGAACTCAATGGCTTGAAAGCCGAGCAAATTGTTTGCGGCAATGGTTCAGATGAAATTTTGCACCTTTTGGCGCAAGCCTATTTGCAATCTGGCGATGAAATTCTGCACACGGAACATGCCTTTCTGATTTACAAATTGGCCAGTCGCGCAGCCGGCGCACAACCGATTGAAGTCGCCGAAACCGATTTGACGGCCAATGTCGATGCCTTGCTCGCGGCAGTGACTGAGAAAACGAAAATTGTCTTTTTGGCCAATCCGAATAACCCCACTGGCACGATGATTAGCGCCGACGAGGTGGTGCGCCTGCACGCCGGTCTGCGCGACGATATTATGCTGCTGCTCGATGGTGCCTATGCTGAATATATTGATCCAGCGATTTACCCCGCTGGTTTCGACATGGTGGATGCGCATAACAATGTGGTGGTCACGCGGACCTTTTCGAAAGCCTATGGTCTGGCCGCTTTGCGGCTTGGTTGGGGCTATTGTCCGCCGGCCGTTGCCGATGTGCTGAACCGCTTGCGTGGGCCGTTTAATATTAATCAACATGCGCTACAAGCCGGCCTAGAAGCCTTGGGTGATCAAGCGCATATTGCCGCTAGCCGCGCCCATAATGATCAATGGCGCGATTGGCTGGTGCAGCAAATCGGCGGGTTAGGCTTAGATGTGCGCAGCTCGCAGGCCAATTTCATTCTGATTTCTTTCGATAGCCAGAAAACCGCAGCCGAAGCAGAAGAATTCATGTGCGCGCAAGGGGTTATTCCGCGTGGCCTCGTCGCCTATGGCCTGCCGACCTCATTGCGCTTATCGGTTGGCACGGAAGCTGGCAATCGCGCCGCCGTCTCGGCCTTGCAAGCGTTTCTGGCGAGGGGCGGCAATGAGTAAGCCGCATATTGCATTAATCGGCATGGGTCTGATTGGCTCTTCGCTGGGTCATGCGCTGAAAAAGCACGGTTTGGCGTCGCATATTTCAGGCTATGCGCGCTCACCTGAGACCCGCGCGCGGGCTTTGCAATTGGGTTTTGTCGATAGTGTGCATGATAGCGCGGCCGAGGCCAGCCAGAGTGCCGATATTGTATTTTTCAACACGCCATTGAGCGCCATTAAATCCTTGGCCGAGGAAATTATTCCGGTGTTGAAAGATCATGCGATTTTGACCGATGTTGGCTCGGTTAAACAGACCGTGATTGACGAGCTGACCCCCTTATTGCAAGGCCGTATTCATTTCGTGCCCGGCCATCCGATTGCCGGTACTGAATTATCTGGCCCAGACGCCGGTTTTGCCGAATTATTTGACGGTCGCTGGTGCATTCTGACACCGAGCGGCGACACCAGCCTTATCGCGGTTGAACAAATCGCCAAATTATGGCGCGCCATTGGCTCGGAAGTAGAATTTATGGAAGCGGGTCACCATGATTTGGTGCTGGCCATTACCAGCCATTTACCGCATTTGATTGCCTATAATATTGTCGGCACAGCGGCGCAATTGGAAAGCGACACGCGTCGCGATGTGATCAAATATTCAGCCAGCGGGTTCCGTGATTTCACCCGCATTGCGGCCTCGGATCCGGTGATGTGGCGGGATATTTTTATTCAAAACAAAGAGGCTGTGCTGGAAATGCTCGGTCGCTTTAGTGAAGATTTAACCGCCCTGCAGCGCGCCATTCGTCGCGGCGACGGGGATTATTTAGAAAATATTTTCACGACGACGCGCAGCATTCGCAAAAGTGTTGTGGAAGCGGGTCAAGATACGGATCAGCCGAATTTTGGCCGCGACCAAAAGCCCAAAAACTAGGGCCGCCAACGCGGGGCGCTGGCCAGTTTGATATCACCAAGATAGGTTCGCCCTTTGCGGAATTGCAGCGGCAGGTTTATCCGATCTTGCGTGTTTCCCAAAAGCGCCGTGCCGAGCCCGCCGAGAAATAATATTCTTTGGCGGTCACGCGGTTTCGACAAACCGAATTCTTCCAAGGCGTCGAGCAAGGCTTGTAAATTAACAAAATTCAAATCCACTTTGCCCTCAATATAGCCACTGGCGGCCAGCATAATCGTGCCACGACCGGCCAAGGTTAATTGTCCGCGCGTCAGGTTCAATTTATCAATGGCGATACGCTCATTGACCAAGGCATCGGCATTTGGGGCGATTAGCAGGTTGAGCGCCACATTAAATAATCCGGTAAAGCGGCCGATTGTTTGGGTGTTATTGTAAATCAAATCTTGGCTCGTCAGTGACACGTCATAACGCGCTGTATCATCGGCCTGTCGACGCATTTGCAGGTCTATTTTATCGGCCGTCAGCTGGATGGCCTGATTGCCAATTTGCCCACTGAGGCGCGGTTTTTGAATATCCATGGCAGAGCGCAGCAAGCCACTCAAATCAGCCACGAAACTGGCCATATGACCATTGTGGCTAAGCCGCAAGTCATGGCCGCCATAAGTGATATTGTGATTGGCGGTGAAATCGACGACGGCGTGTTCTTGGTCAAATGGCATGAGGGTCATTGACATATTATCGCTTTGCCAAGACATGCCATCGCCTTGCCAGCTTGGCTGTTGAAAATTGAGCGTCAGTCGCGCCGGAAAGCCACTAGCCTCGATTTGCTGCCATGCGACACCATTATCGCGCAAGCCATCGCGAATTTGTCCCACCAGAAATTGCCAAATGAATAAATAAATCAGCAAGAGAAAGGCGAGGCCGATAAATGGGGCAAACAGCCAGAAACGCGGATGACTTGGTTTTAGAAAGGCCAATCTAGACATAGTGTGCCCCTTTTCTTCATTAATAATTGCGTGGCAGTCCAGTTAAGGCCCAAAGATAGCGCATATATTCGCCGAGCAACAGGGCCGTGGTGCCGGGGTAAAACCACCAGTCATCCAAATGAACTTTTGGCGCCACAACTGACCATGATGATAAGCGCACCGTCGGCATGGTGCGGCGCAGTTCGAGAAACGCACGCGGCACATGATGCGCACTGGTCACCAAAATGAGCGATTGATAGCCCAGCAAGTCAGCCCATAGGGCTGTTTGTTGCGCATTGGTCAGCGTATTATCGGCGACATAATCAAGATCAACACAGCAATTTACCAAATCTATTTTATCCGGTGCCAGTGCCGCCAGCGTTTCAAAACTTTGATTTTCATACATGCCGGAGACTAATAATCGCTGTCCCTTGCCTTGGGCCAGCAGATCAAGGCCGGTTTCCAATCGGGCCAGCGCCGAGCCGGTGAAAATAACAATCCCATCGGCTTTTGGCACGTCGGTCGGCGTCTGCTGTAAATTATTGGCGAAAACCACGAAGAAAGAGAAAAATAAAATCAGACCGCTGATGATAACCGATAGAAAAACGCTGCGGTAACGACGATAGAAACTCTCTTTTGGTTGGTAAAACGACGACATGGGCGAAACTATATACCTGATTTGAGGCGACGCATGACATAAATGCGCGTCACCACCCAGCTGATTAAAACGGCGCCTAGGGGCACTGGTGTCAGTGTGACAAGAAACGGCAAAGAGCCGGCCTCTAACACCAATGCGCTAATCACATAGAAAAACCCCCAGGCGGCGAAAAGTCCGGCCAAGGCGGCGGTCAGGGTCGAGCCGGTGAAATGGGCTTCAAAACGCCGCGAGATGAAACTATCTTGCGCGCCAATTTGATGTAACACGTGAAGAATTTCTTCATTGGCCAATAGGCCAGCCCGCGTGGCGAATAAAATCACTGTGCCGGTTGCGAGGGTCACCATGGTTAATACCAAAACCGCAATCAGCCGCAAGGCGGCGGCTGTGGTTTCTAGGGTCTGGCGCCAACGGCCATGGGTATCCAGTCGCGCCCCGGGTGCGACGGCCTTTAGTTCGGCCGCCAAGGCTTGGGTGTTCAGCGTTTGCTTTTCATCTGGGGTGATTTCAATCAGCACAGGCAGCGGCAGGTCCTCGGAAATATTTCCCTCGCCAAGCCATGGTTCGAGCAGGCTAATGAGGTCGGATTTTCCCAGCACTTTGACGCTTTCAAGGCCTGGCGTGTCACGCAATTGGCGCAGGACGGCCGGTACTTGCTCTTCGGCTGATTGCGTGACCGTCTCGACAATCTGAACACTCATGGCGCTGGTTGCGCGCGTCAGCCAGCGACTGGCCGCTCGATCGACCAATAGCGTGCTGCCAAGTGCCAAACAGGCGAGAAAGGTCATCACCATAGTGACCGCCATTAAGGCCGGACCGGCCAGGCTTTTGGGCGGCAGGATTGAGGCCTTTGAAGGGCTGCGCATATCACTCATGACGCCTCCAATGGCGGCGCCAAACGCACCTTGCCAGCTTCTAAATGCAATCTTGGATGGGCGAAATGCGTCCATAATTTTTGGTCATGCGTGGCCAATAAAATCGTTGTGCCCATTTTGTTTAATTGATCGAGCAAACGGATCAGACGCAGACCCATTTCCGGATCAACATTGCCGGTCGGTTCATCGGCTACAATCAGGCGCGGACGGGCGATGACGGCGCGGGCGATGGCGGCGCGCTGTTTTTCACCACCCGATAAAGTGGCCGGCAAAGCGTCGACATGTGTGCCAAGGCCGACCCATTGTAGCAGCTCCAAAACATCCTTTTGATAGCGGCCTTCTCGCTGGCCGGCGATTTTCAATGGCAAGGCCACATTGTCATAGACGGATAAATGGTCAATCAGCCTAAAGTCTTGAAAAATAACGCCAATATGACGCCGCGTTAGCGACATTTGATGCCGTGTCAAAGTAGAGATGTCGTGCCCCATAACACTGACGCGACCGGCGCTGGCACGGTGGGCCAAGAAAATCAGTTTCAGCAATGAGGTTTTGCCAGCCCCTGAAGGGCCGGTCAGAAAATGAAATGAGCCTTCCGCAAGATGCAGATTAATATCACTGAGTACTTCAGGTCCATCTTCATAGCGCAAACTGACATGGTCAAGCCGGATCATCACTCAATGTCCTCTCTAAGCCAGATTATTGTGCCAGATTTGTCGGCACAATACACTATTTGCTGCGATTAAAACGATCGTTAGGCCAGCCAATCGGGCAGGCTTTCTGTATGCAACATATCTTCATAATCAGGCCGTCTGCGCACAATTTCGAAGCGTGCGCCATCGACCAAAATTTCCGGCGCGGCAGGGCGCGTATTGTAATTCGAGCCAAGAACAGCGCCATAGGCGCCAGCCGTAAAGACCGCCAGCAAATCGCCGCTTTGCATTTCCGGCAGATGACGCGCTAGACCGAGAAAATCACCGCTTTCGCACACAGGCCCCACCACATCCCACTGGTCATGGCTGTTATCGGCATTTGTGTCAGCCTCGTTAACCGGCGCAATATGATGATGCGCGCCATAAAGCGTGGGCCGCAAAAGCTCGGTCATGGCGGCGTCAATGATCATAAAGTTTTTTGCCTGACCGCGTTTGGCCCGCACGACGGAACTCACCAAAATACCGGCATTGGCGGCAATCAAACGGCCGGGTTCCAAAATAATCTGGCATCCGGAATCACCCAATGCCTCGTGAATCATGCGCGCATAGGCGTGCGGGTCGGGCGGCGTTTCATTGTTCTTTTGATAAGGCACGCCAAGACCCCCGCCCAAATCGAGGCGGGTGATGTTATGGCCAGCGGCGCGCAATCGGCGCAATAAGTCTGCGGTTTTTTCAAAAGCCGTCCGAAATGGCGCCAAATCGGTTATTTGACTGCCAATATGGATATCAATGCCGCTCGCCTCAATGCCATCAAGCGCGGCAGCGTGGGCATAGGCTGCTTCCGCATCTTCCCATGCAATGCCGAATTTATTTTCGGCCTTGCCGGTGGAAATTTTTTCATGCGTGCCCGCATCTACATCAGGATTGACCCGCAAGGCAATATGCGCCGTGACCGACATATCTTGCGCCACCCGCGCCAGCACATCAATTTCGTCAAGGCTCTCAACATTAAATTGTGCAATGCCGGCGCTCAGTGCGGCGCGCATTTCTTCAGCGGTTTTGCCAACACCAGAAAAAACAATTTTCTCGGCTGGAATACCGGCTTTCAGGGCGCGTATTAACTCGCCTTGCGAAACAATATCAGCGCCTGCGCCAAGCTGTGCCAATGTGCCAATAACCGCGATATTGGAATTGGCTTTCACCGAATAACAAATCAGACTATCGGCCAAACCGGCCTGCGCCATGGCGTCAGCCAAGACATGATAGTGATGGCGCAAAGTGGCGCTGCTATAGCAATAAAACGGCGTGCCAACTTGCGCGGCAATATCACTGATTTTCACATCTTCGGCATAAAGCGTGGCGTCACGATACTCAAAGTGATCCATTACGCGACTCCGTTATTTCAACTTGCGTGGCCGGCAGGGTCAACTTGCCGCGTTTGCCGCAGGCCGTCATCGGCAAAACAATAAGAGCAAGCAAACAAGCCGTCGTCAGAACCCGCATCATGACTGGTTTTCTCCATTTTCCAGTGCTTGTAATTCTTTTTGCCAAGCAGCAGCGGCGGCGCGCACATTATCTGGCGCCGTGCCACCATGACTGGTGCGGCTGGCGACTGAATTTTCAACACTCAACACGGCATAAACACCATCGGTAATGCGGGCGTCGGCTTTTTGCATATCCTCAAGGCTCAATGCGGCCAATTCCACGCCTTGCTGTTCGGCAGTCGCGACCAGCGCGCCCGTTACGTGATGCGCTTCTCTGAACGGCAAACCAGCTTCGCGCACCAACCAATCGGCCAAATCGGTTGCGGTTGAAAAACCGCGCCCAGCGGCGGCCCGCATCGCATCAGTATTGGGTGTCATTGTCTCCATCATGCCCGACATAGCCGCCAGACATAGCGACAGACTATCCAGAGCATTAAACGTGCCCTCTTTGTCTTCCTGCATATCTTTGGAATAAGCCAGCGGCAGACCTTTCATGACAATCATCAGGCCTGTCAGGGCGCCAATAATGCGGCCTGATTTAGCCCGCACCAATTCGGCGGCGTCGGGATTACGCTTTTGCGGCATAATCGATGAGCCGGTTGAATAGGCGTCGGGCAGGTTGAAAAACCCAAAATTCGGCGAGGCAAAAACCACAATCTCTTCAGCCAGCCGCGATAAATGAGTGGCGCAAATGGCCGCTGCGGAGAGCGTTTCCAAGGCAAAGTCGCGGGCGGAAACACTATCCATTGAATTGCGGGTGGGCCGCTCAAAGCCAAGCGCTGCCGCCGTTTGATGGCGATCAATCGGAAATGACGTGCCAGCCAAAGCCGCCGCCCCTAAAGGGTTTTCATTGAGCCGCTTGCGGGCATCCATAAACCGTCCATAATCGCGCGACAGCATTTCCACATAGGCCAGCAGATGATGACCAAAGGTCACCGGCTGGGCCGGTTGCAAATGGGTAAAGCCAGGCATGATGGTGGCGGCATGGCTGTCTGCCTTGGCGATGAGAATTTTCATCAGCGCCAGAATTTGCTGGCTGAGATGATCAATCGTATCGCGCACATAGAGCCGGAAATCAGTGGCCACTTGGTCATTGCGCGACCGCGCCGTGTGCAAACGTCCGGCGGTGGCGCCGATCAATTCGGCCAGCCGCGCTTCAATATTCATATGAATATCTTCCAGCGACCGGCTGAAGGTAAAGTCACCGGCTTCGATTTCGGCTAAAATTTTATTCAATCCGTCGGTAATCGCCGCCGCGTCATCTTTAGAAATAATCGCTTTATCGGCCAACATGGCGCAATGCGCCATCGACCCTCGAATGTCCTGCGCAAATAGGCGTTGGTCAAATCCGATGGATGCGTTAATTTCTT
>JAYOCI010000020.1:0-17044 GCA_038105345.1 Rhodobiaceae bacterium
AGAGGAAAACGCGAGCCAAAACGAGAAACCAAGAGGTTCAGCCCGACCGCAAGCAAGACTGTAGAGGCGCGCTTTACTTTGTCAGGCTCTTCACATCAAAAATAATCGCCTCCTCAGCCGCCATATTGCCATCCAGAGCACCGCGATAGGCGTTTTCAATGAGCTCTGTCGTGTCATATGTGTTCACCTTCAGCCAGCCCGCCGCTTTCATCATCAGCGGCACGGTGCGGGCACTGATTTTGCTCAAAATATTGCCGCCCTCACCGTTTTGCGCCAATAGGGCAATTTCATCAGGGCCAGACCAAAATACCGGGCGCGGGCCGGGCAAGTCAGCGGCATTGCGTCCCCCCTCTTCCCAGTGGGTCGCCCCCACTATGCCGCTATAGGCAATCAAATCGCCCAAATGCTGATGCACAAGGGCACGCAATTCCGCATTGCCGGCCATATCAAACACGACACTGGCAGCGCGCGGCAATTGATCGATTTCGTCATAGGTAAAGACGGCGTCATAGCAGCCGGTCTTTTCGACAAAGGCTTTATTGCCTTTTGAGGTCAGGCCAATGGCGCGGCATTTATCACTATGGTTATTGGTCAGGAAGTGACCGAAGCCAAAGGCGGTTTTGCTGGAGGCGCTGGTGATGATGATGTTTCGCGCACCGTAAAAATCATGCCGCGTAATATAATGCTCAAGCAGAAAAGACGTGCCGATGACGGGGCGCAACAGGCTTTGCATATCGTCGAAATCGGGGTGATAGCCTGGCTCGGCCTTGGCACGGGCATATTCGCGGTAAAAGGCAGGGATGGTGTCGCGGCTCGCGGTCATATCCATACAGCTTGTCGGCGAAACCTTGTCCATCTTTGCCAGCAGGTAAGTGGATAGCGGATAAAATCCGTATAGCCGCTCGCCGACCGGTATATCATCATGGGCGGAAGCGACGACATCGCCAAAGCCCCAAAACGGCATGCGTGCATATGGGGCGGCGGTCGGAAAACTGTCGAGATAGCGAATAAGACCCGACTTGCCAGCAATGCCATAGGATATGGTATTGGCCGTTAAAGCGAGGCGGTCAACGGCAATAATCACCTCGCCTTTTTGCAAAAGCGCATCGTCCAATGGCTTCGTTTCAATAAAATGCGCGTCGCGGAAATCATCCGGATTGAATACAAAATCAAGGCTGCGATAGCGCATAATGGTCTCCATTTGCCGAACAATATCAGCAGCAGAATATAAATTGACACTAATAGTGTCAATAAACAATCTCCTGTCGCACGAGGAGAATTGATGATGATGACTTCGTTTGGCATTTGGGGCGCTGCCTAAGTAACCCCCAAGCGCCCTGTCGATCGTCTTCCCGCACCTGCCAAAAAACTTGACCCTGCATCATCTCTATGACAGTTAAGGGTCACATATGTCGCTAAACGATAGGAATTGCCCATGGCCATTCATTTGCACAAAAACGACCTGCCGGAAAATGTAAAGTTTTCAGGTTCCGTGGCTATTGATACTGAAACACTCGGCCTCAAGCCGTCGCGCGACCGCCTGTGCTTAGTGCAAATTTCAGCCGGTGACGGCGAGGTGCATATTGTTCAATTCGAGCCAGGAAAATATGACGCGCCAAATTTGAAAGCCATGTTATCCGATCGCTCATTGGTGAAAATTTTCCATTTTGCGCGTTTTGATTTAGCGGTGATTGCGCAATATTTGGAAGTTCATGCCGCGCCGCTTTGGTGCACGAAAATTGCCTCCAAATTGGTTCGCACCTATACCGACCGCCATGGTCTGAAAGATTTGTGCCGCGAATTGCTCAATATTGATTTGTCAAAAGCACAGCAAAGCTCCGACTGGGGCGCACATGATTTATCCGACGCCCAGCTAAATTATGCAGCTTCCGATGTGCTGCATTTGCACGCGCTGAAAGACCGGCTCGAAGCCATGCTCGACCGTGAAGGTCGCCGGCCGATGGCGGAAGCCTGTTTCGATTTCGTTTTGGTGCGCTCGGCAATGGATTTGGCCGGTTGGGAAGATATTGATATTTTCTCCCATTAGAGGCAGTTTTATGCATGGCCTCTGATCCAACTCATCATTCACGCCGCGTGCGGCAATTAAGATGGACGATGTTCGCGTCCGCTTTAGCCCTTTTGCTGCTGATATTACTATGGTCGCGTTTCGCCGGCGGCGGCTGGCTGGGCGCGCGTGTCACCGACGGCCCATCGCAAGTGGAAATGACGGACGCGGTTATGCGCGGCACAAATCAGCAGGGGCAACCCTATATTTTGCGCGCCCAAAGGCTGCGTCAAAGGCAAACAACGACATCCATATATGACATGCAGGCCCCTGATATTGAGCTCGGCACGCGCCGTGCCAAAGACCTGATTGAAGCGCAGGCGCGCGACGGGGTATATGATCAGGAATCGGGCAACATCTTGCTTGCCGGCAAGGTTGAGCTGCGCCAGTTCGGCGACAAAATAATCCGCGCGCCACAAATCGACTTTCAAATGCAAAGCGGCGATTTCGTCGTGCAGGGGCCACTGCAAATGCTCAGCCCGGGGCGCATGATAGAGGCGGATTTACTGACCAGCTCGGCAGAAAACAAAACCCATGAGTTTACCAATGGGGTCATCACCTTATTTGCCAAGGGGCAGAAATAATGCGCGCTCTGGCCATAATCCTATTTGGCGCCAGCCTGGCCCTGCCAGCCCTAGCCCAATCGCCGACACGTTTTGCCACCACGCCTGACGCGCCGATTGTGGTTTCTGGCGAGAAAATTATTTTGCAAGAAATACAAAACCGCGCCCTGATAAACGGCGATGCAAAAATGACGCAAGGCGATTTGAGTATGACAGCCGTCAATATGAAGATTGTTTTCGATCCTGAACAAGGCGACCAAGCGCAGGATATTTTCGCCCGCGAGGCGGTCAGCGTGGTTGATGTCAAAGGCCAGACCAGCCGCTCTGATGCGGCGCATTATAATCGGCGCACCGAAACGCTGGAATTGACCGGCAATGTCCGCGTTGAAAACCACAACCCTGACAGTCAGCATGGCACGGCGAAGGGCCAGCGCATGTTGATTAATATGCGCGACGGCACCAGCCAGATTTTCAGCGATGCCGCATCAGGACGCGCCCGCATTGAGTTAAAGCCATAAACTTTGCCGCCCAAGCGCTTTGCAGTCGAACCGCTTTAGGCTAGTCTGACATCGGTAAATGTATCGGAATATAAATGACCTCCAGTAAAGCAGCGAAACAAAAGCCCGCCAAAACCGACAGCGCCCATGATGCGCTCAATAAGGGCGGCTTGGGGGCTTATCAATTAACCAAAAGTTTTGGCAATCGCGTGGTTGTCAAAAACGTCTCATTGCAATTCGACCGGCGTGAAGCGATTGGCCTTTTGGGCCCTAATGGCGCTGGCAAGACCACTACTTTTTATATGATTACCGGCCTCATTCGCCCCGACAGCGGTCAGGTGATGATTGATGGTCATGACGTTTCATTACTGCCCATGTATCGTCGGGCGCGCATGGGCATTGGTTATTTGCCGCAAGAAGCCTCGATTTTCCGCACGCTGAGCGTGGAAAAAAATATTCTCTCAATTCTCGAGGCCACTGAGCCTGACCGCGACCAGCGCATGCTGCGACTGGAGGAATTGCTTGATGATTTTTCCATTGGCCATGTCCGCCATGCGCCCGGCCAAGCCCTATCTGGCGGCGAAAGACGGCGCGCCGAAATCGCCCGCGCCCTGGCCAGCAATCCGAGTTTCATCCTGCTGGATGAGCCATTCGCCGGCATTGACCCGATTGCCATTAATGATATTCGTGATTTGGTGGCCAAGCTCAAACAACGCGGTCTTGGCGTATTGATTACTGATCATAATGTGCGCGAAACCCTCGGCATTATTGACCGTGCGGTGATTATTCATGACGGACAAGTGTTGATGGAAGGCACGGCAGAAGAAATCGTCGCCCATCCTGATGTACGAGCCAGCTATCTCGGCGCCGACTTCAGCCTATAGGCTGCCGCGAACCAACACCGAAGCGGCTAGACTCTCATTCGATTTTAAGGCACAATTTTATTGTGAAAAGTCACCCAGGCGTGAGCCTGATGTCTCCGCCTGCTGTGGCGTGAACCGCTAGCAGATGGTGCGTTGCAACCACAAGCAACCATCGAAATCGGAAAAGGAGACAGAATGAATATTCATATTACCGGCAGACATATGGAAACAGGCAGCGCCCTGCGCGCCCATGTCGAGGAGCGTTTCAGCGAGGCGGTCAGCAAATATTTTGACCGACCAGCTGATGTGAATGTCACTTTTTCTAAACAAGGGCATTATTTTGAATCCGCTTGTTCCATGCATTTAGACAGCGGCTTTTACCTGCACGCATCAGGCAGTGACGCCGATGTATATTTGAGCTTTGACCAATCAATTGCCAAAATTGAAAAGCAATTACGACGCTATAAGCGGCGGCTGAAAAGCCATGATGGCCAACGCCGCCTGAATGATGTGGTGCCAAGTGCGCCGGAAAAAATATTGGCGCCAGAAGCCGACGCCGAGGAATTGCCCGAGGATTATGCGCCAGTGATTATTGCTGAAAGCAATAAACATGTGCCGCATTTATCGGTTAGCGAGGCCGTCATGCAGCTGGAATTGGGCAATGAGAATTTTGTGCTATTCCGGACCCTATCGCAGAACCGGCTCAATCTGATTTATACACGCAGCGATAATAATATTGGCTGGCTCGAGCTCGAGCCGCATGAGAACAATAGCAAAGCCGCGATTGCCTAAAAAAACGGTGGCAGAAGCTCTGCCACCGTTTATTTGCTTAAGCTGAGTTGAGCCAGTTAAACGTTGAGACCATCAAAGTCGCTGGCGTCATGGCGTTCGGCCAATTGCGACTTCTCTTCACCCCATGGGCGGTTCACAATGCGCCCGCGCTTGACGGCAGGGCGTTGTGCAATCTGATCTGTCCAGCGGATCAGATTGGTATATTCGTGAACCTGCAAGAACTCGCCAGCTTCATACAGCAGACCTTTGGCCATCGCCCCATACCACGGCCAAATGGCGATATCGGCAATAGTATATTCATCGCCAGCCATATATTCATGCGTGGCCAAATGCTTATCCAATACATCCAATTGCCGTTTCACTTCCATGGCAAACCGATCAATACAATATTCCATTGGCTCTGGCGCAGAAGCGTAGAAATGTCCGAACCCACCACCGAGATAGGGCGCACTGCCCATTTGCCAGAACAACCATGACAAACATTCGCTGCGCGGCGTGCCACTGGCTGGCAAAAAGGCATTAAATTTTTCTGCCAAATGCATCAGCATGGCGCCTGATTCAAACAGCCGTTGCGGCTGCTCATTGCTGCGATCCATCAGCGCCGGAATTTTCGAATTCGGATTAATCTCAACAAAGCCGCTGCCGAATTGATCGCCCTCGCCAATATTAATCAGCCAAGCATCATATTCAGCGCCTTTGTGACCCAGCTCCAATAATTCTTCGAGCATGACAGTCACCTTCACACCATTGGGCGTACCCAAAGAGTAAAGTTGGAATGGGTGTTTACCAACTGGCAATTCTTTTTCCTCAATAGCGCCGGCGATCGGCCGATTGATATTGGCGAACCGTCCACCATTGGCCTTATTCCATTTCCAAATTTTAGCGGGCTTATATGCTTTTTCACTCATGCTTGTCTCCATTATTAGGCTTCGACCTTAAGTCGACGGGGGCCTTTGTGGCAAGCCAATATCGTCAAATGTTGGTTTGACCAAAAGCCAAAATTGCCCCTATCATGCGGCCATGACAGTCGATAGGCGTAGCAAAATTAATGATGGATTGCAGGTTTTCTGCCAGCGCCATTTCAACGATCAACCACAAAATGTGAGCCGCGTGACGGCTGGCGCAAATATGGAAATTTGGGCTTTTGAATGTGCTGGACAGCCGCTTATTTTGCGCCGCCATCCCGGTGGCGTGCCGCCGACGCAAGACAGCGGTGGCTTGTCGTTGAACCATGAAGCCAGTGTCGTGACCTTGGCCTATGAAAATGGTGTCACCGCACCGCAAGTGATTGGTCGCCTGACGGCTGAAGATGATCTTGGCGTCGGCTTTGTGATGGCGCGGGTTGAGGGGGAAGCCCTGCCCTATAAGCTTTTCAAAGACCCTGAATATGCCGCGGCGCTGGAAAAATTCACCGAACAATGCGCCGAACAATTGGCGAAAATTCACACCATCGCCCCCGAACGCGTCACCGTCGATTTACCGGCCTTAAGCATTAAGCAAAATCTGACCAATCTGAAAGCGGCGCTGGATATGTTTGGCGTGCAAATTCCGATTTATTCTTACGCGCTGAACTGGCTGGAAAAAAATATTCCAGATGAAGTTGCCACATGTTTACTGCATGGCGATTTCCGCATGGGTAATTTACTGGTCGACAATAAGGGCATATCTGCCGTGCTCGATTGGGAATTGGCGCATATTGGCGATCCGGCGGAAGATTTAGCTTGGCTGTGCATGCCGTCATGGCGCTTTGGTAATTATGACCGCCCAGTCGGTGGGGTCGGCCAGATTGATGATTTATTGGCCGCCTATCAACACGCCAGCGGGCAACAGATTGATCGCCAGCGATTTAATTTCTGGCTGGTCTACGCAACTTTGCGCTGGGGCATGATGACCCTGAAAATGACCGATATTTGGCGCAAAGGTCTCGACCGCTCCATGGAGCGCGCCTTGATAGGCACGCGCGCGTCAGAGGTGGAACTTGATTTGCTCTTAATGTTGGAAGATGACGCTGGCCTCAGCGGACCATTGGCGGCGCCTTTTGTTTTGCCAGACAACACCATTCAATCGGCCGAGCCGCAAATCAGCGAATTATTGACCGCCATGACCGGCTGGATGAAGGATGACTTAATCGCCCGTGAGACCGGCAGTCATTTATTCAATGCCCGCGTCGGTGCCAATACTTTGTCAATCATTCAGCGGATGACTGATTATGGCCCGCATTTCGAGGCGGCGGCACAACAGCGTTTAGCCGCCCTTGGGGTTGACCATGCTGAATTATGCGCCGCGCTATATAGCGGTCAGATGAGCCTGACGACCGAAGGGCTATGGACGCATTTGCGGCTTTCCGCATTGGAGCGCCTGACCATGCATCAGCCGCGTTATGCTGGCCTCAGTGAGGCGCGGCAAAAATGGCAAGTCAGCGAGCACTAGCCGCCGTCTCATCATAGCGATAAAGCCAATCGAGACGTTGACGCACCAGTGCGGGGGCCAGTTTCCCACCCAGCCACATGGGGCCATAAGTGGCCAATTGCGACCCCATGGTCGAGCGGTGAAAAGTCTTGGCATTGCGCCGCGATGCTTGCTGCACCGCCGCCGTGCGGGGCAGGCGATGATTTTCATAGATCGGCAAAGCAGCCGCAATATCTTGTCCGGCCTTATGGGCGGCGGCCAAACAAGCGGCCAGCGCCCAGCCATCCTCCACCGCCATGGCCGCGCCCTGCGCCATGAACGGCAACATCGGATGGGCCGCATCACCGAGCAGGCTAACCCGCCCCTCGTGCCATGTGCTGAGTGTTTGGCGGTCATATAAAGCCCAGCGATGCAAAGTCTCAGCTTTGTCGATAAGGCCCGTGACCATCGGATGCCAAGCGGCGAAATCCTCAGCCGCTTGCTGGCGCGCGCCCGTGCTGTGCCAGTCCTCTTGCATAAAGTCGTCGCGCTCAACAACGCCAATAAAATTCACCAAGCCAGCGCCCAAATGATAAGTGACCGCATGGCGATTTGGCCCCATCCAAACACAAGCATTGGTCGGCGGCGGGTCATCAAGCGCGGCGGCCGGCACGACGGCGCGCCATGCCATATTTCCGGTGAAACGCGGCTGTTCAGGGCCGAGCATTTGCCGCCGCACAGAGGAGCGCAAACCATCTGCGCCGATTAAAATATCGCCTTCAAAGCTGCGCCCATCGGCCATATGTGCCGCCACACCATCGGCGGTTTGCTGATAATGGCTAAAACTGGCATTGAGCACCAAAGCGTGTGGCGCCCGCGCCTGTAAAGCGGCGCTCAAAACAGCGACATAATCAGCACGATGAATATGATAATAGGGCGCGCCCCAATGGCTCAGCGTGGCGGCATTTAAGGCAATAGAAAATATCTGCCTTCCCGTTTCGCCCATGCGGGTTTGCAACGCCTGAGGCTGAAAGGCGCGTGCGGCAATCTCTTGCTGCAATCCGAGCGCGGCCAATATTTTGCTGGCATTGGGCGGAATTTGAATGCCCGCCCCAATTTCTTCAAGGGCTGGCGCCTGATCGAAAAGCTGAACCTCAAAGCCGTGATGCAGACAGGCAAGCGCCGTCGTCAGCCCGCCGACGCCAGCACCGACAATGAGAATTTTTTTTGGCTTAACAGTCACCCAACTCGACCTGTCTATAATGTTTCAATCTGAAGATGGCTCAAATTGGCACAGCGCATCAAAACACACAATGCGCTGTCTCACTTATCATGATTTGGGAATTTGGTGGAGCCAGGCGGAATCGAACCGCCGACCTCTTGCATGCCATGCAAGCGCTCTCCCAACTGAGCTATGGCCCCTTTGCTTCTCGAATATCGAGACGCGTGCGGAAGCTAATCCAACGCGCCACGCTAATCAACAAAAATTTCGTGAAAAAAGCGTTATTTGATATCCGAAGATAAAATAGCGACTGATGCGTTAAATATCGTCGTCGTCATCATCAAGGAATGTCGCCACTTCATCGTCGTCGTCGTCGACATCGTCATCATCATCGTCAAGCAATGCATCGTCGTCCGGCGTATCGTCGAAAGCGGGCAGATCCTCATCATCGTCATCATCGACTTCATCATCGACCATGGCGTCGAGGCTCAGCTCATCCTCGTCATCTTCCAACTCGTCTTCATCATCTTCGGCAACCGGCTCAACCTTTGGCTCAATTTTGCGCGGCGCAGCAGCGGCCAGAACCGCGGCAGGGTCAAAACTGTGGCCGCATTTCGGGCAGACAGCCGGATTTTTATTGAGATCGTAAAATTTGGCCTCACAGGCCTCACAGATACGTTTTTTTCCAAGTTTTGGGTCAACCATATTACATTCCCTGAAAGAGCCTAATATTTTAACACTCGTTTGATTGCCATGAAGCGTGGCGAGTGTCAAAAACAAATATCGGTTTTTGTAAAATATCCGCACATGGCACACTTGACGGATTCGATTAAATTGGTGAAAACCAAGGCATGAACTCGCAAACCGACGCATCTTCCGAAACCTTGGAATCGGCTGAAAAACCCGCAATCGCACATATTTGCAAATCCCCGCTCGCCGGCGCCGTCACCATGGCTGGTGATAAGTCGATTTCTCATCGCGCGCTTATATTGTCGGCCATGGCAACGGGCACCAGCCATATCACTGGCCTATTGGAAGGCACGGATGTTTTGGCAACAGCCCGGGTGATGCAACAAATGGGCGCGCAAATAGAGCGCCTTGGCGACGGTATATGGCAAGTGACCGGCGTTGGCCCAGCCGGCTTGCGGGCGCCGGAAACAGCCCTCGACTTTGGCAATTCCGGCACCGGTGCGCGTTTGGTGATGGGGGTTGTTACCGGCGCTGGCATCAGCGCCGAATTTACTGGCGACGCCTCATTGTCGGCGCGTCCGATGGCACGGGTGACCAATCCTTTGGCTTTAATGGGGGCGCAAATTAGCGCCAATGAAAAAACCACATTGCCGCTGCGCGTGGCCGGCCCGCCAACAGCCATGCCGATCGACTATGTTTCACCCGTTGCTTCTGCCCAAGTTAAATCAGCGATTTTATTGGCTGGCCTAAACGCGCCCGGCCACACGATTGTGCGCGAAACGCCGATCACCCGCGACCATAGCGAAAATATGCTGCGCCTGTTTGGCGCTTCAGTTGAAAGCCACATGCAGGGCGATCAGCATATTGTTACACTGACAGGCGAGGCCCAATTGCGGGCGACAAATATTGACGTGCCGGGTGATCCTTCATCGGCCGCTTTCCCAATGGTCGCCGCCTTATGCGTGCCCGGCTCCGATGTGATGCTGAAAAATATCATGCTCAATCGGCAACGCGACGGTCTTATTCGCGTCTTGCGCGAAATGGGCGGCGATATTGAGATTTGCGATGAACGCCAGCAGGCTGGCGAAACCGTCGCCGATTTGCGGGTGCGCTATAGCCAGTTGAAAGCGGTAAACGTCGCCGCCGATATTGCGCCATCAATGATTGATGAATATCCGGCACTGGCCATGGCCGCCGCCTGCGCCGAAGGCACCACACATATGGCTGGCTTGCACGAATTGCGGGTCAAAGAAAGCGATCGTTTGTCGGCCATTGCTGACGGCTTGCGCGCCAATGGTGTGACCGTCGATGAGGGCGAAGACAGTTTGAGCGTTACCGGTTGCGGGCAAGCGCGTGTCGCCGGTGGTGGCACAGTTGAAACCCGCCACGACCACCGCATTGCCATGTCATTTTTGGTGCTCGGATTGACCAGCGCTGCACCGATTACGGTCGACAGCACATCAATGATTGAAACCAGCTTCCCGACATTTTTCGGATTAATGGAGCAATTAGGGGTCAGTTTTGAGCGATAATATTGTCACCATTGCCGTCGACGGCCCCGCCGCTTCTGGCAAAGGCACGTTGGCGCGTCGTTTGGCGGCGCATTTTGACTATGCCTATCTCGACACGGGAGCGCTTTATCGCGCAGTTGGCGTGCATGTATTAAATACTGGCGGCGATCCGGCCGATGACGCGACCGCCTTAGCAGCGGCCCAGCAACTCGATATGAAAAATCTTGATAATGAGGCAACACGCGCGGCTTTGCGCACAGCCGAAGCTGGCATTGCAGCCTCTCTGGTTGCCGCCAAACCGCAAGTGCGCGCCTGTATTTTGCAAATGCAGCGCGATTTTGCCGCGCAACCGCCCAATGGTAAAGCCGGCGCCATATTAGATGGTCGCGATATTGGCACGGTTGTGTGTCCCCAAGCGGGGCATAAATTATTTGTCACAGCAAGCCCAGAAGTGCGCGCTGAGCGCCGGTTTCTGGAATTGCGCCAAGATAATGCGGATTTACAATTGGCGACAGTTTTGAAAGATATTCAAGACCGCGACGCGCGTGACAGCCAGCGCGATGTCGCCCCGATGAAACAAGCGGCAGATGCCTACTTGCTAGATACCTCAGATTTGTCTATAGAAGAGGCGCTCGAAGCGGCTCTGGCCTTTATCGAAAGATAAGCCCCGAAATCTAAACCGCCGATGGCACCATTCAACCCTGCCCTTTCGCCCTTGTGGCGCCGTTTTGCGTGTTTGAGCCAATGGCTTCAATACGACGGAATTTATGGGAAGTCCGCTGGTTTAAGCAGTTGGCATTTTTAGGAGACACACTTGTGTCTAAAACAACCGATATGTCGGATATGAATCCGACAACAGAAGATTTTGCAGCCCTTTTAGAAGAGAGCTTTTCCGATAATGCGCCAATTGAAGGTAGTGTTATCAAGGGCCGCGTCACCGCTATTGAAAATGATTTAGTGATTGTCGACGTCGGCTTGAAAACCGAAGGCCGCGTGCCTTTGCGTGAGTTCTCAATGGCTGGCACCGCCGCTAATTTGAAAGCCGGCGATGAAGTTGAAGTTTTCCTCGAGCGCATTGAAAACGCTAATGGCGACGCCGTTTTGTCACGTGACAAAGCACGCCGCGAAGAGAGCTGGGTCAATCTTGAGAAATCATTTGAAGCCGAAGAGCGCGTCGATGGCGTTATCTTTGGTCGCGTCAAAGGTGGTTTCACGGTCGATCTCGATGGCGCCACAGCATTTTTGCCTGGCAGCCAAGTGGACATTCGTCCAGTGCGTGACGTCACGCCTTTGATGAACACCACCCAGCCATTCCAAATTCTGAAAATGGATCGTCGTCGTGGCAATATCGTTGTCTCACGCCGCGCCATTATGGAAGAAACCCGCGCCGAAGCCCGCAGTGAGATTGTCCAGAATCTGGTCGAAGGTCAAACTGTTGAAGGCGTCGTCAAAAACATCACCGATTATGGTGCGTTTGTTGATTTGGGCGGCGTCGACGGCCTGTTGCACGTGACCGATATCGCATGGCGTCGCGTCAATCACCCATCAGAAGTTCTGACTGTTGGTGAGACTGTGAAAGTTCAAGTTGTGAAAATCAACTCTGAGACACAGCGCATTAGCCTCGGCATGAAACAGCTGGAAAGCGATCCATGGGATGACGTGGCAGCACGGTTCCCGCTGGAAAGCAAAGTCAAAGGCCAAGTCACCAATATCACTGACTATGGTGCATTTGTTGAATTGGGCTCAGGCATTGAAGGCCTTGTCCACGTCTCAGAAATGAGCTGGGTGAAGAAAAACGTCCATCCGGGCAAAATTGTTTCAACCTCGCAAGAAGTTGAAGTGATGATCTTGGAAGTCGACGCCGAAAAACGCCGCATTTCATTGGGTCTGAAACAATGCATGGAAAATCCATGGGAAGATTTCTCAGCCAAATATCCATCTGGCACGAAAGTTTCCGGCGAAGTGAAAAACATCACTGAATTCGGTCTATTCGTTGGCTTGGAAGACGAGATTGACGGCATGGTGCATATTTCTGACATTGATTGGAATGCATCAGGTGACGAGGCCTTGGCCAAATTCACCAAAGGCCAGACCGTTGAAGCGGTGGTGCTTGATGTCGATCAGGAAAAAGAACGCGTTAGCCTTGGCATTAAACAGCTTGATGGCGACCCATTTGAGAGCCTTGGCAATTTGCGCCGCGGCGATTCAGTGACCTGCGAAGTCACAGCCGTCAATGACGGTGGTCTGGAAGTCTCTGTCGGTGATGGCGATGTTTCTGCCTTTATCCGTCGTTCTGACCTATCACGTGACCGTGAAGATCAGCGTCCAGAGCGTTTCAACGTCGGTGATAAAATCGATGCCATGGTGACCAATCTTGACAAGCGCGACCGTCGTGTCGGCCTGTCCATCAAAGCCTTGGAAATTGCTGAAGAGAAAGAAGCCGTCGCACAATATGGCTCATCCGACAGTGGCGCCTCTTTGGGTGACATTCTCGGCGCAGCCTTGAATCGTGATGACGACTAAGTCTTTTCGTCACTAATATGAAAATGGCCCGACATTGCTCGGGCCATTTTTTTATTCTTCTGCTTGACGCCAGTAGGTTGGTTTGGCAGTTTGTAAGAGCATTTTTTTGAAAAGGTCTGTCATGATTAAGTCTGAGCTTGTCGCCCGTGTCGCAGAACTTTACCCGCATCTCTATCAACGAGATGTAGAAGTGATTGTGAATCGATTACTGGATGAAATTGGCGACGCCATGGGGCGTGGCGACCGAGTCGAATTACGTGGGTTCGGTGCCTTCTCTGTAAAACAACGCGAGGCACGAATTGGCCGCAATCCACGCACCGGAGAGTCGGTTGCTGTGGCGCGTAAAAATGCTCCCTTCTTCAAAACTGGAAAAGAACTGCGCGATCGGTTGAACGCCGATACCAGAAAATAGTCCATGTGGACGTTTCTCGCGAAACTTATAACGCGCAGCCTATTCATCGCCCTTGTCGCTTTGCTGATTCCCCTGGCCATTCAAAACCGCCAGCTGATCACTCTTTATTATGACCCGCTGGCATGGATTAATGGCTCTGAAAGCGCTGGCGTCACCCTGCCATTGTTGTTGGTTGGCTGGTCAAAGCGCTGGTTGATCTGAAAAGACAAAGTGAAAAAAAATATGACTCTTGGCGCCATGCTCGCAGCCAACAGTCGAGCCAGAAAAACCAACCGCCAGTTATGACGCATTTGCCTGACGCGCAAGCCATGCTAGAAGAACCTAAGAGCCATAACTAACGATTTATAAGTTGGTACAAACGGCGAAGGAAACGCGTCATGTCACAGAAGAGTCACACCTCAAGCCCGATTTTTTGCGCCCTTGATACGCCTGATTCGGCGCGCGCTGAGAGCTTAGCCGCGCAGCTCGCCGGTCATGTCGGTGGATTGAAAATCGGCATGGAGTTTTTCTATGCCCTTGGCAGCGCAGGCTATCAAGCGATTGCGGCGCATCAGGCTCCGATTTTTCTCGATCTGAAATTACACGACATTCCCAATACAGTGGCCTCAGCCGTGCGCGCCTTGACGCCTTTACGGCCGACACTTTTAAATGTTCACGCCGGCGGTGGCGCGGCGATGATGAAAGCTGCTAGCGATGCCGCCAAAGAAGCCGGTAGTGCCGCCCCTTGCATGTTGGCGGTAACGGTTTTGACCAGCCTGTCAGAAGCCGATTTGCATGATATGGGCATTAACGGCACGCCGGAAGACCAAGTCAAACGTTTGGCCGCTCTAGCGCAGGCCAATGGCATGGAAGGCGTGGTATGTTCGGCTCACGAGATTGCGCCTCTGCGGGCCGAAATGGGCCCTGACTTTAAACTCATTGTGCCTGGAATTCGGCCAGCTGGTAGCCAGACCCATGACCAAAAACGCGTCATGACCCCGCCGCAAGCCATGCAGGCGGGGGCTGATATTTTGGTTATTGGCCGCGCCATTACTGGCAGCGACAACCCAGCGCAAGCGGCGCAAGAAATTACCGCCAGCTTGGCGCAAAATTAGATGGGCCAATGCCATGAGTGCTAAAATCAAAATCTGTGGCCTGACCCGCCCGCAAGATATTGAGATGATCAATCAGCTTGGCGTCGATTTGGCTGGCTTTGTGTTCCACAAACCTTCGCCGAGACATTTGAGCGAAGACCAAGCCGCCGGCCTTGCCAGCAAATGCGCCCGCCATGTTGAGCGCGTCGTGCTTTTGGTTGATCCCGACAATGATATGCTCGACGCCGCTTTGGCCTGTGTCAGCCCGCATCACATCCAATTGCATGGTCATGAAACGCCAGAGCGCGTGGCCGAAATCCGCTCACGCAGCCATTGCCAAATCATCAAAGCCCTGCCGGTTAGCAGCACTGAGGATGTCGCCAAAGCGCAAGACTATAAAGGTCTGGCAAATTGGTTTTTATTCGATGCCAAACCACCTAAAGACGGCTTGCCGGGCGGCAATGGAGAAACTTTTGACTGGACGCTGTTAAACGCTTATGACGGGACACAGCCTTATTTATTAGCCGGTGGTTTGCGGGCAGATAATGTGGCTGAGGCCTTGCGCATTACCCATGCGCCCATGGTCGATATTTCATCTGGTGTTGAAACAGCACCGGGCGAAAAAGATGCAGAGTTGATGAGCCAATTTGTGACGGCGGTTCGCGCCGGATGAGGTAATTGTGGACGGAACAAATTCATATCGTGAGGGGCCTGATGAAAACGGCCGGTTTGGACTTTATGGTGGGCGTTTTGTCGCCGAAACCCTGATGCCGCTGATCCTCGATTTGGAAAAAGCCTATGGGGCGGCGCAGAAAGATCCGGCTTTTGATGCCGAATTGGTCGATTTGCAGACCCATTATGTGGGCCGTCCAAGCCCGCTTTATTTCGCCGAGCGCCTGACCGAACACTATGGTGGGGCTAAGGTTTACCTCAAACGCGACGAACTCAATCATACAGGCTCGCACAAAATTAATAATTGTTTGGGGCAAATCTTGCTGGCCAAACGTATGGGCAAAACCCGCATCATCGCCGAAACCGGCGCCGGTCAACACGGTGTTGCCGTGGCAACTGTGGCAGCGCGTTTTGGCCTGCCGTGTACTGTCTTTATGGGAGCGACAGATATTGATCGGCAAAAACCTAATGTCTTCCGCATGAAATTATTGGGCGCCGATGTGCGGCCCGTCACCTCGGGTGCTGGCACGCTGAAAGACGCCATGAATGAAGCCTTGCGCGACTGGGTCGCCAATGTCGACAACACTTTCTACATTATTGGCACAGTCGCTGGCCCACATCCCTATCCGGCCATGGTGCGCGATTTCCAATCGATTATTGGCAAAGAAACCAAAGTGCAAATGCAAGAACGTGAAGGCCGTTTGCCCGATACGCTGGTCGCCTGCATTGGCGGCGGCTCGAATGCCATGGGTCTTTTCCACCCGTTTCTGGATGATAAAGACGTCGATATTATTGGCGTTGAAGCGGGCGGGCTTGGTCTTGATACGCCTGACCATGCAGCCTCATTGGCCTGCGGTAAGCCAGGGGTTTTTCACGGCAATCGGACATATTTATTGCAAGACTATGATGGCCAGATTATTGAAGGCCACTCTATTTCAGCCGGTCTTGATTACCCGGGCATTGGCCCTGAACACGCATTTTTGCGCGACAGCGGTCGGGTGACTTACGCCTCGGCAACCGACAAAGAAGCGCTTGAGGCGTTTCAGCTAATCACCCGCCTTGAGGGCATTATTCCGGCTCTTGAACCATCCCATGCGCTGGCCCATGTTGGCAAAATTGCCCCGCAATTACCAAAAGACCATCTGCTGGTGATGAATATGTGTGGTCGCGGCGATAAAGATGTTTTCGCCGTCGCCGACCATCTTAACATTGATCTATAAGCGAAGTTTCTGATGACCGATAGTTTGACACGACTGGATACCCGCTTTGCGCAATTGGCGGCAGATAACAAAAAAGCCTTTGTTGCTTTTGTCACCGCTGGCGACCCCGATATGGCCACATCGGCTGCTATTATCGCCGGACTGCCAAAGGCTGGTGCTGATATTATTGAAATTGGCATGCCCTTTACCGATCCAATGGCTGATGGTCCGGCCATTCAGGCCTCATCTTTGCGGGCGCTAAAGGCGGGGCAGACGCTCAGCCGCACGCTGGATATGGTTCGCCAATTCCGCCAAAATGATGACACCACGCCGATTGTGCTGATGGGCTATTACAATCCAATTTATCATTATGGCGCAGAGAAGTTTGTTACCGATGCCAAAGCAGTGGGTGTCGATGGCTTGATTGTCGTTGATTTACCGCCCGAGGAAGACGAAGAATTATGCTTGCCGGCCATGCGCGGCGGCTTGAACTTTATCCGCTTGGCAACACCGACGACGGATGACGCGCGCCTGCCTGACGTCTTAAAAAACACCTCCGGCTTTGTATATTATG
>JAYOCI010000157.1:0-3147 GCA_038105345.1 Rhodobiaceae bacterium
GCCAACGGGTTTACAGCCCGTCTCCTTTAGCCACTCGGACATCCCTCCGCCCAAGGTTGGAAACCCAGGTAACCCCTTGATTTCCTATAAAAAACACAAGCACAAATTTCCGCTCACACAGGCCAATTCATTAAAATCAACCGTTGCGACGGAATAATTGCACATCAATGTCGAAGCCCTTATAAGGTGTTGTATGAACAAGCGCAAGTCTAACTATCAGCAAAATAGACGAAAAAAACCTTCGGCCGGAAACCAAATGGTGCTTTACGGGCAACACGCAGTGCGTGCGGCTTTGGCCAATCCGAAACGTCAGAACCTGCGTTTATTCGCTTCAAAAAATGCAGCCCGCGATATGCAGGAAGATTTCGCCAATCTATCCACGCCGATAACCTTGCTGGAAAACGACAAACTGACCGCCATGGTGCCTGCCGATGCCGTGCATCAGGGCCTTGTGCTGGAAACCGAGCCGCTCACCCCGCTAACGCTCGACGCCTTAATCGCGCGCGGCCAATTAATCATTATTCTCGACCAAGTAAGCGACCCACGCAATGTTGGGGCGATTTTGCGGGCGGCAGCAGTGTTTGGCGCTGGTGGTATTGTAATGACCCGCCACAATAGCCCGCCAGCCATGGGGAGCTTGGCCAAGACCGCATCCGGCGCGCTTGAAATTGTGCCACTTGTCGAAGTGACCAATCTGGCTCGGGCACTGCGAGAAATCCAACAAGCCGGCTATCTGACAGTCGGGCTGGATGAATTGGGCACTGATTTGATCGACAGCGTATCGCGCGACCGCCCGATTGCCTGTGTCATGGGAGCTGAGGGCAAAGGGCTACGCCGACTGACCCGCGAAACTTGCGACGTGCTGGCGCGATTGCCAGTGGCCTCGCAAGCCGATGGCACGAGCTTTGCGACATTAAATGTCGCCACGGCGGCGGCTGTCACGCTTTATGCGCTCACCCGCTGATTATAAATTATTGTGCGCGCCATCGCAGAGCGGCGATTTGCCAGAGGCTTTGCAACCACAGAAATAGACCGGACCGGTTTTTTCGGCCGTATAGCGCAGCGGCTGGAAAGATGTGTCTTGATGCGATCCATCGCAAAATGGCTGTTTGGCCGATTTGCCACATGAGCACCAAAAATAATTTTTACCCTCTTCAACCTCGACCTTGTAAGGCGCTTTTTGCGCCACCACAGCTTCACTCATAATATCCCCCCTAACAGTTGAATAATCTTGCGCATAGCGCGCGCCTATCGCAACATATATTTTCAGTTCACACCTAAAGGAGTAACCATGGCACGCACACCCACATTAGAAAAAGTAATGACCATTGAGGCCGTAATTGATGCGCCACAAAATGTCCGCAATGGTTTGGGCATTTATAATGTCCCAAGCGGCACCATTAAGGGTGATGGCTTTGAGGCCAAAATTATTTCCCCATCAGGCGATTGGTCGCGCACCATTAGCGATAATGTGATTGCGCTGGATGTCCGCCTCAGCGCCGCTCTGCCCGACGGCAGCTATCTTTATATCACCTATCCTGGTCGGGTTGTGGTGAATGAGAATATGGCCGGCAAAATGGGCACGGGGGAACCGATTGATGGGTCAGAAATGTATTTCACCACCACCCCATCAGTCGAGACCAATGCGCCAGATTTACAATGGATGAATGACGCCCTATTTGTCGGCGCCATGCAAACCACAACCATGGCCAACCCTGAAAAACAAGGCCATTTGGTCTATGATAGTGTCAAAATTGTCTAATGAAAAAGCCCCGCTCTCTCGAACGGGGCTTTTATTTTAGCGATGCGAGGCGATTATTGAAGGTTTTCGATAATCGTCACATTGGCCATGCCACCACCTTCACACATGGTTTGCAGACCGTATTTACCGCCGCGTTTTTTCAACGCATAGACCAGCGTGGTCATTAATTTCGTGCCCGAGCCGCCCAATGGGTGACCCAGCGCAATAGCGCCGCCGTGCACATTCAGCTTGTCTTCCTCAACCCCAAGCTCCTTCATGAAAGCTGTTGGGATAGAAGCAAAGGCTTCATTGACTTCAAACAGGTCAATGTCATCAACCGACATTTTAGCGCGCTCGAGAGCCCGCTTAGTCGCCGGAATTGGCGCTTCCAACATAATCACAGGATCATGACCCATGACTGACATATGGACGATTTTCGCCAATGGCTTCACTTTCAGCTTTTTCAAACCTTCTTCATTGACGATCAGCACACCAGAGGCGCCATCGCAAATTTGGCTTGATGAAGCAGCTGTCAGGCTACCGCCTTCGGCCAGCAATTTAACGCCAGCAATGCCTTCCATGCTGGCATCAAAGCGAATGCCTTCATCGACTTTATGCAATTCCTTGCCATTTTCAGTCTCGACTTCGATTGGCAGAATTTCTGCTTCAAACGCACCAGCCTGAGTGGCGGCAATGGCGCGCTCATGGCTGCGATAAGAGAAGCCATCCAAATCGTCTTTGCTCAGACCATATTTTTTGGCGACCATTTCAGCGCCAGCAAATTGGCTGAACTGCACATTCGGATAACGCTTTTGCATTTCTTCACTGACATAAAAGCCAAGATCATTTTTATACGGCAGGCTGATCGGTGTTCCCATTGGCACGCGTGTCATGCTTTCGACACCGGCGGCAATGACGCAATCCATTGTGCCTGACATCACAGCTTGGGCAGCAAAGTGAATTGACTGCTGGCTGGAGCCGCACTGGCGGTCAACAGAAGTGGCTGGCACGCTTTCTGGCAAACGCGATGACAAAACCGCATTGCGGCCAATATTGGCGGCCTGCTCGCCGGCTTGTCCGACGCAACCCATAATCACATCTTCGACGGCTTCTGGATCAATGCCTGAACGATCAAGCAATTCATTAATCACCTGACCGGCCAAATCGGCAGGGTGCCATCCTTTTAATTTTCCGTCGCGGCGCCCACCGGCGGTGCGCACTGCGGCAACAATATAAGCTTCAGCCATAATAATCTCCCTTGAGCTAATTGATGGGCAGATTAAACATAAACCGCCACACTCGAACAAGCATATTTTTGCTCTATTCCCCACCAAATTACGAAACACCCTTTTCATCTGCGGTCTTTAGCCATAATGTAGCGGCAATCGGCTCAGCAAGGGCTTATC
>JAYOCI010000021.1:0-11030 GCA_038105345.1 Rhodobiaceae bacterium
CTCGATGGCCAGAACCGCCGCGATTTGTCCCAGAAAGCGCCCGGCGTCCGAAAAGCCGGTTTGCACAGCAATCACGCCGCGCTTTTTCACATGGCTGCGATAGGCGTCTTGTTCCAGCATTTGCGCCACCACGCGGCCACCGTTGCGCAGCGCATTCGGTGTTTCAAACAGCGGTGAAATATCGAGTTGATCGGCAACGCCAAAATATCGCGCAAGTGCCAATGCGCTCAACACAATGCTGGCTTGATCGCATTCTGCGATGAGAAATCTTATCGGCATGGAGCGGTCGATGTGTTTGGCAATTTGCGCTGCCAGAATTAACTGTCGATTGACCGTGCCATCTTCGGCATCCAGATCAGCAAAATTAGTGCTGACTGGTTTTACTTTTTCGGCATAGCTACTGACGCGGCGCAAGAATGTCCGCGAGTTAAGTCTTTCATCCGAGGTAATTGGCAAATGCGCGTCCATGGCGTGCAGCACTTGTTGGGCGTTAACCCGCAAATGCAAAGCCGCCGTGCCCATGCCGCCGCGCTGAATATGCGTGCGTAATACCAATAGCTCTTGTTTAAGCGCCTGATTATTGGCCTGTTTAATGGCCGCGTTTAAGTGGCTAATGGCGGGCTTTGTGTCCAACCAGCGGTGGCGATTATTGCCAGTGAGCAAATTAGCGGCAGCGACCAAATTGTCTTTGTCGCTCATATCTTTTTCAAAAGCCTGCTGCTCTAATTTGGCAGCGGCGCCAGCTTTCTCCGCCGTGCTCACAAAGCTCAAAAGGCCCGCCGGAATTGGCTTGCCGTTCTGCTCCAAGTCAGCGGCAATGGCCTGTGCCATGGCCAAATATTCTTCCAATTTGGCTGCTTTTTCGCTCAATTTCAGGCGAAATGTGTCGGTCCACTGAATATCGCGACGCCCATCCAGATCATAGCCAACCCAACTGGCAACACTGACCAGTTTCGGCGTCAGCTTTGTATAATCGCGCGGAAAGCTTTTCGCCGCTTGGGCAAAAATAAGGCGGCTTGTCTGGTCAATCACCTGATGCATTACGGCAATGCAATCTTGGGCCAGCGTGTGTTCGCCTTGCAGGCTTGGCGGCTGCGAACGGATAATGTCTTCGGCGGTTAATTTACGCCGTGACGCTTTGCCAGAGGCTGCCGATAATACGCGTTGGCGCATTTCTAGGGTCAATGCGAAAGTAGGGTGGGCGGTGACGACCAGACCAATGGCTTCGCTTTCCACCCATTTGCGGAAGGCGGCAAAGCCCAATTTTGCTTGATTGGCGATCAGACGTTTGAATTGGCGTCGCCAATCGTCTATTTCCGGCACACCAGCGCGGGCCGCTAAACGTTCGCCGCGCGCATTGGCGGATGAGCGACATAGGTCGCATAAAATATCTTCCAAATGATCAAGCGGTAAATCGCCTGTCGCGATTTGCTCCGATAGTCGAAAGGCTAATAATTTGGCCGGATTGGCGTGCGGGTCTTGCGCCCGCATGGCTAAAAAGCCCATTAAATCATGGCGCAAAGAAGCAGCATTTACTTTTTGTGCGGTCATCTCGTCTATTTCACGACCTTTGTTCTTGTGCAAAAGCGGAGACTTGTTGCCAATCGGCTTTTTCTACCGCCGCCTTATCAATCATCCAAGAGCCGCCAACAGCAACGACATTGGGCAATGATAAATATTCCTGCATATTTGCCTTATGAATACCACCCGTCGGCATGAAAGAAATATTGGCGAGAGGGGCGGCAAGCGCTTTCAAAGCCGCACTGCCGCCAATGGCACTCGCGGGGAAGAATTTCTGCACTGCATAGCCGCGCTCAAAGGCGGAAATCGCCTCGCTGGCACTGGCGACACCAGGGAAAACTGGAATATCGACTGTGTCAAACAGCTCAAATAGCGCATGGCTGGTGCCGGGAGAGACGAGAAAATCGCTGCCAGCTGCGCAGGCCGCGTCAAATTGTTCGGCGCCCGTAATCGTGCCCGCACCAATCAGCATGTCTGGGCAGGCTTGCTTCATGGCCGTGATAGCGGCGGCGGCGTGAGGCGTGCGAAAGGTGACTTCAAGCGCTGTATAGCCAGCCGCTTCTAAGGCTTGGCTGAGGGGGGCGGCGTGCTCAAGCGCATCAATGGTGAGGACGGGAATAATCCGACATTCGAACATTGTTTTTTGGGCTTGCGCCATCTTAGGCCTCGTTTTGTAAATAATGTGTGGCCGCGCCAATCAGGGGTGCCAGAGGGTTGACCAATAATCTCACAGGTATGTTTTGCAGGAAGTTGCCTTGCGGCCAAACGGCGTCAAAATTGGCAATGGTTTCTCGTTCTGACAAGAAATTGGCCAAATGCCGTGCCACGCCGCCAGACAAAACAACGCCGCCACGGGCCCCGCCAACCAGCGCCATATTGGCCAGACTGGTAACAATGACATCAGCCCGTAATTGGCATAAATCACGGCAGAATATATCGCCCTCAAGAGCGTTCTCAATAATCCCTTGTGGCGTTAGCTCCGGCACCTCAATGCCATGCACTTCAGCCATAGCGGCAACTAACTCATCTAAATTTCCGCCGCCGCAAATCCGTTCGACCGACACATTGGGATTGCTCATTTGCAAAACCCGATTAACGTCATGTTGCAATGGTGTGCGCGGGGCAAACAGGCTGTGACCGCCTTCGCAAGCAATGGCCGTGCGTTTGTCATCTTGGCCGACCAATAAGCATGAACCAAAGCCAGTGCCCGGGCCTGCCACCAGAATTGGGGCATTTGGCTCGGCTTTGCCGGATTTTAATTCGATGAAACTATCATTGCTAACACGGGTCACCGAATAGGCCATGGCAGTGAAATCATTCATCAGGCAAACTTCGCTGATTTTGCATTTTTCTTTGATTTCATTGGTTCGCAAGCGCCAAGAGCGGTTGGTGAATTTCACTTCGCCATCATTAATTGGGCCAGCAACGGCCAAAACGGCGAGCGACGGGCGATGACCAATTTTTTCAACAAATTGGTTCATTGTTTCGTCAAAGCTATTGAAATCATTGGCCGTGAATTTTTCAAAATCCGTTAGCACAATGCTTTCATTGCCCGCTGTGCGGGCGATTGCAAATCGGGCGTTTGTTCCGCCAATGTCAGCAACTAAGAACATTTATTTCTCCCCAATGCCAAATAGTGATGCGCCACTTTCGGCGGAACTTATTTGATCTCTTAAATTTTCGAATAACTGCCGCCCGAAACCCGCTTGGATATTCGGTTTTGGCATAGGTGCGCTCGAGCGCGTCGCGAAATCTGGCGCGTCAATGCTCAGCGTGCCGGCAACACTATCGAGGCGAATAAGGTCGCCATCTTTTACTTTCGCTAATGGGCCGCCGCGTTTGGCTTCCGGCGTTATGTGAATGGCGGCCGGAACCTTGCCTGAAGCGCCGGACATGCGTCCATCGGTAATCAAGGCGACGTGAAACCCACGGTCTTGCAACACAGATAAGACAGGCGTCAACTTGTGCAATTCGGGCATGCGATTTGCGGCGGGTCCCTGAAAACGCAGAACAACAACACAATCGCGCTCTAATTCTCCCGCCTCAAAGGCCGCCAATACATCATCTTGGTCATTGAAGACAACGGCAGGGGCGGCGACAATACGATGCGCATCTTTGACCGCTGATGTTTTGATGACGCCGCGCCCTAAATCGCCATCCAGCAGGCGCAAACCACCCTCTGGATCAAATGGCGCGTCGCAATCAGTCACCACCTCGCTATCGCCGCTAACATCGGGCGACGGCCGCCACGTTAATGTGTCGTCCTCAAGCACGGGTTCGCTGGCATATGCTTGCAAACCATGGCCATGGATGGTTGTCACATCATCATGCAAAAGGCCGTTTTTCAGCAGGGCGGCAATGACAAATCCAATACCACCCGCGGCATGGAAATGATTGACGTCGGCTTGGCCATTTGGATAAACCCGCGTCAATAGCGGCACAATCTTCGATAGATCGTCAAAGTCCTGCCAGTTGATGATAATCCCAGCCGCCCGCGCAATGGCTGGCAAATGCAGCGTATGATTGGTCGACCCGCCTGTCGCCAATAAGCCGACCATCGCATTGACGATAGATTTTTCATCAATCACCTGCGCCAATGGCGTATAGGTGTCGCCCATTTTCGAGATCGCGGCGGCGCGGTGTGTGGCCGCGCTGGTCAGCTGATCGCGCAATGGGGTATTTGGTGGAATAAATGAGGCGCCGGGGATGTGCAGCCCCATGAATTCCATAAGCATTTGATTAGAGTTTGCCGTGCCGTAGAAAGTGCAAGTGCCAGCACTGTGATAGCTATCACACTCGGCTTTTAACAATTCATCGCGGCTTGCCTTACCTTCGGCATAAAGCTGGCGAATACGGGCTTTTTCACTATTTGGTAGACCTGAGGCCATGGGGCCGGAAGGCACAAAAATCGCCGGTAGATGACCAAATTGCAAAGCGCCAATCAGCATGCCGGGCACGATTTTATCGCAAATACCAAGATAGAGAGCAGCGTCAAATGTGTCATGCGACAGAGCAACCGCCGTTCCCATCGCAATCACGTCACGTGAGTATAAAGACAGCTCCATGCCCGGGCGACCTTGGGTGACCCCATCACACATGGCAGGCACACCGCCAGCCACTTGCGCCGTCGCGCCACATTCGCGCGCTGCTTGCCGGATTAACTCAGGATAACGCTGATAAGGCTGGTGCGCCGATAGCATATCATTATAGGCGGTGATAATCGCAATATTGGGCCATTGGCCGCCGAGAAGGGCTTGCTTGTCATGCGCCGGACAGGCGGCAAAAGCGTGCGCTTTATTTCCGGCCGAGAGGCTATCGCGAGGCGGTGCTGCATTTTGTGCCGCCGCAACGCTGTCAAGATAGGCGCGGCGGGTTTCGCTTGAGCGCTCAATAATACGTTCAGTAATGGCTTGAATACTTGCGTGCATTATTGCTCTCCCGTCAGGGCGAATACATGTAGGCGGTCGCCAAGAATTTTCGCCGCCCGACCAATCGGCGAGCTATCCAAGTTTTTATCCATACACTGAGTGAATAGAGATAAACGCGCATCGCCTTTGAGAATTAAAAATGCCAGAGCACTATGCGCCAAAAACGAACCGGTAATCGTTATGCGGTCTAAATAGGCGCCGGTGACGGGGCTTTGCGGGGCGGTAATGCCTGCGACACTCAATGGCGCATCAGCGGCGCTGACAGCGTCATATTCGCTGGCTTTTTTAAACCAAGATGCTGTATGCGCGTCTGGCCCCATGCCCAAAATGCTCAGGCCAATTGGCGGCAGGTTTGCGTATTCAGCGGCCACATGGGGGGCTGCTTCTTGTGGCGTGGTGTGGGCGGTTTTCATGCCAACAAATGGCGATGCGCTGGCTTTAGCAGAGCGCAATGTGGAGTTGATTAAACGCGTGTTGGAGCCGTCATTATCGGCGTCCACCCAACGTTCATCAACTAAGGCCATGTGGATATTGCTCCAATCAAGCGCTGCTTCACCCAAGGCGCTATAGAACGCCACTGGTGATGACCCGCCTGACAATAACAGGCTTTGCGGCGTGCCGTTTTGCGATATTTGCAAAGCGTCACAGCTGGCAGCCACCAATGCTTCTGTCATGGCTGTGTCATCACTGAATTGGGTGAGGTGAAAACTCATGCGCCATCCTCAATGTCATCATTCCACCAAGCACGTCCGTCACGGTCGAGCAATAATGATGCCTGAAGCGGGCCATCAGTGCCAGCTGCATAATGCTCTAATTTCTGACCAGCTTTATCCCAAGCGGACAGTAAATTATCTGTCCATGACCATGCCGCCATGACTTCTTCTAACCCCATGAACAAAGATAGGTTGCCGCGCACGACATCCATCAAAAGGCGCTCATAGGCGTCAGGGTATTTTAAGCTGGAGAAACTGCGTGCGTAAAACAAATCAAGCGGAATTGACCGCAATGTCATATGGCCAGGGCCCGGCTCTTTCACTTGCATGAATAAGCGCATGGCTTCATCGGGCTGCAGACGCAAGACCAGACGATTGGGTTGGTTTTGCCCTTCACCGAACACATTATGCGGTGTTGATTTGAACTGAATTACAATTTCCGAACGCCGCGCCTGCATACGTTTGCCAGTGCGCAAATAAAATGGCACCCCAGCCCAACGCCAATTAGCAATTTCGGTTTTAATTGCTGCGAAAGTCTCAGTATCGCTGTTCTTAATATCGTCGGGCAGGGTGTCGCGATAACCAGCAACGCGCTTGTCACCAATGTGGCCGCTAGTATATTGCCCGCGCACCGTATTATTGCTGACAGTGGCTGGATCAAATCCCTTCAACGCGTTGAGGACTTTAATTTTTTCAGCCCGCACATTGACCGCGTCGAGAGAATTGGGCGGTTCCATCGCAATAAGGCATAAAAGCTGCAGCAAATGGTTCTGCATAATATCGCGCACCGCGCCAGCTTTGTCATAATAATCGTGGCGGCCTTCAACGCCTAAGGTTTCGGCCACGGTGATTTGAATATGATCGATTGTTTGGTTCGACCAAAGTGGCTCGAACAACATATTGGCAAAGCGCAAAATCAGCAGATTCTGCACCGTCTCTTTACCAAGGTAATGATCCATGCGGAAAATGCTGTTTTCTTCAAACACAGCTTCCACGCCATCATTAATCCGCTGCGCCGACTCCAAGTCTGAGCCAATAGGCTTTTCCAGAACCACGCGCGATAGGGGGGATTTTAATCCAGCCGCCTCAATGGCCTGACAAATCGGCACATAAAGACGCGGCCCAACGGCCAAATAGAAAATCCGAGGCCGGTCGTCGCCAGCAAAATTCTCGTGCAACGGCTGCCAATCAGTCTTTGGGTCTGTGGCGTCAATTTCATGGTAGCTGAGCAATTTGACAAAGCCTTGCCACATATCTTCCGGCCAGTCACCGGCGGTTGCTGCTTGGCAGCATTCACGCACCATGTCGGTGTAGGCGGCGGCGTCCATAACGCTTCGGGCGACGCCTATGATGCGGCTACTGGCGTCAATCTGTCCGTCGCAAAAACGATGGAACAAAGCAGGCAGAAGTTTCTGCCGCGAAAGATCTCCAGATACGCCAAATATCACAATATCAAATGGATCGACGGGTACAAATTCAGCCACGTTGCTCTCCTATTACAAGGCGTAACCTAAATAGACGAAAAATGACAACGTTGTCAAACAGCTTAAACCTGCGCAAGTTTGAACAATAACCAATAAGGCGCATAGGGTCTACGCATGGCCTTGCGCATTTTACTGATCACGGACAGCTGTCGCGCACCATGATCTTAGTCGGGAATTCAAAGTGGTTTTCGGCGCGCTCTTTTGTATCGATCCAATCAATAAGTTTTTGCGTCGATAATTTAGCCATTTCTTCAATTGGTTGGGCCAAAGAGGTGATGGGGGGCCACATAGAACGCGCAAACGCGCTGTCATCAAATCCGACGATGCTGATGTCTTCTGGCACTTTCATGCCAGCCCGTAGCGCCGCGATAATCGTTCCAATGGCCATTTCGTCATTGCCAGCAAACACACCGGTTACTTTTGATTTTGATTTGGACAAAGTCTCAAAAGCAGCGAATCCCGACTGCCTGGAAAAGTCGCCGCCAATGCGCACCATATCATTGCATTGCAGCTCATTCGCCTCAATGGCCGACCAAAATCCGGCTTCACGTTGGGCGCTAGCCGTGTGCGTGTCGAGACCGCTTATGAAAGCCAGTTTTGTGTGCCCGCGCTCAATCAGAAACTCGGTCATTTTGCGGCCAGCGGTTTTCTCATCAATAAAGACGTTAATACAACTGCGCTTTTTAATGCCTGGCGAAATCAGCGAGCACGGAATATTGCGCTTTTCAATCTCGCGGATGACGGCTTTATCATCGCTAATGGGGGGCGATAAAATCACCCCGTCAACCGGCGTGCGGGTTAAGTAATCGAGCAGGGAATCTTTATAGCTATGGTTTTGTGAACTGAGCCTTTCGGCCACTGCGTAATAGCCTTTTTCTGAACATGCTTCGCGCATGCCGTCATAAATGCCCGACAGATAATCCATATTCGGATTGTCATAAAAATGAATAAGCACGAACGAACGCTTGCTGGCCAGTTGGCGGGCGGAGACATTTGGCCGATAGCCAAGATCACGCGCCACACCGAGGACTAAATCCCGCTTTTGCTGACGGACATTGGGCGCATTATTGAAAACCCGAGACACCGTCTTGATCGAGACGCCAGCTTTTTCGGCAATGTCCTGAATTGTTAAATTCTTTTCATCCGTCATTGCACTTACTCTCCAGCACCTAAATTAAGCCTTATTCGTTTTTGCTCAAGCCTTAAAGGCTATGGGCAGACATTGAGTGTCGCCTTGTCAATTTTGGCTGCGTGTAGGCTTAGCGTCATCTTACCGCCGGTTTCGATGCTTAGCGGCGATTGAACATTGGCTGGATTTAAGCCCGCCTTGGTGAAACAGACCATGGGGATATCCAAATTCTGCCATGTGCCGAGACTGGCTTTTTTCAGTGTATTGCTCACATCGATCGTGGCAAAACATCCGTCACCACAGGCCATGCCCAGCGTCACCTTTTCGCTGGGCGCTTGATCCAGTCGATAGGTGAGGCGCAGGGCTAATTGCTCAACATTGCCAAGCGTCGATAAGTCAACCGAGCGCTGGGTGAGCAATTTCGCCACGCCTAGGCCAGAGCCTTGCCAGCTGAGTTGGCGCGAGTCTTCTTGCGCTTTATAGTCAACGCCGCGTGAGCGCACGACACCGCCGAGGCTCGAGGTGTTAAACGGCGCGGCTGGCGTTTTCCAGTTTGAGCTGTCACCGAGATAAAAACTGAATGGCGCATTGGCGGCACCTTTGGCCATGAGCTGGCCATCAAAAGCCCCACCAGCCGATTGTATTTTCGCGTCTTCGGGCAAAGTGGCGGTGGTTTGCTGGCTGGCATAAGTCAAGCCAAAGCCGAGTGAGAATTGCGCACTATCTGCCGCGACGATGTCGGACACTCTTTGCCCGCGACCATCAGCTGGCCAAACGAAGGGCAATTTGCCGACAAAATCATGTTGGCTTTGGCCGTCTGCCGATTTCATCAAAACATCGGCCACGCCAGCGCCTTGCGTCCCCGGTAGCCAAGCCACAACAAAGGAGTCGGAGCGGTTAATATGCGGGTTAACAAATAGCGGGCGGCCGGTCAGAAAAACCGAGACCACTGGAATATTTGAGGCCTGCAATTTTTCCAAAATGGCGAGGTTTTCGCCGCCAGCGAATTCAAAAACCGCATCACTCATATCGCCCTTAAATTCGGCATAGGGGGTTTCGCCAAATACAAAAATCACGGCATCGGGTTTGGTTTTGCCGTCTAATCCGCTGGCGTCCGCTGCCCAATCAATGGTGCCACCAGCTTGCGCCACAGCGTTTTGCAAGCCAGCGAAAATTGTTTCACCGGTCTCAAACTCACTATTGGCGTTATCGTCTCCTTGCCAAGACAATGTCCAGCCACCTGTTTGTTGTTGCATAGAGCGTGCTGCCTTGCCGATGACCAGTATATTCTTGCTTGCATCAAGCGGCAGCAGAGCGTCATTGTTTTTCAAAAGCACGAGAGATTTGCGCACGGCTTCGCGACCAATGGCTTGATGGTCAGATGCGCCGATTATGTTGCGTTTGGTGCCCGGGCGTTGTGAGGGCAGGCCGGCGTCGAGCAGACCAGCACGCAATTTGACCTTCAAAATAGCGAGCACGGCTTCATCGAGGCGACTTTGCGGAACAGTGCCGTCTTTAACTTGCGCCAGCAATGTCTCATACAAGCCTTTCCAACTATCCGGCGCCATATACATATCGACTCCAGCGAGCAGGGCGTCTGGGCAGTCGGTGGCGGTGCAACCGGGAATTTCTGCATGGCCGTTCCAGTCGCCAATCACGAAACCGTCAAAGCCCATTTCGTCGCGCAAGACAGTGGTTAGCAGATGTTTCGAGCCATGCATTTTTTCGCCATTAACGCTGGAGAAGGAGGCCATCACCGTTTGCACTTTATTTTTAATGGCAGCGCGATAGGGGAAGGCGTGAACTTGTTTGATGTCGCTCAGCTCGCCGATTGTGTCGCCCTTATCAATACCGAATTGCGTGCCACCATCGCCGACAAAATGTTTGGCCGTGGCCACCACATGAGCCTCGTCGAGGAAGGAGTCGCTGTCGGCCATGCCCTGCAAGCCTTGCAATATGGCTTCGCCCAAGTCAGAGACAATTTGCGGGTCTTGTGAATAGCTTTCATAAGCACGCCCCCAGCGCATGTCTTGAGCAACCGCCAGAGTAGGGGCGAACACCCAGTCCAAACCGGTGGCTTTGACTTCCTTGGCTGTCACCATGCCAATGCGACGCATCAGATCAGTGTCTTGCGTTGCGCCAAGTGCTGAATTGTGCGGAAAGATGACGGCCATTTGTAAATTATTATGACCATGCACCGCATCCGTACCCCAGAGGGCAGGGATGCCAACGCCACCATCAGATGTGTCGGTCGATGCCACCCAAAACGCGTCAGCCAAATCGACCCATGCTTGCCAGCTGGCAGTTTTCTTACCGCCCGGCGCTGAATTGCCGCCGTTTAAAACTGAGCCGAGATTGTAGTCTTTAGCGTCTTGCGGCGTGACAGTCGAAATATCACCCTGAATAACTTGCCCAACTTTTTCTTCCAGCGTCATGCGCTCCAGCAAGGCTAGCGCACGCGTTTGCGTTTCGTCGGTCTCGCCGCACGCGGCCATCAATCCGGTTAATAATATGACGGTCAAAATTTGGCCGATTGATTTGGGTGATGGTTTTTTGGTTTTTTCTCGAGCGCTTACTGGTGTCTCACAAAACTTTAACATGTCGGCTTGGCTCCCATTGATTTTCGATTCGCTGGCCGTTTAATTGGCCGCATTTTTCGCGATTTGCCCTTGTTTTTCAGCTTAGTCAAAATCTGACAGCGTTGTCAAATAGACCGCAATCGGCATGTCAGATGGCCTTTCAGGACTGTGACATA
>JAYOCI010000021.1:11040-16975 GCA_038105345.1 Rhodobiaceae bacterium
CACTTGGTGATAACTTTAAATAATATATATAAAACATGCCATTAAAGCTATTTGCGCCGGCTTGAGGGCGGCATGAGTTGCGCGCCATTGGGGTGCGACTTGATTCATCTTCCCTTTAATATTGACAGCGGTAGACAATTTTTAGTTAGATTGCCTTTCTTACTGGTTTGTAAGTTCGCAGAAGTTCACGCCTTACGTGAAGAGCCTTTGCGGAGAGAGTAAATGTTTGGGAGGTATCAAACAATGTTTAGTAAAGACAGTTTTTCGTATGGTCGGAAAGCTCTTTTGCGGATTACCGTTGCGACGATGGCTTTGACGTCTTCAGTTGCTTTGGCCCAAGAGTCATCTGAAGAAGTAACTTATGAGATTGTTGTAACCGTTGAGCGCCGCTCGCAAAGCCTGCAGGATTATGCCGGTACGGCAGCTGCCCTTTCTGGTGACGATTTGAAATCCTTAGGTGTCACCGATATGACCGATTTGGATGGAGCCATTCCAGGGCTGAACATTACCAATAACCAAGGTAATGTTGAAGTTTGGATTCGCGGTGTCGGCAGTTCGAATAATACCGAGCTTGGTGATCCGGCGGCAGCAACCCATTTGAATGGTGTTTATGTGCCACGCCCAGGCGGTTTCGGTTCGGCGTTTTTCGACATTGAGCGCGTAGAGGTTAATTTCGGTCCACAAGGTACAATCCGTGGTCGTCAAGCCATGGCCGGATCGGTTGACGTAATTCCGTTTAAGCCGGGTCTAGGCATCACCGAATCGATGATTGAAGCCACCGTCGGAAGCGACGGTTATTCTGAAGTTCAAGGTGTCGTGAATGCCCCAGTGACGGATAATTCTGCAATTCGTTTGGCTTTCTTTACAAATGAGCGCGATAGCCTTTACAAAAACGTTTCGCCGCTGCCATCAACCATTGATGCGTCTTTGGATGATAGCCGTCGTTCCGATGAGTTGGCCGAAGCGTTGGACAGCCAAGCGGCTCGTTTGAGCTATTACATTGAGCCGACCAGCAAATTGGACGTGTCTTTGGTTTATGATTATATCGAAGATACGGGGACCGGTTACACCGGTACTAACTTCATTCATGCGTTTGCCCATGGCAAAACTGCAGATTCAATCGAGGATGGCCGTAAGGTCGTTAATTCTTTTGGTCGCGCACCGCAGCAGGATCTAGAGCATTGGGGTGCCAAGCTGGAAGTGAACTATGAAGCTCCGTTCGCTGATATTCAGTTTATCGCAAGCCGTCGTGAGCTGGAAAATAACTTCTCAGCCACAGTGCCGATGACTCCGTATTTCTTTGGCGTGCTGGACACAATCGGTGTCAATGCCACTACCGGTGTACAAGACACGCCGAAAATTGAGGTTTACGACAATAATTCATTCTTCGATATGTCGAGTGAGTCGGACTCAACCATTGGCGAGTTGCGCTTTATCAGCAATGACGCATCCAAGCCGTATAATTGGACGGCAGGTCTGTTTTACTTCCAAGAAGATCAACGCACATTTTTGGGTGCTGTATCAGACCGCAACGCGTCTTGGGAAACCTACAACAACCAAATGTCTGAATTTAATATGTTCACCGACGCCGAAAGCTATTCAGCCTATGCAGACGGGACATATGATCTGGACGAGCGCAATCGCGTATCGGCAGGTGTTCGTTATACCGATGAAGAAAAAGAGCGCTATGGTGTCAATGTGAATTACCGCATGGCACTCGGTGGCTGGGACGGGGGTAGCATATATAACCCGAACAATGGAACGCGCATTGGTTCCACTGGTTTTGAATTTGCAAAATTCGGGCGCTCGATTTACAACCCTGACACCAATGGTGATGGTTTAATTTCGCAAGCCGAGCAATTGGCCAGCTTTCAAGACGGGGTAGCCTCTTATGGCGCCGCGGATACCGTTCAAAAAACCTTTTCTGCCGGTATTCTTGAAGGGGCTTGGAACGAACCATTTACAGCAGGATATGAAATAACATTTGGCACATGGGAGAGCTGGTATCCGGGATGGGTTGACGCCAATAATAACGGCCATCACGACTATTTCGAACCTGGAACACTGTATGGTGACGGTCGAACCGTAGCGAGTGCGACGATAAACGGTGCTGACATGGTCGATGTATTCTTGTTCAATCCGAATGCGAATTATGTCGGCGATGACGTCATGGCAGCTATTCTGGCAGGTACGTCTCAAGCTGGCATTTGTGTGGATACGCAAGCAGGTGGCGGCGTTGGTTGTTTGAATGCAATGTCCGGCGACACTGTGGTCGGTAGTCTCACTGTTGGGAAACAGGTGCCATATGCTTTCCATTCCTACGCTAAGTTCCATGACCCACAGGTTGCGATGCAGTCGGGTAAAGTGGAAGAAGATTTCACTGATTGGCGTATTCGCTATGAATTTGACGTCGAGGAGGATTGGCTTGTCTACGGTTTGGTCGCAACTGGCCACAAAGCCGGAGGTTTCAATGATAACCTCCCAGCGGGAACAGAAAACTTAAGCATTGACTGGTCGTTAGCATCATCTCCGGTTGAGTTTAATGCTTCGACGCCCGCGCCAACTTATGACACGGAAAACGTCACCTATTACGAAATCGGTTCGAAACAAGAATTCGATTACGGCGACATCGGTGTGCGCTTGAACGCCAATATTTTCTACTATGATTATGAAGATATGGTTGTTTCCTCTGTTATGACAGTTGGTAGCGTTTTGTCGACTTTGAATCTGTCAACAAATGGTGTTAGCAATCTAGGCAATATGGTGACCTTTAGCTTCAATGCTGCAGATGCAAGCATTCAAGGTCTGCACCTTGATGGTGGTCTGGACTTTGCCAACGGTCTCAATTTGGACGGCTCAATCGTCTTTCTTGACTCTGAGCTTAATCCAGGTCGTACCATTGCCGACGGACGCTACAATGTTAACTCAACCAATGAGAATAGCTTGCAGCGCAACATTGATGGCCATGAATTGCCGCGTACGCCGGACATTCAAGCCAAGATTAATCTGAGTAAAAGCCACGCACTTGAGGCCGGTGTTTTTGATTGGGTTTTCTCTGCAGGCTACAAGGGTGAGTACTACTCGACCATTTTCAACTCCAAACTTTATGGAGCCACAGATACGTTTACGCGTGAACGCTTGAACGGCACCTTTGGTGACTACTGGACGTTTGATGTTGGTTTTGGTTTTGAGCCGATGGCGATGCCAAATGTTAAGATCGAAGGCTATATCAGCAATTTGACTGACGAGCATGAGGGGTCAATCGCGTTGATTACGCAAGACTCACACACACGCTTCTTCAACGCACCTCGGTCTGGTGGTCTGCGGGTACGGGCTAAGTTTTAGTCCTACGTAAAAACGGCCCTCCCCGGAGTTTTCCGGGGAGGGTTTTTTTAATTCTAAAATCAGGTTTTCGATATGGGTGTCTGGCGGCGCAATCTGAAAAAAGCAGGCTTTGCATTAATCGGTGTTGGATTGTTGCTGAGCACCGGCCTTGAGAGCCGAGCGGATGAAACTTTATGGCCACGTGTCAAGTCGGCCATTGCACATGACCCCGCTCTGGAAAATAAAATTACCGCGATCATGGCGGATATGAGCCTTCGCGAAAAAGTCGGGCAACTAATCATGGCTGAGTACAAGGCCATTTCGCCCAAAGACGCCATGCGTAATAATATTGGTGGTTTGTTAAATGGTGGAGGGTCTTGGCCGACTGATAAGCCGGGCTCGCGGCCGGTAGATTGGCTGTCTATGGCCGATTTATACTATAAACAAAGTGTCAAATCATCCAGCCAGATCCCGATTATTTGGGGCACGGATGCCGTGCACGGGCACAATAATGTCGCCGGTGCTACGATTTTTCCGCATAATATAGGCCTTGGGGCAGCCAATGACCCGGCGCTGATGCGCGATATTGGCGTGGCTACGGCCCGCGAAGTCGCCGTCACCGGCATTGATTGGGCTTTTGCCCCGACTCTCGCCGTGGTGCAGGATGTACGCTGGGGGCGCACATATGAGGGTTATTCCTCAGACCCAAAAATTGTGGCCTCACTGTCAAAAGAAATTCTACTGGGCCTGCAAGGCCATCCCGCTTTGGGCAATTTTCTGAGCGAGGAAAAAATTATCGCCACGGCGAAACATTTCGTGGCAGATGGCGGGCCAGTTTACGGCACTGGACGCAATAAGAAAATCGACCAAGGCGATGTGTCGCTCGACGAGGCGACCTTGGCTCAGCTGCATGGTCGACCCTATATTGATGCTTTGGGAGTCGGTGTGCAGACGGTTATGGCCAGTTTCACGAGTTGGAACGGGCTGAAGATGCATCAACACAAATATTTGCTCACCGATGTCTTAAAAAACCGTATGGGCTTTGACGGTTTTGTCGTCGGCGATTGGAACGGGCATGAACAAGTAAGTGGGTGTTCACCGTCGAGCTGTGCCGCGGCGATTAACGCCGGTGTCGATATGATTATGGTGCCCTATGATTGGAAGAAATTCCTTGAAAATACAGTCCGGCAAGTTAAGAGCGGAGATATATCGCAAGCGCGTCTTGATGATGCTGTGCGTCGTATTCTGCGGGTTAAGTTTCGTGCGGGTGTGATGGGGGGCAAAGCCCCGAGCGAGCGCCTATTGGCCGGCCGCACCGCGCTAATTGGCTTCGAAGCTCACCGCGCCGTTGCGCGTGATGCTGTGCGTAAATCTCTGACCCTGCTGAAAAATAACGAAGTTCTGCCGTTGCGCGCAAAGCGTGTCCATATTGCGGGAGCTGGGGCTGATAATGTTCGCATGCAGGCCGGTGGGTGGACTATGGATTGGCAAGGCCGCGATGTGGCGGCGGATAAATATGTTGGCTTTACCACTGTCGGCGCTGGTTTACGAGCTGCTTTAGAGGGCGCCGGTGCGCGAGAAGTTTCCGACATAGATGCGCTGCGAGCTGGCGATGTTGCAATCTATGTTTTTGGTGAGACGCCTTATGCCGAGTTTCAAGGCGACAAGGAGAGTACGGATTTTGATCGGCTGAGCAAAGCCGATATTGCGTTTTTCAAAGATATGCGTGCCAAGGGCGTTAAGACCGTGGCTGTGTTTTTAACGGGTCGGCCGTCAGGTGTTGATAGTCTGATTGATTTGTCGGACGCTTTTGTTGTCGCTTGGTTGCCGGGCAGTGAGGGGGCTGGCATTGCCGATGTATTGGTCGCGGATAATGACGGCCAAGCGCGCTATAATTTTACTGGTAAGCTGCCATTTTCGTGGCCGGCCGATGACGCCGCCGGAGGTGGCACACGCTACAAAATGGGCTTTGGGCTAAGTTATTAGAGTATAATTGAATGAGTGCTGTCGGGAGGCCCATTTTAGGGTGACAGTTGCAACGGAGGAAGACCATGCTTTCAACAATCGATTTATCCGTCATCGGCTTATATGCCGTTGTTTTACTTGGGGCGGCCCTGTTTGTGTCGTTTCGCAAGTCGCCGGAGAATATGTCCAGTGAAGATTATTTTCTGGCTGGCAAGTCCTTACCATGGTGGGCCATTGGCGCGTCGCTGATCGCGGCCAATATCTCTGCCGAGCAAATCATCGGGCAATCTGGCCAAGGCTTTGTCGTCGGTATTGCCATTGCTGCCTATGAATGGCAGGCGGCGATTGTGTTGCTCATTACAGCGAAATATTTTCTGCCGATTTTTCTCGAGAAGAAAATTTACACCATGCCGCAGTTCCTCGATCAGCGCTTTGGTGGCGGAATTAAATCATTAATGGCCGTGTTCTGGGTTGTCCTTTACACGGCGGTCAACCTAACCGCCGTATTGTGGCTTGGTGGCCTCGCACTCAGCGCCTTTAGTGGCTGGGACGTCATGTCAGCAATGATAGGGCTGGCAGCTTTTGCAGTGATTTACTCACTCTATGGCGGGCTGAAAGCGGTGGCTCTGACGGATATCATCCAAGT
>JAYOCI010000022.1:0-16816 GCA_038105345.1 Rhodobiaceae bacterium
TCGGCTGTGCCGATGTCACCATTGCCACCAAAGACAGCTATATCGGCATGGGCGGTCCGGCGATGATTGAGGGCGGTGGTTTGGGTGTCGTGGCGCCAACAGACATTGGCCCAATGGATGTGCAGACCGCTAATGGCGTGGTTGATTTATTGGCCGAAGACGAAGCCGATGCGGTGCGTCTGGCGAAAAAACTCTTGGGCTATTTCCAAGGCGCGATTGAACCAACCGAATGCGCTGATCAGCGCAAGTTGCGCCACATTATTCCCGAAGACCGCAAGCGCGCCTATGATATGCGCCAAGCCATTGAGCTGATGGCCGATACGGATAGTTTTCTGGAGCTACGGAGCGGTTATGGCGCTGGCATGATTACCGGCTTTGTGCGCATTGAGGGGCGTCCGTTTGGATTGATTGCCAATAACCCAACCCATTTGGGTGGCGCGATTGATGCTGAAGCGGCTGAGAAGGCCGCCCGTTTTCTGCAATTATGCGATGCTTTTGACGTGCCGATCTTGTCCTTATGCGACACGCCGGGCTTTATGGTCGGGCCGGAGCATGAGAAAAACGCCACTGTCCGGCGCGCCTCATCTTTAATGGTGGTCGGTGCCAGTTTGACAGTGCCGGTCTTTATGATTTGCCTGCGTAAGGGGTATGGCCTTGGCGCGCAAGCCATGGCCATGGGAAGTTTCCATGTGCCGCAATTCACCATTGCATGGCCGACCGGCGAGTTTGGCCCAATGGGGCTAGAGGGCGCGGTGCGGCTTGGATATAGCAAAGAATTAGCGGCCGCTGGATCGCCAGCCGAGCAAGAAGCCTTATTCGATAAATTGCTCAACGCCATGTATGAAAGCGGCAAGGCGCTGAATGTTGCCATGTATCAAGAAATCGATGCGGTGATTGACCCACGCGATACGCGGGCTTGGATTTTGCGTGGCATTAAATCCATGCCAGTTGGCAAAAAAGGCGGCAAAGGCAAACGCCCATTTATCGACACTTGGTAGACTAGGCGGTTTTAAAAGCCTGCATATCGAGCTGGCGCGTCATGTGCCAATAATCAACCATGCGCCAAGGCATGACTGAGTAAACGCGGTTTTTGGAATTTCGATAATATGTGTTGAGCTGCGGATGCATCCAAATCAACTCGGCGTGCAGAGCATTATATTTATCCATATAGCGCTGTTGCGCTTCCGGCTTGGCATCGAGAATATCAATATCATGGGCCAGCATATCGCTAATGGCATTGGCAATATAATGGGCGTGGCACTCGGCAATGAACATGCCGCTACCGCCATGGCCCAGACCGGTTGTCGGGCCTGCCATCATGAAGAAATTTGGAAAATCAGGAACGCAAATCCCCAAATAAGCCTGCGGGTCATCGCAATTCCAGACTTTATCGAGGCGTTGGCTGCGGCCAGTGATATTCAGCCGAGAGGCCATTTTCGTCACTTCAAAACCGGTCGCCATGACGACAATATCAGCTGTGCAGTGATTACCCTTTTGGCCAATCACATCATTTGCGCCAAACGCTGCGACGCCCTCATCATATAGGGTGACATTGCTTTTACGGATGCAGTCATACCAGCCATTATCCAATAAAATGCGTTTGCCATATGGGGGATAGCTGGGCATGGATTTTTCCACCAAATCCGGACGCCCGTCGAGCTTGTCGATAATATAGTCGACCATCTCTTGCCGGTGTCGGTCATTGACGCGATTCATCGCCCGCTCTGGATGCGGCCATTCAGGGTCTTTCTTCAAAAATGGCAATAGCCCGTCGCCATATCGCCAGAACATGGTGAAGCGAAACCAAGCGGCATAAAAGGGCACGTTTTCCAGCAGATATTGCGCTTGCGCGCTCAGCGCATCGTGATAGCGCGGGATAGGGCGCGCCCATTGCGGGCTGCGCTGGAAAATTGTCAGCTCACTCACTTCATCAGCAATCGCTGGCACGATTTGCATGGATGAGGCGCCAGTGCCGACAATCGCCACTTTTTTATCTTTCAAGTCTAAATCGTCAGGCCAATGGCTGGAGTGGAATATTGGCCCTTGGAAATCTTCCAGCCCCTCAATTGGCGGCAATTTGGGCACGCTAATTTGCCCGACTGCACTGACCAAAATTGGCGTGGTTATGGTTTTGCTCTGCCCGTCCTCGACAATCTCAAGGCACCAGTTCTTCTCGTCTTCTTGCCAATCAACCCGCATGACTTCCGTGTTGAAGCGAATATGCGGACGCACGGCAAACTCATCAGCTTTTTTTGAAATATAGTTTTGAATTTCTTTTTGCGGTGCGAAATAGCGGCTCCAGCGTTCAATTTTGCCAAAGCTGAAACTATAGGCGTGATTGGGTGTGTCGACGCCGGCCCCCGGATAGGTGTTTTCCCACCATGTGCCGCCGACATCTTGGTTCTTTTCCAAAATAATATAGTCGAGACCTTTGTCATTGAGCAATTTGCCCAAGGCAATGCCAGCAACGCCCGCGCCAATAATAATAATCGGTGCCGCAGGTTGTTTGCGCGGTTTGGCGATATCTTTGCCAAGTGCATGAAAGCCCATTTGCTCGCGCATCATGGGGGCGTATTCTTCCGCTACTTTTTCGCTCAAGCAATGGCGCATCATGGTTAAAAGCGTCGCTTCATCTGGGCTTGGCAGAGCTGGCGGGGTGTCGGCCAATAGCGCGTCAGCTGCCGCCTGACAAATTTCAGCGCGCATATCATCGTCAAAGCCAGCGTCCTCAGCCGCGATTAAATTGACATCGCGACGCGGCGTATAAGGCGGCATTAGCCATTTACCATCGCCAGTAAATTGATAGAGAACCATCAACAGCACGCGCATATCGGCATCGGGCAGGGCGTCCAGGAGTGCCTGTCGGTCTAATTGCATTCGACGCTTCCTTCCGCGCAAAGTGCCTCAATGCGGGATTGTTCAAAGCCTAATTCGCGCAAAATTTCGGCACTATGCTGACCCAATATCGGGCTATCGGCGGCCAAAGAAGTGGCCTTTCCTTCAAATAAAACCGGCGGTGTCGGCACGGTAATTTTGCCCATCGTCTTGCTCACATAGCTCTCAATGGCGCCAATTGCCTTGATTTGGTCATTGGCACTTAATGTGTCGCGGCGCTCGCAAATGGCGCAAGGCACATCTGCTTCTTCAAGAATAGCCATGGCCTCATGCACGCCAATGTCGATTTGGGCTTGTTTCACCACTTGCATAATTTTGTCGATATTCATCGCCCGCCCAGCCATGGAATTAAACGCCGGATCATCAAGTAGGTCTGCCCGCCCGATCATCGGTAATAGGGCCTCCCAGTGATGGTCGTGCAAGGCGGCAATGGTTAGGGCGCCATCTTTTAACGTCAAAACCTGGTAATAGTCAGCCATTGGCGGCATCACAATGGCTTCGCGATCATCGGCCTCGAGCGTATGGTTCATCATCATGTCGGGCCATAAAAAAGCGAGACAGGCGTGCAACATAGAAATCTCAATATGCTGTCCAACACCCGTGGTGGCGCGGGCTAAAAGTGCCGCCGTCGCGGCTTGCGCGACCGTGTACGCTGTTACTTTGTCGCAAACCAATGAGCGCACATATTTGAATTCATCGGCCTCTTCACCCTGCAAATCAGTCAATCCTGACAGTCCCTGAATAACGTGGTCATAGGCCGGTTTGGCCGCCATAGGGCCGGTCGTGCCAAAGCCGCTGACGCTAATATAGACAAGTTTCGGGTTGAGCTGACGCAATCTGTCACTGCCAAAACCGAGCCGATCCATGACGCCGGGGCGATAATTATGCAAAAGCACATCGGCTTCTTGTGCCAATTGCGTTATCGCCTCTTGTCCGGCAGGCGATTTCAAATCAACCGCCAGCGAGCGTTTGCCGCGATTGCAATTATTGAACAGGGTCGACATGGCGGCTTTTTGTGTGCCGATTTTGCGCATGGCGTCGCCCATGCCGGGCGGCTCAACTTTGACCACGCTGGCGCCTTGAGAGCGAAGCGTCATAGCGGCGAGAGAGCAAGTGATCATGGTCGATAATTCGACGACCTTTAGCCCAGCCAAAGGCTGGTGCAATGTTGCTTGTGTCATTTACCCCTCCCTAAATACGCATTTACAAATCCAGCCTAGAGCCCCATTTGTTTAATCGTCAAGTCGCGCATAATTTCTTGCGACCCGCCGCCAATGGCTTGCACTTTGACCTCGCGATAAATTCGTTCGACCGCATTGCCGCGCAAATAACCAGCGCCGCCGAAAATTTGCATGGCCTCACTGGCGATCCATTCCAAATTGGTGGAGCAGAAAAACTTCAGCTTGCTGATTTCTGCCACTGGCGTTTCGCTGGTGTTGATGATTTCTGCAACCTGATTGAGATAAGCGTCCATGGCGTCAATCTTAGCCGACATATCGGCCAGCTTGTGCCTGATCACCTGATGTTTAATGAGCGGCTTATTGAAAGTCTGACGGTCGCTGGCATAGGCCACACATTCGTCAAACAAGCGTATCGACATGCCCAGCATTTGAGCCGCCATCCAATAGCGTTCATTGTTGAAATTATTCATAATGGCGTAAAAGCCTTTGTGCTCTTCGCCCATGAGATTAGCAGCTGGAATACGGCAGTCGTCGAAATATAATGTCGCCGTGTCAGAGGCCCACCAGCCCATTTTGCGTTCAATCGGAGTGCGCGAAAATCCGGGCGTGTCAGCTTCCACAAAGAATAGCGATATGCCGCCCATGCCGTCACCGCCAGTGCGCGCGCCAATAACAAAATAAGACGCTTGCATGCCGCCGGTGATGAACATTTTCTGGCCATTGAGAACCCACTCATCGCCATCTTTGCGCGCCGTTGTTTTCATATTGGCAACGTCGGAACCGCCACTGGGTTCAGTAATGCCCAAAGCGCCGCCTTTACGGCCAGACAATAATTCTGGCAAAACGCGCTGGCGAATTTCCTCATTGGCCAATTCGGTTAGGGGCTTGAGCATGATTGAGCGTGAGCCGACGCTGGCCATCAGACCGCCAGCTGAACTACGCCCCATTTCAACCGCACTGGCTTTGCGCATATGCGCGTCATCAAAACCAAGACCGCCATATTCCTCAGGAATATCGAAACCGAAAACCCCCAAGGCGCAAATTTTTTCATTCATCTCATGCGGATAGGCGCCAGCCTCGTCCCAAGCGTCGACATTTGGCCAGACTTCTGTTTCCAAAAATTTGGCAATACTATCTTTGAAGGCGCGACGCTGTTCGTTTTCAAACGGATTTATCATGGCTTTCTCCTTGACGCTGTCGTGTTTCTAAATAGGGCGCAATCAGACGTCCAAATCGGTTTATCGCGCGATCAATCTCATCGGGATCGGGCGTAAAGGGTTGCTGCAAAATCAGCCCGCGCATAAAGGTGCGGGCAATCATCCAAATCTGGCGCACATCATCATCATCGCCCTGTGGCGAGGCGTAAAAGCCGACGACCGCGTCATCCAACATGGCATTCCAGTCGCGCAATCGGGTGCCGACACGGGCTTGCAGTTTTTTATCGGTTCGCGTGGCCATTAGCACTTCCGACAAAGCGCGGCCCTTAGCGGTGCCGGTCATATTGCGCGCCAACCAACGCAAATCGGCAATAATATCGGTCTGACTCAATTTCTTTGACGGCAGTGACGGACGCAGCAGGCTCTCCAATAAGCAATCAATCGTTGCCACCATGAGCAATTCTTTCGATGGAAAATGGTGGGTCAGCGCGCCACGCGATACATTGGCTTGCGCCTGAATGCGGGCGATGGAGGTGTCGGCATAGCCAAATTTATCAAGGCAGGTGATCGTCGCTTCCAGCAAAACGCGCCGCGCCTCATCCGATTGCCGCTGCCGCACACCACCGTCATCCGCGTCAGTGGTGGCACTGGCGCGGCCGTTATGCGTGGCCGTATTAAGGTCAATTTGTGACGCCATCAGCAACTCCCTTAAACAAGATTAGCCATAAATTTAGGTCTTTACAAGCAGAACAACCGTTCTGTAATATCAAAATCTGAGGGAGATGAAAATGTCCAAGAAAATTCGCATTGGCGGGGCTAGCGGTTATTGGGGCGAGTCGATGATGGCGACGCCGCAATTATTGCAAGTCGAGGGTTTAGACTATCTGGTCTATGATTTTTTGGCTGAAATCACCATGTCGATTATGGCGCGCGCCCGCGCGGCACGGCCAGAAGCAGGCTATGCGACGGATTTTATCACCGGTGTTTTGAAGCCGAATTTGCACGAGATTGCCGATAAAAAGGTCAAGATTTTGACCAATGCTGGTGGTGTTAATCCGCAAAGTTGCGGCGCTGCAGCGCGGGCTTTAATCGCCGAAATGGGCCTAGATTTGAAAGTCGCTGTCATCAGTGGCGATGACTTATTGGCCAAGGGTGACCAGCTGACCGCCTATCACGATATGTTTTCTGGCGCGGCCTTTCCGGAGGTCGAAAAACTGGCCAGCGTTAATGCCTATTTGGGAGGCTTTCCGATTGCCGCCGCTTTGGATGCGGGCGCTGACATTGTGATTACTGGCCGCAGCGTTGACAGTGCCGTCACATTAGGGGCGTGTATTCACGCCTTTGGCTGGACAGCTGATGATTATGATCAATTGGCTGGTGGGGCATTGGCGGGCCATATTATTGAGTGCGGCCCGCAAGCCACTGGCGGTAATTTTACCGACTGGCATTTGGTCAAAGATAATATCGCCAATATTGGTTATCCGTTTATCGACATTGACGCGCGCGGCGATTTCACCTGTTCCAAGCCTGAAGGCACTGGCGGCATTGTCAATGTCGGCACGGTTTGCGAGCAAATGGTTTATGAAATCGGCGATCCGCAAGCCTATATGTTGCCTGATGTCATTTGCGATTTTTCCGAAGTGAAGATCACCCAAAGCGGCGACAATGTGGTGCGCGTCGAAAATGCCAAAGGCCATCCGCCAAGCGACAGCTATAAGGTGAGCGCCACTTATTTCGACGGATTTCGGGTTGGCACAATGATGAGCTTTGTCGGTCTTGGTGCGGCTGAAAAGGCGCGGGCTTTTGCTGACGCCGCTTTTGAGCGCACGCGCAATCAATTACGCCAGCACAATATGGCCGATTTTGAAGAGACCAGTATCGAAATTATCGGCGACGATAGCCAATATGGCGCCGCCGCTGGGCCATCGACATCGCGCGAAGTGGTTTTGAAAATCGCCGCCAAACATGAAGATATGACCGGCGCAGGCGCTTTGCTGAAAGAAATTAGTGGCCTCGGATTGGCGACACCGGCAGGGCTTACCATGTTTGCCGGATCGCGCGCCAAGCCATCGCCATTGGTGCGCTTATTCTCTTTCCTGATTCCGAAAAAAGATATTTGCATCACGCTGGATGTTGATGGCGTTGAGAGCGAGATTAAAGTAGTCGACGGCCAGCCGTTTGATGCCAGCAAATTGCAGCGTCCTGAAGCACCCGACGCCATTGAACATGATGGCTTGGTCGAAGTGCCTTTGGTGAAATTGGCTTGGGGGCGTTCGGGAGACAAGGGCAATAAGGCCAATGTCGGCATTATCGCCCGCGATGCGTCATTCCTTCCCTATATTTGGGCAGCGCTTGACGAGGCGGCGATTGTTCAAAGATTTGGTCATTTCATGGCCGAAGGGTCTGGCTGCACGCGATATTATTTGCCCGGTAGCCACGCGATTAATTTTCTCATTGATGAGGCTTTAGGCGGCGGCGGGGTTGCCAGCTTGCGCAATGACCCGCAAGGTAAAGCCTATGCGCAAATTCTTCTCGATCATCCGATCGCTGTTCCCACCCATATTGCGGAGGCCGTGTAATGCCGGTTTTTGAGTCCAAATTAAACGTAAATTCTGAAGCCTATGCCAAAAACCGAGCCGATCAGCTCGAGAAATTGGCGCATTTGCGGATGCTAGAGCAGCGCGCTGAGGCGGCATCGGAAAAGCGGCGCCCGCGATTTGAAGAACGCAATCAATTGACGCCGCGCGATCGTCTGGCGCAATTGCTGGACCCGGGCATGCCCTATTTGCCGCTCTATAATATGGCCAGCTATTGCGTCGATGACCCCAATCGCGAAACCTCAATTCCCGGCGGCTCCGTATTGTCTGGCATTGGTTTTATCAATGGTGTGCGCTGCATGGTATGCGTCGACGATAGCGGCATTAACGCCGGTGCCGCGACAGAAATGGGATTTAGAAAAAATCTTGAGGCCATGCGTTTGGCATTGGCCAATAAATTGCCGTTTATTCATTTGGTGGAAAGCGCGGGTGCCAATTTGATGACCTATAAGGTCGAACTATGGGCTCATGGTGGCAGCGTGTTTTACACTTTGGCTAAGCTTAGCGCGGCTGGCATTCCAACCATGACTGTGTTGCATGGGCCGTCGACGGCGGGCGGTGCTTATATGCCGGGCATGTCGGATTATAATGTCGGCGTGAAGCATAATGGCATGGCGGCGCTTGGCGGTGCGGCTTTGGTGCAAGCAGCGACCGGCGAAATTGCCGATGAGCGCGAACTTGGTGGCAGTGAAATGCATTCATCGGTCACTGGCTTGATTGAATATTTGGCCGAGGATGACCGCGATGGTATTCGGCAAATTCGCGAAGTGGTCGGCAGTATTGGCTGGAACGCGCATTGTCCGCCTTTGCCGCAGCACAGTTTTGACGAGCCGCTTTACGATGCCGAGGAAATTCTCGGGCTGGTGCCGATTGACTATAAAGTGCCTTATGACGGGCGCGAGTTGATTGCGCGGCTTGTCGATGGCTCGGAATTCACCGAATTCAAATCGCGCTTTGGCCCGAATTTGGTCTGTGTGCAGTCGAAAATATTTGGCCATCCGGTTTCATTGGTCGCCAATAATGGGCCAATTGGCCCCGACGAAGCCGCCAAGGGTGCGCATTTCTTCCAAATCACCGATCAGGCGAATATTCCGCTCATTTTCCTCAATAATATCACCGGCTATATGGTCGGCACAGAATATGAGCGAGCCGGAATGATTAAACATGGTGCGAAAATGATTCAGGCGGCGTCGAATATCCGCGTGCCAAAACTGACCTATTATGTTGGTGCCAGCTATGGCGCGGGTAATTATGGCATGGCGGGTTTGGGCTATGAGCCTGATTTTCTGTTTTCTTGGCCTGGTGCCATGACCGGCGTGATGAGCGGCGAGTCGGCGGCGGGCACAATGGAAACCGTGGCCATCGCCGGCGCTAAGCGTCGCGGCGTAGAACCTGATATGGAAGCGCTGGCCAAACAGCGCGCAGCGATTGAGGCGATTTTTGGCGCGCAGGAAGACGCTTTTTTCACCTCAGGGCGACTGCTGGATAATGGCATTATTGACCCGCGCGACACGCGTAAAGTCATTGGCTTTACGCTGGAAACCATTTGGGAGCGCAAGCACCGCGAAGTTCAGCCAAACGCCTTTGGCATTGGCCGGATGTAGGAGACGATTATGCAAGCACCAGAAACAACCGTAATTGAATTAGAATTTGACGCCGATTGGGCGACCATTTGGTTGAACCGACCCGAGGCGCGCAATGCCATGTCCGATGAGCTGGTCAGTGAATTGCAAACAGCGCTCGATTATGTCGCCAGCCGCAGCGATATTCGTGGCCTCACGGTGCGCGGACGCGGCGAAGTGTTTTGCGCAGGCGGCGATTTAAAAGGCTTTAAAGATAATTTTCAAAACGCCCGCACCGAAGACCAAGTTGTCGCTGATAGCGCCAAAATGGGCGATTTTTTCCTGACCGTTCGTTCCATGCCGCAAGTGGTCGTATTCTTGCTGCACGGGGCCGCCATGGCCGGCGGTTTGGGCATGGCGTGTGCTGGCGATATTGTGATTGCCACCAAAGACACGCGCATGGCTTTGACTGAAACGGCGATTGGTGTCGTACCGGCGCAGATTGGTCGGTTTATTGTCGAGCGGGTTGGCGAGTTCAATGCCCGCTATATTATGCTGACGGCTCAGCGTTTTACCGCTGTTGAAGGCAAGGATTATGGTTTGGTGAATTTTCTGGCCGATGATTTAGCGGCTGGCGAAGAAAAACTGGCGCAAATCATTGCCGATGTGCGCCGCTGTGCGCCCAAAGCCAATGCGGCGACGAAAAAATTATTGCAGGCCAATAAGCAATTGGATGCGCAAGACATGATTCAATATGCCGGACGGCTTTTCGCCGAGGCGGTGCAAAGTGATGAGGGCCGTGAAGGCGTCGCATCTTTCCTTGAAAAACGTAAACCTAATTGGGTTCGGGAGCAGTAAATGGCGAGTATTCGTAAAATTTTGATTGCCAATCGGGGCGAGATTGCTTGCCGCGTAATGCGCACGGCCAAACAATTGGGCATCCAAACCGTTGCTGTATATTCACAAGCCGATGCCGGAGCGCCGCATGTGGCGATGGCCGATCAGGCTGTGTTAATCGGCCCCGGACCAGTTGGACAATCTTATTTAGTGGCTGAAAAAATTCTGCAAGCCGCCGCTCAGTCGGGTGCTGATGCCATTCACCCGGGCTATGGGTTTTTGTCGGAGAATGCGGATTTCGCCAAGGCCGTTGAAAAAGCCGGTCTGACGTTTATCGGGCCAACTGGCGAGTCGATTGATTTAATGGGTAATAAAGCGGCGGCGAAGCGGCGCATGATTGAAGCCAAAGTGCCCTGTGTGCCGGGTTATGAAGGCAAAGATCAGTCTGATGAGGTGTTGATTGCTGAGGGCAAAAAAATCGGTTTCCCGATTATGGTCAAAGCGGCTGCCGGTGGCGGTGGTCGCGGCATGCGCTTGGTCGAAAAATCAGCAGATTTAGCCAATGCGATTACCGCCGCACGTTCGGAAGCTGAAAATGCTTTCGGCTCGGGCGAGTTGATTTTAGAGAAGGCGATTGTCAAACCACGCCATGTGGAGGTGCAGGTTTTTGCTGATACGCATGGCAATATTGTTCACCTTGGTGAGCGCGATTGCTCAGTGCAGCGCCGCCATCAAAAAGTCATTGAAGAAGCCCCGTGTCCGGTGATGACCGAAAGCTTGCGCGAAGCCATGGGCGCGGCAGCGGTTGAGGCGGCCAAATCGATTAATTATCGTGGCGCGGGCACAGTCGAATTTTTGCTCGATGTCAGCGGCGCGTTTTATTTCCTTGAAATGAACACACGCCTGCAAGTTGAGCATCCAGTGACGGAAGAAATTACCGGATTGGATTTGGTGGCTTTGCAAATCAAAGTGGCCGAGGGCGGTCACTTGGGGCTGACGCAAGAGGATGTGCGCTTGCGTGGCCATGCCATAGAAGTGCGGCTCTATGCTGAAGACCCAAGTAATAATTTTCTGCCGAGCACGGGCTTAGTGTCTTTGTTTTCACAAATGGCGCGCCCAGGTGTGCGTTACGATACGGGCATTGTCAGTGGACAGGAAATTTCGCCATTTTATGACCCGATGATTGCCAAGCTCATCACCTATGGCGACGACCGCGAAGCGGCGCGTAAGCTGATGATTGAGGCGTTGCATGAAACCGCGCTTTTCGGCCCACGCACCAATCGGGATTTTCTGATTGCTTGTTTGGAAAACGACAAATTCGCCAGCGGCGATTTCTCCACCGCCTTTATTGCTGAAGAATTCGGCACAAATGGCCATGAAGAAGCTGCCGTGGAAGGTCAGGATTTAGCGGTTTTGGCGGTGCGGCATTTCCTTTTTGATCGGCAGAAAGTGGTCGGCAAATCATTGGGCGTACCAACAGCCCTGTTGAATTTCTCGGCTGCCGATATGCTGCGCACGCCCTATCGCTTGGAAGTCAAAGATGCGATTTATGATGTGGTTGTGGCGACCAATGCAGCAGATGCCTATGAGGTATCGGTTGGCGAGGAAACATTCGCGGTCACTGTGCGCAATACCAACGAAGCGCGTGTTGAAATGGTGATTAATGATCACACCATAGCCAGCCATGCGTGTATGGCCGGCGCGAGCTTATTCGTCAGCTATCAGGGGCGCTCTTTGACGGCGGTGAATTTGCTGGCTTTGAATGCCGCCAATAGCGATTCCAGCGACGGACGCAGCGTGCTGGCGCCAATGCATGGTCGGGTGATTGATATTTATGTGGCCGCCGGTGACGAGGTGTCGATTGGTGATCGTCTGGCAACAGTTGAAGCCATGAAAATGCAGCATGAAATTCTGGCGCAAATTGACGGCACAGTGCAAGATGTGCTGGTGGTCAAAGATCAGCAAGTCGGGGCTGATGATTTGATGATAAGCATTGAAGCGGAAGGGGCCTAGGATGTTACAAGAAGCCATTGATTTTAAAGAAGAATCCGATGCGCTTTATGCGCTTTTAAGCAATCTAGACGACTCGGATTTCGCTCAACCAACGCAATTCAAAGGTTGGACTTTGAACGATGTTTTGGAACATTTGCACATGTGGAATTGGGCGGCCAATGAAAGTCATGTCGATGAGGCGAATTTTGTCGCCTTTTTGCAAAATGTCATGGGGGCGGTCGCCGATGGCGGCATGAAAGCCTATGAGCGCAAATGGGTTGATGGCCTGTCGGGCCGCGCCCTGCTTGAGACATGGCATGGTTTCTACACAGATATGTCGGCCCGCTTCACGCAAATTGATCCCAAAAAGCGCCTGAAATGGGCCGGCCCTGACATGAGCGCCCGTTCGTCTATTTCGGCGCGCCTGATGGAAACATGGGCGCATGGGCAGGAGGTTTTTGATCACCTTGGTGTGGTGCGCCAAGATGGTGATCGCATTCGCTCCATTGCCGTGCTTGGCACGAATACATTTGGCTGGACCTATGCGACGCGCAAGCAAACCCCGCCCGGACCAATGCCCTATGTGCGTCTGACCGCGCCATCTGGCGATATTTGGGAATTTGGTGAAGCGTCCGACGACCAGCGAGTTGAAGGCCAAGCCAGCGAGTTTTGCCAGGTGGTAACACAGGTGCGCAATATTGCGGATACGCAATTACAAGTGACTGGTGATATTGCCATTGATTGGATGTCGAAAGCGCAATGTTTTGCCGGTGGGCCGGAAACCCCGCCGGCGCCGGGGACGCGCTTTACCAGAACCGTTTAGTGGTGCAAAATTATAGGCGTTTCGTCGCATGGACATTTGACCCTAGTCAAATGTAACCTATTTCTAAAGGCATGAGTGAATGCCTATTAGATTGCTATGGAGCTTAAAATGGATTTGACACTTTCATCTGAAGACATGGCCTTTCAGGCCGAAGTGCGCGGCTGGTTGGAAGAAATTCTCCCCGAAGGGTCACCTTATCGCGGCTTAAACTTGTTCACCCAAAGTCGCGAAGACAGTGCATGGTGGCAGAAAAAACTCAATGAGCGCGGCTGGGGCTGTGTGGGTTGGCCTGTCGAATATGGCGGCACTGGTTGGGACGATGCGAAAAAACAAATATTTTCGTCTGAATGCGCCCGCGCGGAAGCGCCGATGCAATCGCCTTTCGGTGAAACAATGGTCGGGCCGGTGATTTACACATTTGGCACGCAAGAGCAAAAAGACCAGCACTTGGCCGGTATCCGCGACGGATCGGTTTTCTGGTGTCAGGGCTATTCAGAGCCTGGTTCAGGGTCAGATTTGGCCTCCTTGCGCACCAGCGCGCAGCGTGATGGCGACGACTATATCGTCAATGGCCAGAAAATTTGGACCACGCAGGCACATTTCGCCGATTGGATTTTCTGCCTCGTGCGCACCAGCACGGAAGGTAAGCCGCAAGAAGGCATTTCCTTCCTGTTGATTGACATGAAAACCCCAGGCGTTGAGGTCAAACCGATTTACACCATTGATGGCGAGCATCATTTGAATGAGGTTTATTTCTCAGACGTGCGTGTGCCGGTCAGCAATTTGGTTGGTGAAGAGAACAAGGGTTGGACTTACGCCAAATTTCTTTTGATGAATGAACGCGTTGGCATTGCTGGCACAGGGCGCTTGCGCACTGGCTTGGGCAATCTGATGGCCATTCACAATCACCTCAATGAAACCGCCGCTGGCAGCTATGATGGTGATGATGTGGCTCGTAAACACGCTGAATTATCGGTTCGCTTGGATGCTTTGGAAGCGCTTGAAGCGCGGGCTTTGACGGCCGAAGAAGGTTCCGGCGAGTCGATGATATTGCCTTTGCCGCTGAAACTTCTGGGCACGCATTTGCAGCAGGATGTGGCTGATTTGGGCGTTGAAATGCTCGGCTATTCATCAATGCCGCGACATGGCTATGGCTTTGGCGAGAATGATTCCTCAAATGAGCCAAATTATCGTGCCAAAGGTCCGGCGCAGACCTCATTTATGTTGTCTGGCCGCGCCTCAACCATTTACGGCGGTTCGTCTGAAGTGCAGCGCGGTATTATGTCAAAATTCGTGCTCGGCCTTTAGGCGCAGCGCATTAACTGAACACGGCAAGGTGCTGCATTGAATCCATAATGCGGCGACCTTGTCGGTTCCAGATTTGAATTAATTGTGACGAATAGCCATCGCGGATGAAGCGCGTGGCCGAACGCACCAGCCACCAACCATCTTGTGTGCTGATATCGTCACTGAGCATATTCACATTCCAATTCATTGAGCTGAGAGCTTGAATTTGCGTGAGACCCGCAAGTGCGGCAGGCGGCGCATCGCCCAGCACCATCAGCGGCAGCAAGCCATCGCGGGCGTGGACATCAGTATGACGGGTCCAAAGAAGCATGTCGGGATCATCCGAGCCGGACAATAAATCTGGGCCAGAGACTTTGCGCCGCTCAAAATTGGTCAAAAACGTCGGCGCTGGCGCTTGCGGCACAATCAATTCAGCATCCTCGGGGCAGATATCGGGCAGATTAATCGGATAATCCATTGTTTTGTCCATGGCCCGATTGACGCCGAAAGTGAAATAACCATAAGTGCCAGCACCAAGCTCGCTATCGAGACGCGCTTCAATGGTGACATTATTCTTTCCCTGTCGCAAAAGCTTATGGGTGATCTGTAAAGGGCCGGCTGCCGGGCCAATGAAATTGACTTGCATGGTGCGCAAGGGTGGCAGATCGGGGTAATGATGCTGAATGGCGGCCAGCAGCAGGGCGCTGGTCATGCCACCAAATGCGGTTCGTCCCTGCAGCCAATTGCTTGGTAGCTCAACAGCATAATTTGGCGCGGCGGCGTAAAAGCTTTCTAATAACTCAGAATATGTACTCATTTTATCTTTACTTCTTTTGTTCCATATCGCCCGCTTGGGACAATAAATATTGGCGCTCAGTTTTACTTTTCTTCAATTGATATTCGCGGGCCATAGCAGCGCCACGGGTTTTGAAGGTCTCGCTATGCACCAATCGCCATTGCCGTCCGCGTGTCGCTTTGGCGCCTTTTCCGCTATTATGGGCGGCCAGACGCTGTTGCAAATCTGTCGTCCAACCAACATATGTTTTTGCTGGTCCGTCGTCGCAGCTTTGTAGCAGATAGACATAACAGGGTTTAATTAATGGCGCTGTGATTGTGATCTCGCTTGGTTGCATTGAAGAATGCCCGTTTATAGTGCTTTGGCAATGATTTGTAACCCGCAAAAGCCTGCACAATATGCTTTACAGCCTTGGCTAAAGCGGCTACTCACGCAAAATCACTAGGGTTTTGAGGGGTTGTTGATGTCGCATACAAATACCGTGCATCTTCATGATGACAATCTGGTTCCAAAAACTCCAGCTCTGGCACGCGCGGATGCGCAATATGGTGTGTCGCGCTGGGGTGATGGGCTGATTACAATTTTGGATAATGGCCATATTGGGCTTTTGCACCCTAATCGTCCCGATGACGTGCCAACCGATTTAATGTCGGTGATTGAAAACCTTGAGGCCCGTGGCATTGCTGCGCCAATTTTATTGCGCGTTTCAGACTTCATTTCATGGCGCATTGAACAAATTAATGAAGCCTTTAGAAACGCCATTTCTGAGCTTGATTATCGCGGCACATATCAAGGGGTTTTTCCGGTCAAAGTAAACCAGCAAGCGCAAGTGATTGAGCGCATTGTTGCTGAGGGCCGCCATTATGATTTCGGCCTTGAAGTTGGCTCCAAAGCCGAATTGCTCATCGCCTTGTCGCATGACACGGGCAGCAAAGCGGCGCTGATTTGCAATGGCGTGAAAGATGAAGAATTTATCTGCCTCGCGCTGATGTCTCAACGGCTTGGCTTTAACACATTTATCGTTTTGGAAAGCCCGCGCGAGTTGGATTTGGTGCTGCGCGTGTCGCGCGAGATGAATATCCGCCCGCAACTTGGCATCCGAATTAAATTGACCCATGAAGTGAGCGGAAATTGGTCTGCTTCAAGCGGTGATCGTTCGACATTCGGCATGACCATTGCTCAGGTGATGGATGTGATTGACCAATTACGCACTGAGGGATTTCTTGACTGTTTGGTCTTGCAGCACAGTCATTTGGGCAGTCAGGTGCCGAATATTATTGAAATTCGTATGGCGGCGCAGGAAGCGTGCCGGTTTTTCGTCGAATTACGCAAAGAGGGTGCGCCTTTATCATTTCTCGATTTAGGCGGCGGTCTGGGCATTGACTATACGGGTGAACATCGGGCGACTGAAAACTCGACCAATTACACTTTATCGGAATATTCAGTGAATATTGTTGAGACGGTGAAATATGCTATGGACGAGGCGGGTCTTGAGCATCCGATTATCATCACTGAAAGTGGCCGCGCCTGTGTTGCCCAATCTTCAATGCTGCTGTTCAATATTCTCGAAGCGACGCATTTTGACAGCGCTTTGCAAGTCGAAGCGGAAGAGGGCGACCATAGTGTGTTGCAATCAATGCTGGCGATTGAGGCCTATCTTTCGGTCGATCGCGTGCATGAGTGCTGGAA
>JAYOCI010000023.1:0-4295 GCA_038105345.1 Rhodobiaceae bacterium
CCCGTTGGGTCGCCGCGATGTTGCTGCTTTAGCGCATCCTCATCAACCCCCGATGGCGCAATGTCAAATTGCAAACCGGCGCCGGATAATACGGCGGCGCGCACGACGCTTTTGGACGCCAGCGTGAGGGGTTTTGAGAGCTTCATAATCGTCTACTTTTTACGCATTTCAGGATTAGGTTCATGATCATTGTAGAGGTTCAAAATGGCGCTGGCCACCTCTTCAATCGAGCGCCGCGTGACGTCCAGCACGGGCCATTTTTGACGGGCAAATAAGCGCCGCGCATCGGCGGTTTCGGTTTTGATAAGCTCAGGATCAACATATTCCGTCTCAGCATCTTCGTTCAAACTCATCAGGCGATTTTTCCGCACTTGCACAAGCCGCTCCGTGCTGGTGGTGAGACCAACGACCAGAGGGCGGCGCACGTCGAGCAATTCTTGTGGCGGCGGAATGCCCGGCACCAAAGGCACATTGGCCGCCTTAATGCCGCGATTGGCCAAATACATACAGGTTGGGGTTTTCGACGTGCGACTGACGCCGGTCAGAATAATGTCAGCGTCATCAAGATCGCCCTGACTTTGCCCGTCATCATGTTGAATCGTGTAATTAAGCGCGGCGATGCGGCGGAAATAATCTGTGTCCATGGCGTGTTGGCCGCCCGGCTTGCCGCTGATTTCGGCATTCAGATAAGCGCCCAAAGCTGTAACGAAAGGGTCGAGCACAGACATGCAGGGAATGCTCAGCTGGTCGCAGGCCTGTTGCAATTTTTTGCGCAGATCAGCGTCCAAAATTGAATACATGACCGGCCCGGGGTTTTCGGTCACCGAGCTGATGGCCCGTGCCAGTGCCTTTTGACCGCGCACCAATGCATAGGAATGTTCAACCGCCTGCGCCCCGACAAATTGAGCGCAAACCGCTTTTGCCAGCGCATTAACCGTCTCACCAGTGCTATCGGAAATCATATGTAGGTGAAAATAAGTGACGCTCACAATAGCTCCAGACAAATGTGAAATATGTTAATAGTGAGGATAAGTCGACCCCCACGGCAAGCCAAGCTATTTTGTGCACATTCGGCTATTTTTCATACGCGGCTTTGCGGCGGGTTATTAAATCGATTTTACCGATTGGGAATTGCGGGGATAATCGACGCGGCCAATATAAGAGGAACTTATCCCCTTTATTAACATTATCCACAGCCGTGCTTGCGTCAGTATGCGCCATGCCTTTTTGCGGCTTTGTTTATAAAATACCGCTTCATTCACGTTTTCCTCGTAATTCACAGGCAAACATCCACAGACAGCAAATGTGGGCAAACCAGCGGAAATAAAATAATCCCCAGAAAGCTTGCGACACAACAACTACTACTATTATTTATCTATATAAATAGAACCGTTAAGCGAAAGTTCACTATGTCCATGAAACCCCTGCTTCAGCTCTTTAGCAATCAGGCTGTGCCTGAAGTCCCACCCATTTGGCTCATGCGTCAAGCTGGAAGATATTTACCAGAGTATCGCGCAACGCGCGAGACGGCCGGTGGCTTTCTAAATTTATGCTATACGCCAGAGCTAGCAGAGGAAGTAACACTTCAACCCATTCGTCGATATGGTTTTGACGCGTCTATTTTATTCGCTGATATTTTGCTCATTCCGCAAGCGCTTGGCCAAAAGCTTTGGTTTGAGACTGGCGAAGGCCCGCGGCTTGATCCGATCACAAATGCCGATGGGTTGGACGCCAGTGATATTATGCGAACCCTGAAGCCGGTAACTGAAACAGTGGCGCGGCTGTCACAAAGTTTACCACCGGAAACAACGCTGATTGGATTTGCCGGTGCGCCTTGGACGGTCGCCACTTATATGGTGGCTGGCCGCGGCACAGTTGATCAAGCACCAGCACGAGATTTGGCTGTGAATAATCCAGATGATTTTCAGGCCATTATTGATGTGCTGGTAACGGCGACGATTGAATATTTGTCGGCCCAGATTGAGGCTGGGGCCGAAGTGGTTCAGATTTTTGAAAGCTGGGCTGGCTCATTGCGCGGTGCTGAATTTGAGCGTTGGTGTATCGAGCCAGTGGCGCAAATTATTGCGGGTCTGCGGGCGCGTGGCCACCAGCAGCCAGTTATCGGTTTTCCGCGCGCCGCTGATTATGATATGGGCGTTTATGTCGAACGCACCAAATGTCAGGCGCTGGGTCTTGATACATTTGCGGATCGGCGCGAGATTGTCCGACAAGTGCCCGAGGATATTATTTTGCAGGGCAATTTAGATCCGCTGGTCTTGGTTGAAGGCGGCGCGGCGCTCGATAAAGCCATTGATGAAATTTTAAATGACTTCTCTGGTCGGCGTTTTATTTTTAATCTCGGCCATGGTATTGTGCCGCAAACACCGCCAGAGCATGTTGCTCAGCTAATCAATAAAATAAGGAAAATAAAATGACGCTTTTGCTGGATCTGCAAGAATGGCTGGAAGCCTTTCACATTATCTCTGTGATGTTTTGGATGGCTGGTATGTATTATCTGCCGCGGCTGTTTGTTTACCATGCTGAAGCCATGGAGGCTGGCGAGCCATACCAAACATTTGAAAAAATGGAACATAATCTTTTGCGGATTATTATGAACCCGGCGCTGATTTCGACTTGGGTTTTTGGTCTCTTGCTGCTGTCGCGCCCAGGGTTTTGGGAAGGTGCCGGCAATTGGCTGGTGGTGAAATTATGCTTTGTGGTGATTTTGACCGGCTATCACGGTTTCTTAGCATCAACGCGGAAAAAATTTCTCACAGGAACAGCCCCGCGTTCCTCACGATTTTATCGGATGATTAATGAAATCCCACCGATTTTGACTATTTTCATCGTCATTCTTGTGGTCGTGCAGCCGTTTTAGCGACGCTTGTTTATTTCATCTGTTTTGCTATAATGATGTCTCCCCGCTATTGACGATAGCCTTATCAGGCTGGTGTTTATTTCAAAAAATTTCTGGCCTTTATTTTACGGAACACCCATGAACCAGATCAAACTTGAGGATCTCAAGGCACGCACGCCGACAGAGCTTTTGGCATTTGCCGAAGAACACGACATTGAAAACGCCTCAGCGATGCTAAAGCAGGATATGCTTTTCGCCATTCTGAAACGTTTGGCCGAAAATGATGTAACCATCATCGGCGAAGGCGTGGTCGAAGTCTTGCAAGATGGCTTCGGCTTTTTGCGCTCTCCGGATGCGAACTATCTGCCGGGGCCTGATGATATTTATGTTAGCCCATCGCAAATTCGTCGGTTTGCGCTGCGCACAGGCGATACAGTAGAAGGTGAAATTCGTAGCCCGAAAGATGGCGAGCGTTATTTCGCCCTGCTCAAGCTGAATAAAATCAATTTCGAAGATCCGGAAAAAGCCCGTCAAAAAGTCCATTTTGACAATTTGACACCGCTCTATCCAGATAGCCCGTTCCGCATGGAAGTTACCGATCCGAATGTGAAAGATTCATCATCGCGGGTCATTGATATCGTCGCGCCTTTTGGTAAAGGACAGCGGGCCTTGATTGTGGCCCCGCCGCGCACGGGTAAAACCGTCTTGTTGCAAAACATTGCCAAGTCAATCGCCGCCAATCACCCTGAGTGTTATTTGATCGTCTTGCTGATTGATGAGCGGCCGGAAGAAGTGACCGATATGCAGCGTTCTGTGCATGGCGAAGTGGTGTCATCGACATTTGATGAGCCCGCCACGCGTCACGTGCAAGTTACTGAAATGGTTATTGAAAAAGCCAAGCGCTTGGTTGAACACGGGCGCGATGTGGTGATTTTGCTGGACAGCATCACCCGTCTTGGGCGGGCTTATAATACGGTCGTGCCAAGCTCAGGCAAGGTGCTGACCGGTGGTGTGGACGCCAATGCGCTGCAACGCCCGAAACGCTTTTTCGGCGCGGCGCGGAATATTGAAGAAGGCGGTTCGCTGACAATTATTTCAACGGCGCTTATCGAAACCGGCTCGCGCATGGATGAAGTCATCTTTGAAGAATTCAAAGGCACGGGTAACTCGGAAGTTGTGCTTGATCGCAAAGTTGCCGACAAGCGCGTCTTCCCGGCCATTGATATTATGAAATCAGGCACACGCAAAGAAGAGCTGCTGACAGACAAAGACACGCTGTCGAAAATCTATGTGCTGCGCCGCATTCTCAATCCAATGGGCTCTGTCGACGCCATCGAGTTCTTGCTCGATAAGTTGAAAAACACCAAGACCAATGAAGAGTTCTTCGACTCGATGAACACTTAATCGGCGTTAAGCGTTTAGATTATCGGCAAATAAA
>JAYOCI010000023.1:4395-16769 GCA_038105345.1 Rhodobiaceae bacterium
CCAACGCCATAATAACCGACATTAACATCGGCATTGGTGCGCGTGGCCGCCAGATAAGCCATGCGGCCCCCAAGGCAAAAGCCGACCGTGCCCACTTTGCCATTGCAGCTTTCATTGGCGCGCAAACTGTTAATCGCCGCCTGAATATCGGCCACGCCAAGGTCGCCATCAAAAGCATTCATCAGTGCAAAGGCTTTCTGCCACTCGGCTTCGCTTTGATCAGTGAGCGATACATTGGGCTCAATGCGCCAGAACAAGTCGGGCGCCAAGGCGAGATAGCCCTCGCTGGCCAGCCAGTCGGCGACGTCGCGAATATTCTGGTTCACGCCGAATATTTCCTGAATGACGACCACGCCGCCGCGCGTCACCGTGCCATCGGCTGGTTGTGCCAGATAGGCGTCGAAACTTCCGTCTTTTGTTGCAATGCTTATTTGCGTCATTTTGCTTCCCCAGTTTCTATGTTGATTGTGAATTTTGTCGCTGCTTTATCAAACCGTCAAGGGCGTCGGATAAAGCCTCGGCTGAATTAATCGGTGCCAGACAAGACGTGCCGGGACAAATATAGGCTGTCGCCGCCCCGTTGAGCGCTGTCTTGCCATGCGCCGGATGGCTGTCGGGCAAGTTTTGGTCGGGGCGCAGACAAGTGACCTGTTTGGCAAAAATGCGGTGGTCCAGCGCGGCGCGTTTGAGGGCGATGAAAGCATCATCATGCTGACCCGCTTCGCCGGCCAATATAATAATGCTGACGCTATGGTCGAGGCGCAGCTTGCCGAGCAATAGGCTGGTCATTGACGGATATTGTTTTGCCAATAGCCCTGACAGGGCAATGAAGGTTTCTTCGGCGCGCTGGCGATAGATTTGCTGACCGGTCAGCGCCGCCAATTGACCAAGCGCCATGACCGCTGCGGCATTGGCGCTGGGCGCGGCATTGTCTTGTGCGGGTCGGTTGCGGACCAATATTTGCGTGTCGGCTCGATTGGCAAAATAACCGCCGCGCGCCGTGTCTTTGAAGCCGGCTTCCAATTGTGCCATCCAGCCCTCGGCGACGGCGAGATAATCAAGATTGCCAGTCAGCATTGCCAAACTGCAGGCGGCGCTCGCGCCAAAGGCCAGATCGCTGGCCAAGGTCAGGTCGAGCTGCTGGCCATTGCGGGCGCTGTGAGCCAGCCCACCTTCGCTTGTGTCGAGGGCGGCGCGCATACCGGCAAAGGCGCTTTCGGCCAGAGTCGTCCAATCGCTGCGATCGAAAAGCGCCGCCGCATCGCAGATCGCGGCAATGGCCATGGCGTTCCAATCGGCGAGAATTTTATCATCGCGGCCGGGCTTGACGCGCTGATTGCGCACCGCCAAAAGCGTGGCGCGGGCGGCATCGAAATCGGCCTCATCATCTGTGTTGTTGTCGGGCGCATGGGCGCGGTGTAGGCGGTTGGGAATATTATGCCCCTCAAAATTGCCAGCCTCGGTAATGCCATAGGCAAGACAAAACGCCTGTGCTGCATCGCCCAGATGGCTTTCAATCTCGGCTTTTGACCAAACATAAAACCGCCCCTCTTCACCCTCTGTGTCGGCATCGAGACTGGCGGCAAAAGCGCCGTTTTCAACTTGCATTTCTCGGCTCAGCCACTCAATGGTGTCGGCTATGCGACGCGCCAAAATGGCGTCGGGCTGTTGCCGATAGACATCGCACATGAGCTGGATGAGCAGCGCATTGTCATAGAGCATTTTTTCAAAATGCGGCACCAGCCATTCGGCGTCGACACTATAACGGGCGAAGCCGCCGCCAATATGATCATATAGACCGCCGGCACACATGCGCGACAGGCTGAAGCGCACCGCCTCAGTGATGGCGTCGTCGCCTGAAACTTGCGCTTGCGCGGCGAGGAATTGATAGAGAAAGGGTTGCGGAAATTTCGGTGCACCAGCTAAGCCACCAAGCTCGCGATCAATATGGGCGCTCATGCTTTGGGCGGCGCGGCTTGGTAAATCGGCCGGCATGTCGCCGCGTGCATCGGCGCGGGCGCGGGCGCTGAGACCATCGGCGAGGGTTTGCGCGTTTTTACCAATCCGCTCTGGCTCTTGCGTGTAGAGCCGCGACAGCTCTTGCAGAATTTGCATGAAACCGGGCCGGCCATATTGCGGCAGTTTGGGAAAATATGTGCCGCCCCAAAACGGGCGCGCATCGGCGTCGAGAAACATGGTCAATGGCCACCCGCCCTGCTCGCCCATCATCGCTAGGGCGGTCATATAAATATCATCGAGGTCGGGGCGTTCTTCGCGGTCGAGTTTGATGCAAACATAATGCGCATTCATCAGCGCGGCGACCTCATCATCTTCAAAACTTTCATGCGCCATGACATGACACCAATGGCAGGCCGCATAGCCAACCGACAATAGCACGGGCACATTGCGGCGGCGCGCCTCGTCGAACACAGCTTGTTCCCATGGCTGCCAATGCACAGGGTTATCCTTGTGCTGCTGCAAATAGGGAGAGGTGGCTTCGGCGAGACGGTTTTGGTTGAACTGATTTGTCATATGCGCCACTTTAGCCAAGCTATTGCGGAATGCCAGCCCCGATCAGTTGGCACGGCAAATTAATGAGGTCAAAATGAACCAGCAGATGAGCGCCCATGGCGATACGGTTTTCGCTCTGTCGACGGCGCCGGGGCGCGCCGCATTGGCGGTGGTGCGCCTCAGCGGCCCGCAGGCTTTCGAGGCTCTGCAAGCGCTCGGGGTAGAAAAAATGCCAGCACCGCGGCAAGCCAGCTTGCGCAAAATATATCACCCGCAAGACGGCGCCCTGCTCGACGAGGCCTTGGTGCTATTGTTTCAAGCCCCACATAGTTTCACCGGCGAGCATATGGTTGAGCTGCATATTCACGGCGGCATTGCCTGCACGCAATCAGTGCTCGAGGCGCTGGCCGGCGTCGCTGGTTTGCGCCCCGCCGAGGCTGGCGCCTTCACCCGCCGCGCAGTGATGAATGGCCGGATGGATTTAACCGGCGCTGAAGCGATTGCCGATTTGATCGACGCCGAGGGGCGCGCGCAACAACAGCAAGCCCTCAATCAAATGGCGGGCGGTCTGCGCGATTTGATGACTGGTTGGCGCGATGAGCTGAAACAAACATTGGCGCATTTAGAAGCCGACCTCGAATTCGCCGACGAAGATTTGCCCGGCGGCTTGGGCCGCACAGCGCTGGCGCGGGTGCCCGAATTGCGTGCCGCCATGCAGGAACATCTCGCCGAGGAGCGCGGCTTGCGCTTGCGCGATGGTCTGCGGGTTGCTTTGCTGGGCCCGCCAAACGCAGGAAAGTCAAGCATTATCAATATGTTAGCTGGTCGCGACGCGGCCATTGTCTCGGCCCGCGCCGGCACAACGCGCGATGTTATTGAGGTCGCCATGGTGCTCGGCGGCGTGCCGGTGACGCTGGTTGACACAGCTGGTCTGCGTGCCGCGGGCGATGATATTGAGCGCGAAGGTGTGCGCCGTGCCCTGCTGCAGGCCGAGGAAGCCGACTTACGGATTTGGGTGAGCAGCGCCGATGTCGAAGCGATTGAGGTGCCGCCCAACAGTGGCAATGATTTAAGATTATTTAACAAGACGGATTTGCAAGCCGCGCCAGCGGGTTTTGACTTTGCCCTATCGACAGCCACGGGTGATGGCGTTGCTGATTTTTGCGACGCGCTGGCGGCATTGATTAGCGATCGCTATGGCGTGCGTGAAGCGCCCGTGCTGACACGCCAGCGTCATAAGCGGGCCCTGTCGGAAGCGATCATATGTTTGCAGCGGGCCGAGGAAATTGCCGATAGCGGTCTTGAATTGGCGGCCGAGGATTTGCGCTTAGCGGCGCGCGAATTGGGTCGCATTACCGGAGCGGTCGATGTCGAGGCATTATTAGATATCGTCTTTGCTGATTTTTGCATTGGCAAATAGGCCGAATGTTTCACGTGAAACATCTGCCGAGCTTACGCTTGAGTTTTCGCCTCGAGGGGGTTACAACCGCGCCATGAACACCAAACCAAACCATTGGGATGTGATCGTCATTGGCGGCGGTCATGCTGGCTGCGAGGCGGCGGCGGCGGCGGCGCGTTATGGCGCACGCAGTCTTCTGGTGACTCACAAGCTGGAAACGATTGGCGAAATGTCATGCAACCCAGCCATTGGTGGGGTTGGCAAGGGTCATTTGGTGCGCGAAATCGATGCGCTTGACGGCCTTATGGGACGGGTTTCAGACGTCGCTGGCATTCAATTCCGCCTGCTCAATCGTCGTAAGGGGCCGGCTGTGCAGGGGCCGCGCACACAGGCGGATCGCAAGCTCTATCGTCTGGCCATGCAAAAGGCCATTCAGGAAACCGAGAACCTCTCAGTATTGGCGGCGGCTGTCGATGATATTCTGGTGCAAAATGGCCGCGCGACAGGCGTGGTCACGGCCGATGGGCAAAGCCATTATGCGGGCGCTATTGTTCTGACAACCGGCACATTTCTGGACGGCATTATTCACATTGGCAATCAGCGCATTGCCGCCGGTCGCCACGGCGAAGCGCCGGCGATTAATCTGTCCAAGCGCTTATATGCTCTGGCCGAGGAGACCGGCGCCCTTTCCATGGGTCGTTTGAAGACCGGTACGCCGGCGCGGTTGAGCGGTAAGACCATTGACAAGCAAAGCCTTGAAGCGCAACCGGCCGATGACGAGCCCGTGCCCTTCTCCTTTATGACCAGCCATATTGAGACACCGCAAACGGTCTGCCATATTACTGGCACGACCCAAGCGACCTTTGATATTATTGAAAAGAACATTAATCTGTCGGCGGTTTATACGTGGCAGATGAAAGGTGTTGGGCCGCGCTATTGCCCGTCGATAGAAGATAAAGTGGCGCGTTTTCCTGAGCGTAAACATCACCAAATTTTCCTCGAGCCAGAGGGGCTTGATGATGACACAGTCTATCCCAATGGTATTTCGACCTCGCTGCCAGCCGATGTGCAGGATGCCTTTATTCGCACCATTCCGGGGCTAGAGAATGTTGAGATTTTGCGCCCGGGCTATGCCATTGAATATGATTATGTCGACCCGCGCGCCCTATTGCCGAGCATGGAAACCAAAGCCTTGCCGGGGCTGTTTTTGGCCGGACAAATCAATGGCACAACGGGTTATGAAGAAGCTGCTGGTCAGGGCATTGTCGCCGGCTTAAATGCGGCGCGCCAAGCTGGCGGCGCCGATGCGGTTTTATTCGATCGCTCCGAAGCCTATTTGGGAGTGATGATTGATGATTTGGTGACCAAGGGCGTGTCTGAGCCCTATCGTATGTTCACCGCGCGGGCCGAATATCGCCTGTCTTTACGAGCCGATAATGCCGACCAACGCTTGACCGCTAAAGGCGTGGCGGCGGGCATTGTTGGGACGGCGCGTGAACAGCATTTTACCGCTAAAATGCAGGATTTAGCAGCGGCACGGGCGCTGGCCCAGTCGAAGCAAATGACACCAAGCGAAGCAGCGACACATGGCTTGCAATTACGCGCCGATGGCGTGCGCCGCACCATGCTTGACCTATTGGCCTATCCGAAAATCTCATGGCAGGATTTGGCGCAAATTTGGCCAGAAATGAATGATTTATCCCCTGTCATCCGCCAGCAGATTGAAACTGATGCGCTTTATGCCGGCTATCTCGATCGGCAATCGGCTGATATTGATGCTTTCCGCCGCGATGAGGCGTTGGTCTTGCCGACGACCATTGATTATTTGAATTTAGAGGGCATGGCCACGGAAGTCCGCCAAAAATTGGCCGCCGCGCGGCCCGTCACTTTGGGTCAGGCGGCGCGACTGGATGGCATGACACCGGCCGCCCTAACGCTTCTTTTGCACCACGCCCGCAAGGCGAAGCCGAGCTCCTCGGGCTCTGTCGCCTAGCTTCGGGGGTCGCCATGTCGCCGCAGGAATTCTCTACTCAGTTCAATGTTTCACGTGAAACAATGCAGCAGCTGGTGATCTATCAAGCGCTTCTCGGTAAATGGCAGCAGAAAATCAATCTTGTGGGGCCGGCCACGCTGGAGCAATTCTGGACCCGCCATGTCGCCGACTCGGCGCAGCTCTTGGGCTTGGCACAAGCCGATCAGCTGAACTGGTTGGATCTTGGTAGCGGCGGCGGGTTTCCCGGCCTTGTCTTGGCGATGATGCTGCAACCGCGTGGCGGCTATGTGCATTTGGTCGAGAGCGATGAGCGCAAAGTGGCGTTTATGCGTACGGTTATTCGTGAGACTGGTGCGCCCGCTGAGGTGCATTTGAGCCGGATTGAGGCTTTGGCGGCGGCGCCGATTGAGGCTCTGGCCGATGTTCATGTGATAACCGCCAGAGCTTTGGCGCCTTTACCGAAATTATTGCCTTGGGTGGCGCCGTTTTTCACTTCATCCACAATTGCGCTGCTTCATAAGGGGCGTGGATGGCAAGAAGAATTGACGCAAGCCGAACAATCGTGGAAACTACAAACAATGATTATCCAGAGCGTCACAGATGAGGCCGCGCGGATTATCAAAATAACCCAATTGGCGCAATTGTAAAAAATTGTAGACCAGCCGCATTTGTTGAGGTTTATCCGTTTATGGACGATATACAGAAAGCAAAACAAAGCACACCGAGAACCATGTGTGTGGCCAATCAAAAGGGCGGTGTGGGTAAAACAACCACGGCGATTAATCTCGGCACGGCCTTGGCCGCCATTGGCGAACCAGTGCTCATGGTCGATTTGGATCCGCAAGGCAATGCCAGCACGGGCATGGGGCTGGATCGCGAGGCCCGCCGTCACACAAGTTTTGAGGTTTTATTGGGCGATGAACCGGTCGAGGCGGCGATTCACAGCACTGCCGTCCCGGGTTTTGACGTTATTCCGTCAAGCATGGACCTTTTGGGGGTCGAAGTTGAGCTCGCTGATAACCCGCGACGGCTTTATCGCCTTAAGGACGAACTAGCCGCATTTCTGGGAAAAAATAGCGAAAACGCCGGTCGTTATAAGTATATTTTTGTCGATTGTCCGCCCAGTCTGAATATGTTGACGCTGAATGCCATGGTCGCGGCGCAATCCGTGCTGGTTCCCCTACAGTGTGAGTTTTTCGCCCTCGAAGGTCTGAGCCAGCTTTTGCATACGATTGATCAGGTGAAAGAAGGCCTGAACCCTGAGCTCGATATTCAGGGCATTGTGCTGACCATGTATGATTTGCGGAATAATTTGTCGTCGCAAGTCGAGGATGATGTCCGCACGCATTTCAACGAAATGGTTTACCAAACTGTCATTCCACGCAATGTGCGGGTCTCGGAGGCGCCATCTTTTGGCAAGCCGGCCCTGCTCTATGATTATAAATGTTCCGGTAGTGCGGCTTATATGAAGCTGGCGTCGGAGCTTGTTCAACGCGAACGCCAGCGCGTCGCAATATAGGGTGTTAACATGGTAGACAGAAAACGCGGTTTGGGACGAGGGCTGTCGGCCCTGATTGGTGAGACCGCCAAACAGGCCATCGACGAGACGGCCACAAGCGCCGCGTCCTCACAATCATCGTCTGGTCAAGGCTTCCAACAATTAGGCATTGATCAACTGAAGCCGGGCAAGTTTCAGCCGCGGCGCTATTTTGACGAAGACGAATTGCGCGCCCTTGCGACCTCATTAGAAAAGTCCGGCGTGTTGCAGCCACTCCTGGTGCGGCCACTGGCCGGCGCATCAAATGCCGCGCCGCAATATGAAATCATCGCTGGTGAAAGACGCTGGCGGGCGGCGCAAATCGCCAAGCTGCATAATGTGCCAGTTATCATTCAAGACCTCAGTGATAGTGTCGCGCTTGAGGTTGGCATTATTGAAAACGTGCAGCGCGCCGACCTCAACCCAATCGAAGAAGCCGAAGGATATCAACGGCTTATAGAGGAATTTGCCTATACGCAGGCGGAGCTTGCCGAAACCATTGGCAAGAGCCGCAGCCATATTGCAAATATTTTACGGCTCACCGCAGCCACGCCAGTGGTCCGCGAAGCATTGATTAAAGGCACGTTGAGCATGGGTCATGCGCGCGCCCTTTTGGGCCATCCGCAGGCCGACCAATTGGTTAAAAAAATTATCGCTGACGGGCTCAGCGTGCGGGCTGTTGAAACGCTGGTGGCCGAGACGAAATCGTCAAACGGCTCAAAAGGCAAAAGCAATAAGACCACGGCGGCGAGTTCGAAGAGTGCCGACACACGGGCCTTGGAAAAAACCTTAAGCGATCATCTGGGGCTGAAAGTCGAGCTGGCCGACAAGGGCGATGGTCGCGGCGGGCGCTTGCAGGTCGAGTATAAATCGCTCGAACAATTAGACACTTTGGTCACGCAATTATTATCGCGTCAGGGCTAGCCGCCGCGCGGTTCAGCGTTTGGCGGCGCGGCTCAGTCGCAATAAAACTTGCCCCGCTTGCGCATGAGCCATGCCGCGTGGTGCACCCCGACACGCCAGCTCCGCTTCCTGCACCAGCGATAAGGCGCGTGCCACTTTGCGCCGCGTCCACAATCGCAATTGATTTTCGACAATCGGCTTGCGCTTAAAATGCAGCGGCGGACGGAAGGATGACATGGCGGCATTTTGTGACGTGCCGTTTTCCATCAGCCCCAGCACCAAATGCAATGTTTGAAAATGCATGCGCACGGCGGGCAGTGCGGCCTCGGCTGGCGTGCCGCTTGAAACCAGTAAATCCAGAACATGATCGGCGTTTTTCACTTGCCCGCTGGCCACGCTGTCGACCAATTGGCTCAAATTGGCCTGCGCCGCATTGCCCAAAATGGCATCAATATCTTCAAGCGAGATCAGGCCCTTTTCGTCGGAAGCCTTGCGTAAGCCTTTATACATAACCAATTTTTCAAGGTCGCGTTGCATGACCCCGCGATCAGTGGTGAGCCGCGCCACCAGCCCATCGAGCGCCGCCGCTTCAATATTATAATGCTCACTTTGTAAATACTGGCGCGCCATGGGTGCAATATCGCGCGCCTCCAACATATAAAATGGCAGCGCCATGGCTTGCTCATGGCCCTCGGCTAATTTGCGCAAAGCGGCGCTGGGCAATAAATTACCCGCCTCAATAATCACCAGCGAATGCTCTGGCGGATGGGCGAGAAATAATTTCGCCGCTTCATTGACCTTGCCGCCGCCGCCAGTGACATGGACTAATTTACTATCGCCAAACATCGGAATGGCGGCCGCCTCATCAAGCACCATGCCGGGCTGGGCCGAAACGGCGCTATCGGCCAGTTGAACATATTGCAGCGGGTCGGGCGATTTCCCGAGATAAATGTCTTTAATCTGCCGCGTCGCTTCCATCACCCCGCCGGCATCGGGGCCATAAAGCAAAATCAAAGCCGGCGAGGTTTTCGCCTTATAGGCGTCAATCCATGCGGCGACTTTATGGGCTTGTAATTTCATTGCGCCTGACTTTGAGGGATAAGGCTTGGCAATGTGCCAAGGATGGCGCGACTGAACGACCGGATGGCGCGGGCGCGTAGGCGATCGCGGGTGCTCAGATTAATCGCCTCATTGTCACTGCGCGCAAAGCTGTCGACATATTTGAAGTCGCGCTCGGCGAGAAGCTCATTTTGCTGGTTGAAAAATGACACATTGGCGCGGTGTTCAATAATATAGCGCTCGGCCTTGCCACTGGTGTCGAACATTTGTCCGTCTTGTTTTTCACGGAGCTGGATAGAGATGCGAATAAGGCCGTCGGTTTGCGGCATGGCGGCTTGGGTAATCGCCCGCACGATTTCGCGCCCTGATAGATTGTCCGGCGCTTTCACCGAGGCAAGAATATTGTCCGGCAGTGACACCGCCTCTTGCTTGTAAATCGGTTCAAAACCGCAGGCGGTGAGAAACAGCACCGCCGCAACCAATGCCGGCTGGCGCATATGGAGGCGGATTTTGTTAGACCACAAGGTTAACAATCCGGCCCGGAACGACGATACATTTTTTAATTGCTTGTCCGTCAAGAAACTTCTCCACCTGAGGTTCGGCCATTACGACTTTTTCAATCATATCCTTATCGGCGTCACGTGGCACGGAAATTTCTGCCCGTCGTTTGCCGTTAATCTGCACCGGCAGAATAATATGATCAGAAACCAAAGCCTCTTCATCGGCATTTGGCCAAGCGGCTTGCGCCACCAGCCCCTCGCCGCCGAGCAAAGCCCAGCAACTCTCAGCCAAATGCGGCATCATCGGCGAGAATAAATGCACCAAATGTTGCAGCGCTTGTTTCATGGTCGCGCGCGCCTCATCATCTTGTGGCTTAAAACTGCCGATATGATTGGTCAATTCATATATGCGGGCCACGGCGCGGTTAAAGGCCAAAGCGTTCAAATCATTGGTGACATTGGCAATGGCTTGATGCGTGGCGCGATATAGACCCATGGCCGCGTCACCTTGCGGGCGCGCTGATTGCGGGGCCATATCGAGATTGGCGGCGGCCTCGGAAATTATTCGCCAAAGCCGTTGAACAAAACGCGAGGCGCCATCAATGCCATCTTGTGTCCATTGCACATCGCGCTCGGGTGGAGAGTCTGACAGCATGAACCAGCGCGCCGTGTCGGCGCCATATTGGGCGATGATGTGATCTGGGTCGACGACATTTTTCTTCGACTTCGACATTTTTTCAATGCCACCAATTTTCACCTTTGCCGATGGGTCGGCGCGCAAACTGGCACCATCTTCATGGCGCAGAATATCTTCCGGCGACAACCAATTGCCCTGCGCGTCAGTATAGGTCTCATGGCACACCATGCCTTGGGTGAACAGACCATCAAATGGCTCACTGACAGATAAATGACCGGTCAGCTTCATGGCGCGCGCGTAAAACCGCGCATAAAGAAGATGCAAAATCGCGTGCTCAATGCCGCCAATATATTGGTCAACCGGCAGCCAGTAATCGACGGCGGCGCGATTGGTTGGGCTGGTTTTAGCCAGTTCGGTAAAGCGCGCGTAATACCAACTACTATCGATGAACGTGTCAAAAGTGTCGGTCTCGCGTTGCGCTGCGCCGCCGCAAGACGGGCACGTCACCTGTTTCCAACTCGGGTGATGGTCGAGCGGATTGCCCGGCTTGTCGAAGCTAATGTCATCGGGCAATTGCACCGGCAGGTCAGCCCGCGGCACGGGCACCGCGCCACAATCGCCGCAGTGAATAATCGGAATCGGACAGCCCCAATAACGCTGCCGCGAAATTCCCCAATCGCGCAGGCGATAATTAATCCGTTTTTTGCCCGTGCCCTTGCTTTCAAACTCAGCAATCAGCTTGTCTTGGGCTTGCGCCGGTGTCAGACCGTTGAGGCCCGGCGAGTTAAACAGCACGCCTTCTTGCGTATAGGCGGTATCGGTGACATCAAAATCATCACCAGCATCGTTTGGCCGCACCACAGCGCGCACCGGCAAATCATATTTACGCGCGAAATCAAGGTCGCGTTGATCATGCGCTGGACAGGCAAAAATGGCGCCCGTGCCATAACCCATAAGCACAAAATTGGCGACATAGACCGGCAATAGCCAATCGGCGTCGAGCGGATGATGCACTTTCAGACCCGTATCAAAGCCAAGCTTTTCGCCGGCCTCAATTTCCACCTCGCTGGTGCCGCGTTTGGCACATTCGCGACGAAAATCTTGCAAAGCTTGATTATCTTGCGCCAAGGCAATGGCCAGGGGGTGGTCGGGCGAGATGGCGCAAAAGCTGGCGCCATAAAATGTGTCGGGCCGCGTGGTATAAATATCAAGCGCTTCAAATCCCGCCGTCGGCTGTTGCAATTTGAATTGGCATTGCAGCCCTTGCGACCGTCCAATCCAATTGGCCTGCATCAGCCGCACTTTATCTGGCCAACGCTCGAGGCTCGGTAGGGCGGTTAGCAAATCTTCGGCATGTTCGGAAATTTTCAAAAACCATTGCGTCAATTGCCGCTGCTCAACTGGCGCGCCCGAGCGCCAGCCCTTGCCGTCAATCACTTGCTCATTGGCCAAAACTGTCTGGTCAACCGGATCCCAATTGACAATGCTTTCGCGCCGATCGACGAGATTGGCATCGAGAAAGTCGAGGAACATGGCTTGTTCATGGACATAATAAGATGGGTCGCAGGTGGCGAGTTCTCGTGACCAGTCAATCGACAAGCCGAGGCGTTTGAGCTGCCCGCGCATGGCGTCAATATTGTCATAGGTCCATTGCGCCGGATGCACTTTCTTTTCCATGGCGGCGTTTTCGGCCGGCATGCCAAAGGCGTCCCAGCCCATAGGGTGCAGCACATTAAAGCCTTGCGATTTTTTGAACCGCGCCACCACATCACCCATGGCGTAATTGCGCACATGCCCCATATGGATACGCCCCGATGGATAGGGAAACATTTCCA
>JAYOCI010000024.1:0-2541 GCA_038105345.1 Rhodobiaceae bacterium
GGCTTATCGACAATGCCGAGGTTAATGGCGACGGGCCGCAAGAAAAAAGCAAACAACAATCCCGCCAAGAGGGAAAAAATCCCCACGGATAGCAACAAAATCATCATTTTTCATAACCCCTCGCTTTTTGCAAAGCAACAATCATTTTGGGAAGAGACAAACACAGACCACTTTGGCGACGGTGATTTAACGTGCCCGAGCTTCGATTTACCCATTGGTTTCCGGCAAGTGTAAAGTGAACCAAGTCAATACCTTCTCATATATTTGAGGGTGCTATATTTTATCGACAGAACGGAACAGCCTTTCTTTATTTTTATGATTTGGCTCCCGAAACAAAGAACAAATGTTTAATCCGAAAGGTACAATATCAGGTCTTGGCGTTTTGTGCCATTGCACCACAAGTTTTTCTGTTTTAAGCCTAATCCAGCATAAGAATAGATGCAGCAAACCAGAAGGGGGCGGCCATGCAAATGACAGTTTATCTTTCCGGCGAAATCCATACTGATTGGCGCCAGCAGATCAAAGATGGGTGCGCTCATCACGATTTGGACATCATCTTCACCGCCCCAGTGACCGACCATCCAGCCAGCGATGCGGCCGGCGATATGTTGGGCGCGGAGGACAATAATTTCTGGCGCGACCACAAATCAGCCAAAGTTAATGCCATCCGCACCAAAACCTTGATTGAACAATGCGATCTCGCCGTGGTGCGCTTTGGCGACAAATATAAACAATGGAATGCTGCATTTGATGCCGGATTTTGCGCAGCGCTTGGCACGCCCTATATCACCCTGCATGACGAAGATATTATTCACCCACTAAAAGAAGTCGATGGTGCGGCCATGGCATGGGCAACGACGCCAGAGCAAGTGGTTGAGATTCTCGCCTATGTGATGAGCCAAAGCTAATTCTTCTGGCTGGCTGAATTTGCTTTGGCCAAGTTTTGATTGTAGATTTGCTTAGTGGCGTTTTTGGCGTCGACTTTAAAATAAAAAAACCACGCAAAGTGGGGGGGCTCAATGTCATTACTGACGATACATATTTTAGCTGGCGGCCTGTCCTTACTGGCCGCTGCCTTGGCTGTTGGAGCGTCTAAAGGCTCATGGTTGCATATTGGGGCTGGGCGCTGTTTTTTTGCCGCCACGGCAGTGATTTTTGTCACCGCCTTGCCGCTCGCACTGGTTAAAAACAATGTCTTCTTGTTTTTAATATCCATTTTTTCATTTTACATGGCCTTCGCTGGCTGGCGGTTCGCGCGCAATGTCAGTGGCACGGCTTCACTGGTCGATTGGCTGGCCGTGCTCACTTTGCTGGCGGGGGGTGTCGGTATGTGGGTTTTGGCGGTTCAGTTTTATCAAAGCGAGAATGCGCAATATGTGGTGCTGGTCGGCTTCGGTTTTATCGCATTAGCGCTTGGCTTGAATGATGTAAAAATTTTCAAATCTGCTGAAGTCGTTGGCAAAAAGCGGGTCATTCGTCATTTGACAAATATGTTGGGGGCAATGATTGCCGTGATAACCGCCTTTCTGGTGGTCAATGTTGACCTCAGCCCTGATGTACCCTCATGGGTTATTTGGATGCTGCCAACCATGCTGATCACGCCTTATATTGCCTGGTGGAACATTAAGCTCCGGCGTGAGATCGAAGCCAAAGGGAATTAAGCTCGCGCCGTGCGGGGCGGTGATTTCTTGGTTTTCGTCATCTATGTCATGGGCCGGTTTTGACATAAAACCATCATTAGGCATAAGCTTCTTGCTGGGCGATGCAGTCAGTTTAGGAAGGCCCCATGAGTAATGGACATTGATCGCTCACAACGTTGGTATTTGGCGCAGTTAAAGCCCAATGGGTTCGAAAAAGCAGTGGTCAATCTGGCCAGGCAGCAATTCGAGACCTTCATGCCCATGCAGATGCGGACAGTGCGTCAGGCGCGCAAATTGACCAATGTTCTGCGGCCGGTTTTCTCCGGCTATATTTTCATCCGTTTTGGCCTTGATGGCGGCGATTGGCGCAAAATCAATTCGACCCAAGGCGTGGCGCATTTGGTGTCATTCAACAAATCTACGCCTGCGCCGGTTCCAGAAGCACTGATTGAGGCTCTTAAACAGCGCTGTGACGAGGCTCAACTGTTGCAACCTCATGCTGATTTAACGTCTGGCGACACGGTCAAATTTGGCCAAGGGGCGTTTGCCGAATTTTCCGGAACAATTGAAAAAATGCTTGATGGCGAACGTGTCCGCATTTTGTTTGATTTCATGGGGCAAGAAACCCGTGTCGATTTGGATGCCGCGGCGGTTGAACGCATCGATAGCAAGGGCGCACCGGAATAGGCTGACCGGCTTGTTTGCGGCGTTTCATGAGAGCGATTGTTTGATTATTTCATCGGCTCAAAAAAACTAAGTTACTCGCGGCGCAAAAAACGATAACTTGCGCCTCGAGGCGGATTTTGCGCTGAAATGAAGTTAATGGGTATGGTGGATGATACAGGAAAAATTTCAGAAAAATGAAGGAAGCAAAAGCTAATTTAGCCATAAATAATCTTAT
>JAYOCI010000024.1:2551-5344 GCA_038105345.1 Rhodobiaceae bacterium
GACCTGTTGGCGTGGTCGGCCTCGGCTATGTGGGCTTGCCATTGTCCATTGCTTTTGTTGAGGCGGGTTATACGGTCACTGGCTTTGATATTGACTCAGAAAAAGTGGCATTGCTCAACCGCGGCGAGACTTATATCCGCCACATTGGCGCGGCCGCGATTGGTAAGATGAACGATACTGGCCGGTTTATCGCCAGTGATGATTTTAGCCAAATGAGCGCCGTAGACGCGATTGTTATTTGTGTACCGACACCGCTCAAAAATGGCCGCGAGCCTGATCTGGGGCCGGTGTTGTCGACCGGAGAAGCGATTGCCAAATATTTACAAAAAGGCCAGCTAGTGGTTCTGGAGTCGAGCACTTATCCGGGCACAACCGATACTGAACTGGCCGCTGTGTTAGAAAAATCAGGCTTGAAAGCAAATCAAGATTTCTACCTCGCCTATTCGCCTGAACGTGAAGACCCGGGCAATGCCGATTTCGGCACGTCGCGGATTCCAAAATTGGTTGGTGCCGACACGCCAGAGGCCTTGGCCACGTCCGTTGCCCTTTATGAGAACGTGATTAGCGAGGTTGTGCCTGTTAAGTCAGCGCGCGCCGCCGAAGCTGCGAAACTCACTGAAAACACCTTCCGTGCCGTCAATATTGCAATGGTGAATGAGCTAAAGGTTATTTTTGACAAAATGGACATTGATGTCTGGGATGTCATTGATGCCGCAGCGACGAAACCATTTGGCTTTATGCCGTTTTACCCCGGGCCTGGCTTGGGCGGGCACTGTATTCCGATTGACCCTTTTTATCTGACCTGGAAAGCGCGCCAGCATGGCATTGAGACACGGTTCATTGAATTGGCCGGAGAAATCAATACGTCCATGCCGCATTATGTTGTTGCTCGTTTGGTCGAAGGGCTGAAGCAATCGGGCAAAGACATCGCTGATGCGCATATTCTGCTCATCGGCATTGCCTATAAAAAGAATATTGATGATATGCGCGAAAGTCCGGCTCTTGTGCTGATCGAATTATTGGAAGCAGCGGGCGCGCGTGTGGAGTTTCACGATCCGCAAGTGCCAATCATTCCGATGACACGCGAACACGCCAGTTTGGCGGGACGCGAATCTGTTCCGCTTGAGGTCGCCTCTGGCGCCGATGGCGTGTTGATTGTCACCGATCATGATGACGTCGACTACAATTATTTGGCCGAAAATGCGGCGCTGGTGATTGATACGCGAAATGCGATGAAGGCTTTTGCGGGGCAGAGCCATATCATCAAGGCGTGAGCTTGCTGTTTGGCTAATCTCTGCCGGTCTGTGATTATCAGGGCTTTTCTGCTAAGAATGACATAATGACAGCCAGTCGTAAGGTTGATGAGCTAAACGGCGTGTCAGAGAAATTTTCACACGGGATTAACCGGCACATGACGAAACTAGTACCAATTATTTTATCCGGCGGCGCGGGTGCGCGATTATGGCCTGTCTCGCGGCGCTTGCACCCCAAGCCTTTCATGTCGGTTGCCGGAAAACCGCTTTTACAGCACGCATTGGAACGCGCCAGTCTGGTCGCTGATGAGGCGTTGCTGGTGACCAATCAAGAGCATTATTTTTTGACCGAAAGCGTGATTAATGACATGCCGGATGGGCTGAAGGTTTCTTATTTATTGGAACCAAAAGGGCGAAATACGGCACCGGCCATTGCCTTGGCCGTGCGTCATATTCAAAAAGCCCATGGCGATGATACATTGTGCCTTGTCTTGGCGGCGGATCATTTGATTTCTGACGATACGGCTTTCAAAACGGCTGTAGCGCAAGCATGTGAGCAAGCCCAGGACGGCAATTTGGTTGTCTTCGGCATTCGCCCGACAGCGCCTGAAACCGGCTATGGTTATCTTGAGGTCGCGCAAGCCGGTTCGACGCCTCAACCATTGCAGAGTTTTGTCGAGAAGCCGGATCGACGCACAGCCGAAGATTATCTCGCTTCCGGTCGCTATTACTGGAATAGCGGCATGTTCTGCTTCAGCGCAGGGGTGATGGCTGAGAATATGTCTCAACACGCGGCGGAAGTATGGCGTGCCTCTGAGACCGCTTTTAGTGACGCCCAAGAAGGCGCAGGGGTGACGCGTTTCGATGAAGCCAGTTTCATCGCCCAGCCCGATATTTCAATCGATTATGCGGTCATGGAAAAAACTGAAAAAATAGCCATGGTGCCTGCCGGTTTTGGCTGGTCAGATGTCGGTGGTTGGGACGCGGTGGCGCACGCCCATCCGTCAGATGATAATGGCAATAGCGCCATTGGGGTCGACAATCCGTATTTTGTTGAAGCCCATAATACCCATGTGGAGAGCCGTCACCATGGTGACAAAACCATCGCGGCTGTTGGCGTTGATAATCTGGTGATTGTCGACACGCCAGATGCTTTATTGGTGGCTGAGCGGGGTAAGGCGCAAGACGTTAAATTAGTGGTGGAGGCCTTAAAGGCCAATGGTCATGGGGCGCTTACTGAGCTTCCCGCTATTGTGCATCGGCCATGGGGCACTTATGCCACGCTGAAGCAAGAAGACGGTTATCAGGTCAAGCGCATCACAGTCGCGCCGGGCGAAAAATTGAGTTTGCAATATCATCATCAACGCGCCGAGCATTGGGTGGTGACGCAAGGTAAGGCGATTGTGCAAATCGGTGACGAGCAATTTGAAACCGAGGCTGGCCAATATCGCTATATTCCGTTGGGCGAAAAACATCGCCTTACCAATATTGGTGCTGATGAATTAGTGCTGATCGAAGTTCAAGTGGGCGACTATCTCGG
>JAYOCI010000024.1:5354-16742 GCA_038105345.1 Rhodobiaceae bacterium
ATATTTACGGTCGCAGTTAGAATAAGCGCCTGCCGACATTATCTCCCCAATATAGCTGGGGCTAATCATTGGCTGCGAGACGATATTATTCGAACTCAGTATATGATTTTTCTTCGATAATTTTTGCACCGGTCAGCAGATTAATCTGCTTTTTAACGGCGGCGCGTTTGTCATTGGTAACATAGACAGCACGCGCAAGAGCGATGAATTTTTCGCCGAAATCCTTTTCCGCTTCGCAGGCACGAATATCGTCCTCAATCACCCATAGGGCTTCATTAATTCCCATTAATTCGCTGCTGAGAGATTGCAGAGCGTCGCTGGCTGGCAGATGATTATCGCGAACGGCACTTAATTCCGACAATTCAAGGCGCACATTGGCCAGTTTGGCTGGGTCACTCATGCGTTCAGACTTGATTTCCAGAATGGTGATTTTATCGATTAATTCGCCGCTACCAATCTCGACCAAAATTTGCTGTTGAGACATATCGTCATCCTTCCAACTTCTTCATGCGATTCAAACTACTATAATTCGGTGCCGTGAGGTAATCATATTCCACAGCAGACGCGCTGCTGATTTACGCGACAGGCGCGCGTGAGAGCAGTAAATTCATGCGTGTTTCTTGGGTCAGCTGATAGCCGCGTTTGGCGGCCGCTGTAACAAGGTCATTTTTCCAATAACGTCGATTGTCTTCAATCACAATCAATCGCGGCAAAAGGGCATCTGGTGCGTTTTCAAGAAAAGGCAAAAGCACGGCTTCTTCTTGTCCCTCGACGTCAATTTTCATGCCGTCAATATGCGACAGTTTGAAGTTTTCGACCAAGGTCATCAAGGTCAAGACGGGAACTTCAATCGTATTGGTGAGTGCCACTTCGCCATTTTCAAGCAATCGGGTTTGACCGAGATTGTCATGGTCGGCGGCCAGTGACATATGGCCATTTGTATTGCTTACACCAATTTGAGCGACATGAATATTGAGCTCAGGATTGAGGTCGCAATTATATTTCAGGCGCTGGGCGATTTGTGGATGTGGCTCAACTGCGATTATTTGCGTGCCGGGAAAATTCTTAAAAGCCTGCGCGACGGAAAAACTGTAAAGCCCAATATTTGATCCAATATCAAGAAAAACACCATTGGGGCGGGCCAAACTATTGAGCGCCTTGCGCTCTATCGCATCAAATAGTTTAGGGGCGAAAAGTGCCCGTTTTTCAGACACATTACCGCTGGTGTAGAGCCGCAGACGCGCGTCAAATAACACTGTATCGGCACAAGAGCCCATGCCGATTTTGGCGATACGTCGTAGGGTAAAAATCAGTCGTTTTGCCAGCCATTGGGTCCCCAAAAGGCGGGTCAATTTGATAATTTGAGCCGGCAAAAAGCGCGGCGCATAATGTCCAAAGTGCAATGTGTCATCGACGAAAACCGAGATCGGCTCGCTAGGGCCTTGTTTACTCATGAAATTCCTTTGTCCCCGATAGGCTGGCCTCATCTTGAGTGTGGTTCCTTAGAATAATTAGGATGGCAATGCAAGAGCTCCACATGGCCATGGACCAGCTCTGCCAAACTGAATGGCTGAACATAATGCCGCCCAGTCCTGCGCCAATGGCGCCCCAAATCCAAGGTTTTTGGTCGTCGAGAAATGTGTCCTCGATACGTTTCAGAAATTGCCATGCGGCCGCGAGCAGCAATAGGGCGCCCAAATAACCGAGCTCATAGAGGGTTTGCAGGAATATATTGTGCGGATGTTGGGCGATTGTTTGGGTATGTCCGCGTAAGAAATTTTTTGTGCGTTCGCTGCTTTCCATGCCTTCAGTAAAGTAGGCCTGCATATTTGCCGGGTGAAAATTACGGCTGCTCCTAAAGCCATGGCCAAAGACTGGCTGTTTTAATGTCTCTTTGGCATAGACGTAAAAAATCCATTCGCGTATCTCAGCCGAACCTTTTTCCACAATGACCTCAGGCCCATATTTGGCGACCCATTTATTTTCAAAACTAGCTATGTGGAGCAATGGACTGGCCAGCAAGGCAAACGCCAAACAGGCCCATATGATGAAGCGACTAATAGAGGCGGCGAAAAACCCCATTGCCAACCCCGCCAAGGCGACGAGCAGAGCCAATAGGGCAGACTGACTATTGGAAAAATAGCTTATGATGAGGCTGGCCAAGAGGGCGAGCAGAACCAGATAGCGGTATGGCTTGCGCACAGCGACAGCCAAAACCATCAGCATGATCGGCAGCACAACCAGTGATCGATTAACCTGGCGAAGAATTTCAAAATCGGGGCCGAGGTCTGATTGAGCTTGTGGCCAATAGATATTATACGGGCCTAAAATCATCGCCAAAAGGCAGCCTATGGTGATTGATGCCAGCAATAGTCTATGCCAAATGCGAAACTGCTGGGGGGGCAGATTCTTACCATTATGCACGACGGCCATGCCGAAAATAATGACGCTTAGAAATATGAAAAATCGTTCAAAAGCACTGTCATTGTCAGACCAAAAAACACTGACGAATAAATAGGCTATGAAAACCGAAATAAAACTCAGATTTTGGGGCAGGCTGAGGATTATTCGGTTGCGCCCGAGTAAGGCGGCCACCAAGCAGGCCAGCCCGCTTAAGGCCAATATGGGGGCAAAACTCTTTACGGCGAGGCCATGAGCCGGGCCAATTAAAAGAAAAATTCCCAGTCCAACATAAGTGCTTATCTCAAAGAGCTTAGATGTTTGCGATAACATATTACTTCCAAGGGTCAATTTATGCTGCACATGGCCTGTGTCGGGAGGTTAATTGCGTTTGCTTCTCCGTTCAAGGCAAACTAAGTGCCGCCAATTGATAACAGCGGCAAATCATTCGGCGCGCCCGCTATCATGGCACGGCTAAAATGAGATTTTTGTCGTCAATGGGCGGCTAAAATGTTAGTGAAATACGCACTTATCAGTGAGGTTTGCGGATGGAATTGCCAAAATCGCCGAAAAAAATTCTGATTATAAAGCTTGGTGCGCTTGGTGATGTCATTATGGCCGAGGGTTGCATACGTTGCGTGCGGCAGCACTATCCTGAGGCTCATATATCATTGATTACCGAGCCACTTTACGGGCGTTTGATGTCGGCTTCGCCGCATATTGATGAAATCATTGCTTACAAACGCTTGTCGCGTTGGCATTGGAAACATTTGCGAGAAACCAAAAAAACCCTCGTGGGCAAAGGTTTCGATATGGTCATCGATTTTCAAAATTCATCGCATAGTCGACGCTTTCAAAGCTGGTTGAGGTCGGCTTTTATTTCATCAACCTCGTCAAAGGCAGATATACGCTATGAGCGCGATGGACGGCGTAAAATAGCGTCGCGTGATTTTTTGGCTGAACAGCTCGAAACCCTCAATATTGATATCAGCCAAGGCTATTTAAGCGATATTTCATGGGCAAAGCATGAGGTGGCGCCAATTCTTGAAAAGGCGGGTGTGGCGGATGGTTTCGCTCTTTTGGTGCCGGGCTCGGCGGCTCGCCACCCGCAGAAAAGATGGCCATATTTCCATCAATTAGCAGATGCCTTAATGGCACGCGGCATAAGCTGCGTCACCGCACCTGGGCCAGATGAAATCGACTTATGCCGCGACTTGCCGGCGCATATGCTGATGGATGACGACAAGCCACTGACCTTTAACCAACTGATTGGTCTGGCTCAGCACTGCGGCTTTGTTGTTGGCAATGACACTGGCCCGACGCATTTATTGGCAGCCGCGAAAACCCGCGGCGTTGCCTTGTTTGGCGGCCATAGTCCGGCGTCCAATACGGGCGTTGATCAGATTTATGAAATTGTCGAAAAACCAGAGCTGACCGAGGTTTCGGTCGAGGACGTCTTGGCGGCAATTGATCGCTTGTCGGATTAAGGGCCTAATGGCTTTCAGCCGCGTGGGCAACAAACCAGTCATATGTCGACTTCAGCCCAGTTTCTAAATCTTGCTGGTGCTGCCAGCCGAGTTGATTGATTTTTGAGACATCCAATAATTTGCGCGGCGTCCCGTCTGGTTTGCTGGCGTCAAAGTGCAGGCCGCCATTAAAGCCCACGACTTTCTTGATTGTCTCAGCCAATTCAATAATCGTCACATCTTCACCCGTGCCAAGATTGACGTGTTCCATGTCGGAATAATTCTTCAGCAGAAAAACAATGCCAGCGGCGCAGTCATCGACGTGTAAAAATTCTCGCATGACCTTGCCCGAGCCCCAAACCTCCATGCTGTCAGCGCCAGCTTGTTTGGCCTCATGACATTTGCGCATCAGGGCGGGGATCACATGGCTCGATTGGATATCGAAATTATCGAATGAGCCATAGAGATTGGTCGGCATAGCGGAAATAAAATCGCTGCCATATTGTTTGCGATAGGCTTGGCATAATTTAATGCCAGCGATTTTTGCAATGGCATACCATTCATTGGTCGGCTCAAGGGCGCCGGTGAGCAAAACCTCTTCAGTCATCGGCTGGGGCGCCATTTTTGGGTAAATGCAGCTGGAACCAAGGAACAGAAGTTTTTCAACGCCAATATCATGCGCCGCCCGAATGATATTGGCCTCAATCATCAGATTGTCATAGATGAAGTCAGCCGGATAGCTGTCATTGGCCAGAATGCCGCCGACACGAGCCGCGCAGACAATCACTGCATCCGGCTTTTGCGCCTGCATCCAATTTTCCACATCGCTTTGGCGGGTCAAATCAGCGTCGCCGCGCTCGGCCGTCAAAATTGTGCAATCTTCCTTTTCCAGCGCCCGCACAACAGCTCGCCCGACCATGCCATTGTGGCCAGCCACATAAATCCGCTTGCCAGTGAGCGTATACATCAGAAATCTGCCAATTTTGCTTCTTGATTGGGTTGGCGCGCATTGTGCAAAGCCACAGAAACCATCTCCGACACTAATTCTTCCAGCTCAATTTTTGCTTCCCAACCGAGAATATCTTTGGCCTTTTTCGGATTGCCAATCAATAACTCAACTTCGGTAGGGCGGAAGTAACGTGGGTCGATCTCGACCAATACGGCGCCGGTTTTGGCGTCTTTACCCAGCTCATTAACCCCTTCGCCGTGCCATTCAATCTCGCGCCCGACTTCGGCAAATGCCAATTCAACAAAGCGCCGCACGGTTTCAGTGCGTCCCGTGGCCAAGACGAAATCATCGCCTTCATGGTGGTTGATAATGGCGTGCATGCCAGCGACATATTCTTTGGCGTGGCCCCAATCGCGTTTGGCGTCGAGATTGCCGAGATAGACTTTTTCCTGTTTGCCAGCTTCAATCGCGGCCACGGCCATGGCGATTTTTTGGGTTACAAATGTTTCGCCACGCATCGGGCTTTCATGGTTGAACAAAATGCCATTGGAGGCGTGAATGCCATAGGCTTCGCGATAGTTGACGCAAATCCAATAAGCATAGAGCTTGGCCACCGCATAGGGGCTGCGCGGATAAAAGGGCGTGGTTTCGCTTTGCGGCACTTCTTGCACTTTGCCATAAAGCTCTGAGGTCGAGGCTTGGTAAAACCGCGTTTTCTCGACCAGTCCAAGTGTGCGGATAGCCTCAAGAAACCGCAATGTGCCGAAAGCATCTGCATTAGCGGTATATTCAGCTGTTTCAAAGCTCACTTGCACATGGCTTTGGGCGGCTAAATTGTAAATCTCATCTGGCTCAATATTTTGCACCAAGCGCATGATATTGCTGCTGTCGGTCATATCGCCATAATGCATGAAAAACTGTGCTTCTTCGTCATGCGGGTCGGTGTAAATACCGTCGACGCGCTGTGTGTTGAAAGACGAGGCGCGCCGCTTCATGCCATGCACTTCATAGCCCTTTTGCAACAAAAGACGCGCTAAATAAGCACCGTCTTGTCCGGTCACGCCGGTTATCAAAGCTTTCTTCTTACTCACGCTCAACTCCCCGATAGATCTCTCATTAACTATCGTGTTCGCGCTGATTTGTCCATTGTGTGTCGTGTTATTGCAAACAATCATCTGTATGATTTATTTCACCAAGATGAATTGCTTTAACGGCTAAATTCAGCTAGGTTCCGCGCCTATAAGCGGTTTCATTAAGGAAAGTTATTATGTCCGTTCAGGGTCATGTTAAACGCATTACAGTGCCTGAAATTATGGCGCGAAAAGGTCGCGACCCGATTGTTTGCTTGACCTCGTATCATGCCCATACGGCGCGCCTGATCGACCCTTATGTGGATCTTTTATTGGTTGGCGACAGTCTCGGCATGGTCATGTATGGCATGGAAACGACGCTGGGCGTGACTTTGGACATGATGATAGCGCATGGCGCTGCTGTTGTGCGCGGCGCTCAAAAGGCGTTGATTGTGGTTGATCTGCCATTTGGTAGTTACGAAGAAAGCCCATCGCAAGCCTTTCACAATGCGGCCCGCACGCTGAAAGAGACAGGCTGTCAGGCGGTTAAACTTGAAGGTGGGGTGCGCATGGCCAAGACGGTTGAATATTTGACCGAACGGGGCATTCCAGTCATGGGCCATATTGGACTGACGCCACAAAATGTGAATGTCATGGGCGGCTACAAAACCCAAGGCCGTGAGCAGCAGCAATGGCCTGAATTGGAAGCCGATGCAAAGGCTCTGGCTGAGGCGGGCGCTTTTGCCATTGTCTTAGAGGGCATGGCGGCTGAATTAGCAGACCGGATTTCAGCGCAAGTTAAAGTGCCAACCATTGGCATTGGCGCGTCAGCCGGTTGCGATGGTCAAATTTTAGTGACCGAAGATATGTTGGGCTTATCACCGAGCGTTCCAAAATTTGTAAAAGAATTTGCAACTTTGGGCGCGCAAATTGCGGGGGCAGCGGAAGCCTATGCGACCGATGTGCGTAATCGCAAGTTCCCTGAGCAGCAGCACACTTATGCCATGAAAAAGCCTGAAACAAGCGATAAGAATTAAAGCGGAGAAATTTTGTGACTGATATTTTTGACGAAGTAACGGCCGAATTAAGGCGCGACCAGTCTTCTGCCCTATGGCGCCGCTATGGTCGCTATGTCATTGGCAGTGCGGTTGGTATTGTGCTGATTGTTGCCCTTGTCATTGGCTATAATTCATGGACCTCGGCACGCCAAGAGGCGGCTTCGGATCGTTATGATGCCTTGATTACCGGCCTCGCCGACACGCCAGCCGGTGCTGAGCGCGAAGCCTTGATCGAACAATTTTTGAGCGAGAATAATGGCGGCTATGACACGCTTGCAGGCTTTATTTCAGCTTTTGAATTGGTCGAAAATGGCGAAAAACTAGCCGCCGTAGCGCGATTTGACAGCTTGTCTGGGCGGGGCGACGTGCCTTTGCCAATGCGCGATTTTGCCCGTTTGCAAGCCGCGGTTGTTTTGCTCGATGCCAATGCTAGTTTCGAAGATATCGAAGCGCGTTTGAGCCGTTTATTGGTCGAGGGTAACAATCTGCGACCCATGGCACGCGAACTATTGGCCTTGGCGCATATGCAGCATGACCAGCCTTTAGAGGCGCGCGCCGTGTTGAACGAGCAAATTGATGATCCTGAAACCAATAATTTGTCGCGCGAGAGAGCCCGCATCATGCTATCGATAGTTCATGCTTCTCTAGGTTCAGATGCATCCGACACACCGAGCAAGTAATTTAAGCTGATTAGGGTCGTCCTATGATCCGAGAGATGACAATGAAAAAGAATTTTATCCGTTACGCGATCTTAACCCTCGCCATCACCAGTCTTGCTGGCTGTGGCGGTGCGGACGAGCAAGCCGAATTTGAGGGCGAACGTATTTCTGTGCTGAATTACGAAGCACAATTACGGGTTGACCCACGTCTTGAAAATCAAACAGTGCGGGTTTTGCCAGCCTTTGAAAATAGTCAGTGGGCCAATCCGGGCGGTTTCTCGACCCATGCCGCCTATCATTTGGCCTTATCCGGTCTTGAGCTGGCTTTTGAGGCCGAAATCGTTGAAGGCAATAATGCCGACCGTCGCTTAAAAGCGCCACCTGTGGTCGCTGAGGGCAAAGTATTTGCCATGGGCACCAAGCTTGATATCGTCGCGGTGAGCGCGACAGATGGCACACCGATTTGGTCGCAATCCGTCATTGCCAATTATAGCGAGCCAAATTTTGGCCTAACCCGCTTCCTCGGCATTTCGGAAAAACCGGCCGATATTGAGGATGGCTGGGGCGGCGGCTTGGCTTATGCTGAGGGACGTATATTCGCCACCACCGGATTTGGCGAAATCATTGCTTTATCGGCTGAGACCGGTGAGGTGATTTGGCGCGTGCAGAACACTATTCCATTTTCAAATGCACCAACTGTGCGCAATGGCCGTCTGTTTGTCGTGTCGCAAGACAGTCGTTTGCAAGTGCTGTCGACCGATGACGGAAGCCGACTTTGGGAACATTTGGCGATTTCCGATCAGGCCAGTATTTTGGCCGCTTCCAGTCCAGCCGTTTCCGATCAAATTGTCGTCTCTGGATTTAACTCTGGCGAAATCGTGGCTTTGAACACAGTGAATGGATCAGTGGTGTGGAGCGATAGTCTGACCAGTCGGGCGACGCAGGTGACGCCTTTATCAAAACTCAATGCTATCGTCGGTCGTCCGGTGATTGACCGCGATCGTGTTTTTGTCACCAGCCATGGTGGGCGCACGGCAGCGCTTGATGTGCGCAGCGGCGAGCGTCTATGGACAACCGATCTCGGCTCCATTGAAACGCCATGGGTGATGGGCGATTATGTTTTGCTGATGTCGCTTGATGGCGACCTTGTGTGTTTGTCGCGTGAAACCGGACGCGTCCGCTGGGCGGCTCCTTTAGGCGGCTATGAAGACCCCGAAGAACGCGATGAGCGCATTCGTTGGGCGGGTCCAATTTTGGCCGGTGGAAAAGTTCTCGTAGTGTCATCAGATGGTCGCTTGGTGAGCGTCGATCCGACCAATGGCGAAGTGATGGAAACCATTGAGCTGGAAGATGAAGTGAGCCTATCGCCGCTCGTGGCTAATTCGACCCTATATCTGTTGACCGATGAAGGCACGCTGGTCGCGCGCCGTTAGGACTTTCATATGGCCATGCCATTCGTTTTAGCCATTGTTGGGCGCCCCAATGTGGGCAAATCGACCTTATTTAACCGGCTTGTTGGCCGTCGTTTGGCGCTGGTCGATGACCAGCCCGGGGTGACGCGGGACCGCCGCTTTGGCGATGCGCGATTGGGCGATTTACGCTTTCAAATCATTGATACGGCGGGCTTTGAAGAAGGTAAAACCGGTTCTTTAGAGGCGCGTATGCGCCTGCAAACCGAAGCGGCGATTGCCGAGGCCGATATGGTGCTCATGCTGACCGATGCGCGGGCTGGCTTATTGCCAGAGGATGAAATATTCGCGCGCTTGCTACGCAAAGCCAATGTGCCAGTGATTTTGGCGGCCAATAAATCTGAGGGCGGCGCTGGACGCGATGGCCTCAATGAAGCCTATCGTCTGGGCTTGGGCGAGCCCATTGCCTTATCTGCCGAACACGGACAAGGCACGGATGACTTATACACTTGCATTCGCGATGCTATGGATGCCCATGCACCCGACTGGGCGGGTGAAACAGAGGTCGAAGAAGACCCTGATTTTGACCCTGATTTACCATTTGAAGATGATCCGGATAAGCCTTTGCGGGTGGCAATTTTGGGCCGACCAAATGCTGGCAAGTCGACGCTGATCAATTATTTATTGGGGCAAGACCGCCTATTAACCGGCCCAGAAGCGGGTATTACCCGTGACAGTATTTCGGTCAATTGGACATGGGTTGATGAGGCCGCGCCAAATGGCTCGCGGCCAGTGACACTCTGGGATACAGCCGGTGTGCGCCGTAAATCACGGGTTGTTGAGAAATTAGAAAAATTATCCGTTGCCGATGGTCTGCGGGCGGTGCGCTTTGCCGAAGTCGTCGTGCTTTTAATCGATGCGACCAGCCCGTTTGATAAACAAGATATTCAGCTCGCTGATTTGATTGAGCGCGAGGGGCGTGCGCTGGTTGTCGGCATTAATAAATGGGATTTGAAGGTTGATCGCCAACAAGTGCGCCAGACAATTAATGACGCTTTATTGCGCGCTTTGCCGAAATTGCGCGGTGTGCCAGTGGTGATGCTATCGGCTGAAACCGGTCGCGGCGTCGATAAGCTGATGCCAGCGGTGCAACGCCAATATGAAATATGGAATGCGCGTATCGGTACAGCCAAGCTAAATAAATGGCTTGGCGCGACGATTGACCGTCACCCACCGCCGGCTGATAAGGGGCGTCCCGTGCGTCTGCGCTATATCACCCAAGCCAAGGCGCGGCCACCAACCTTTGTGACATTCTCCAGTCGCGGCCACGCCGTGCCGGAGAGCTATCAGCGTTATTTGGCCAATAATCTGCGCGAGACATTTTCTTTGGATGGCGTGCCATTGCGGATTTTCGTCCGTAAGGGCAAAAACCCTTATGAGAATAAATAGCTAGGCTTGATAGCGGATGATTTGGCCGGTTTGGCTAAATTCTGGCGACAAAAGTTCTAAAAACAATGGGGCAATATCAGCCGGTGCTGGCAAGGATTGAGGGTCTTCGCCGGGCATGGCTTTGGCGCGCATGGCTGTGCGGGCTGGGCCGGGCGATAAAAGATTAACCCGCAATTTATCATTTTCATGTTCATGCGCCCAACTTTGCACCAAAGCGTTCAAGGCTGCTTTGCTGGTCGCATATGTGCCCCAGAAAGCCGGCGCTTTGCTGGCCGCGCCAGAGGTAACAAATACCGCACGTGGCGTTTCAGCCTGCATTAAAAGCGGTTCCATTGAGCGAATAAGCCGCGCATTGGCGGTTACATTCACCGCCATGGTTTTTTCAAACTCATCGGGCGCAATATGGGCGGTTGGCGTGAGCGGGCCGAGCACACCGGCATTACCGACCAAAATATCGAGCTTGCCCCAGCGTTCGGCCAGTGTTCCGCCCAATCGGTCGAGGGCGTCGAAATCGGTTAAGTCGAGCGGCACGCCCGTGGCTTCACCGCCAGCCGATGAAATTTTGTCATAAAGCTCTTCTAATGCGCCCTGTGTGCGTCCGACCAAAAGAACATGGGCGCCGGCTTTGGCCAGTGCCTCGGCGCAGCCATAACCAAGGCCGCGCGTGGCACCTGTGACCAAGGCTAATTTGCCTGAAAAATCAGCCTGTGCCGTGCTCATGATTTAACCTTGCTCGGATAGCAACGACAATTGTTGCACTTTGTCGCCGCGATTATGGTCGGCCAAAAGCGTTGGATAATCGCCAGTGAAACAATGGTCAGTGAATTGTGGGCGCTCATCATTGCGGCCATCTTCATAGCCCATGGCTTGATACAGTCCGTGGACACTCAAAAATGCTAAACTGTCGGCACCAATATAAGCACACATT
>JAYOCI010000158.1:0-3057 GCA_038105345.1 Rhodobiaceae bacterium
GTGCCGATAAAGCAGCCGCAATAGCGGCTTCAAATTCGTGCTTTTCCAAAGCCCCCGGGTAGACTTGATTGCCGATAACAAAGGCTGGTGTGCCGGCCAGATCGAGGGCTTTGGCCAGCTGCCGGTTTTGGTCTAAAATATCGGTGATTTTTTGACTGCTACGTCGCGCCGCAATTGGCCCTTCTTCGAGTTTCATATCGGTCAATGTTTGCGCGATAAAACCGTCATTGAGACGCGCTTTATTATTCATCATGCGGGCATGGAAGGTCAAAAAGCTAAGCTGATTGTCAAGCGCCAGCGCGGTGCGCGCCGCGACTTCGGAACTATCGCTCAGAATTGGGAATTCTTTGAATACTAGGCGCACATCATCGCGCTGATTGATAACGTCCATCAACACTGGAAATACGCGTTTACAGTAAGTGCAATTATAGTCGAAAAACTCGACGATAGTGATCGGCGCATCGACCGGACCCATGCTGAAATCGGCTGGATTGCGAAATAGCGTATCGGCATTTTCCGCGATTGTGCGCTGAATGCGGGTTTCTTCGGTTTGCTCGAAATGGGCCTGCATATTCTGCAAAGCATCGGCCAAGGCTTCTGGGTTTTGCATCAGGTAATTTTGCACGACTTCTTCGATGGATTTTTTCTCGGCCGCGTTAAACTGTTCCGCCTGAGCCGGCGCAGAGACGAGGCTCAGCCCAAATAGGCAGCAAAATAGGGCGGTCAAAAAACGGGTCATAAAATCTCTCAATTTAAAAAGTCATTTTCAAAATATCGCGGCTGCGCAAATATTCAATGGAGTCATTGGGCAGGCCGCGCAAGGCACGTTTGGCATAGCTAATGGCCTTTGGACTGCGCATTAAGGCATAATATTCAGCCAATGACCATTCAGCATAAGGCGGGCGGTCTAATTGGCCATAGGCTTTTGACATAAAGAAATAAGCGGTGGCGTTTTCAGGGTCTAAGCGCAGGGCTTTGCGCAAATTCGCAAGTGCTGCTTCAGTATGATCTGCTTGTTCGACGCCAATACCAATTTGGCAGGTTGCCAGCCCAATCAATAAAAGCGCTTCGTCGGGGCGCAGCGATACGGCTTTTTCATATGGCGCAATGCCTTTCGCGGCAATGCCGGATTCGTAATACACTTGCCCTTTAAGCTCATGAAACCATGGGTTGTCAGGAAATTGCGCAATTAATCCGTCAATCAGCGCGATGGATTGGTCGATTTTAGCCTGCTGGTGATAGGCGATAGCGCGGGCATATTGAGCCGGCGGCGATTGATCGCCTTCATAACGTCGAAGCGTGACTTCGGGCCGGTCGATAAAGCCAAATAATTTGGCACGCGCCATATTGTGACGAAAAACAAATTCTGGCGCAATCGGTTGGTGGCGATATTTTGAATTGGCGGCGCCAGCGATATAGGCGTTAACCCGATCGCGCGACATGGGGTGAGAGCGGGCATAGGGGTCTTGGTGAATTTCACTCAGGATTTCTTGTCCGGCCAGTGAATCCATAAGCTCAATGATGCCGTCGGGTGACTGGCCCGTGGCTTCTAATAATTTCAAAGCGCTGACATCAGCACTGGCTTCTTGCGCCCGCGAATAAACCAGAAAGCTGCGCTGAGCAATTTGTTGGCCGCCACTGATGAGCGCAATTCCAGCCTCAGCATTGCCCGCCAATAGGCTGCCAAAACCCAAAATTGTTGCGAAGATTGCCGGCGTTTGAGCCCGATTAATGGCATCATTCGAGCGCGCCAAATGGCCGCCGGTGATATGGCCGATTTCGTGCGCCATCACGCCAATCACCATATTGGGATTATCGGATTCCAGAATAAGACCCGTATGGACAAAAATATTCTGTCCCATGGTCACAAAGGCGTTGAGGGCGGGATCATTGATGACGTTCAAGCCGACGGCATCGGGGTTCAAGCCAGCAGCGATAAGCAGAGGGCGCGTATAATCGTCGAGCAATTCCTCAATTTCGCCATCACGAATGGCATTGGCATGGGCTGATGTCGCCAGCATCATCAAGCCGAGGAGCGAAGCTGTCATCCGTCTTGGGCAAAGTCGCAGCCGCGCCCATTGCGTATTCACGACGCCAAGAAAACGGAAGATTTTTTCTTCTCTCATCATATTAACCAAACTACAGCTAAATACGGCTTTAATGTGACGCCGTGGCCATACGGGCTTTGGTTTAGCGACTCCACCACCCGCGTTTGACTGGTTTTTCAGATGTTTCGCTGGCCTCGACAGCGGCGTCCAAAACGGGCTCGGCAGCTGTTTCAGCCTCAGCACTTTCAACGACCTCGGCCACGTCCGCATCGGCTTTTTTGGCTTTTGGCTTAGCTTTTGGTTTGGCTTTCGGCTTGGCCTTCGCTTTGGGCTCTGCTTCTGTCTCGACTTCCGCCTGTTCTTTTGGCTTATCTTTATCAGCCGCTTTGGCGCGCGATTTGCGTTTTGGCTTTTCAGCTACGTCGCTGGCTACGACTTCCTCTGCCACATCACTGGCTTGCGGTGCGTCATCACCGACCGGCTCAGATTCTGTATCAGTGCTCGCATCTGCCGCATCGGGCCGCATAATCATGATTTTTTCGACCGGCAAGTCGCTCATCATTGGGCCGTCATTTGAGGTATCATCGGCGGCTTCTGAGTTTTCACCCTCACCAGCGGCGATTTCTCCATCGCGACGCCGACCACGGCCACCGCGACGCCCACGACGGCGACGCCGCTTCGGCTTATTGTCGTCATCTTCGCCCTCAGCAAATGAGGGGGCTTCGACCTGATCCGTGGCTTCACCCGCGTCACCAGAGGCGTTCATATTGTCTTGTTCGTCTGCGCCTTCTTCGGCGGCATGATCGGCATTGCCATTTGACTGATTGCGACCACGTCCGCCACGGCGACGACGGCGGCGCGATTTGCCTTCATCGCCATCAAGCGCCGCTTTAGGGTCGCCTTCCATGCGCGACGTGCTCTCGCTTTGGGTCTGGTCGGGTAGGGTGAAGGCCCTTTCCATGGCCCTCAAGCTAGAGTCACCCAGGACAATAAATTGCACACCAGTGCG
>JAYOCI010000159.1:0-3047 GCA_038105345.1 Rhodobiaceae bacterium
CCAAAGTACCGCCCATAGGATAGTTGGTAAGAAAACCCCGCACCTATGATTTGGTTTTTGAGGTGATCGCCATTCAAATCAAAATCCTGAGCATAGACGAAATAACTTTGTCCTATGCGCCTTGCATGCGGTCGATAAGTGATCTCTGACATGTAACGATATCCGCTCGAGTTGTCGCTCTGGCGCGCCTTAACGTCACCAGCACTAAACTCAACATCCAAACCGCCCCAAGTTTCTCTGAAACGTTGCTTTACGCCCAGAGAAATAATTTGATCGTCATACCCCTCTTGCCAATTACCTTCGAGCTTGATGAAGGGTGATGGCTTTAAGTGGCCCCAATAGCTGGTTTCGAGTTTGAGGTGCGTGTATTGACGATCTGCGAAACTTTGCTCGTAGTCAGTCAGTCGATAACCGCCCGTCAGCAAGCTTCTGTTCGGTAAGCGCATGCTCACGCCAACATTATGCACGAAGCCGAAATAATCATCGTCTTCAGGATTTTCGTAATTCAGTTCCCAGCCGAAAAGATTATAGGTGCCTGACTTAGCCCGCTTGTTTGGGTTGCGTGTCTGCAAGGTTTGATAGCTATACGACCAGTCAGGGTTCCAGAGGGCGAAGCGCGCTTTCAGCTTACGTAAAGACGTTACAAGCTCGGGGTATCGCCACGCCTCAACCATTAACTCGCTAACAATCTTATCGGCCTCATTCGTTCTGCCGGCGCGGTAGTAGGTGTTTGCGAGACTGTAACGAAGGCGAGCATTTGGGTTGGCTTCAATGAGCCGCTCCAGAACGAACGCCGCATCGTCTGGCTTATCGATTGAAAGCAGGTAAGCTGCGAAAGCGTAGGCATCGTTCAGGGTTATATTCCGCTTTTCGGAGGCGACTGCAGAGCTTAATCCCACCGATAGCGCGAAGAAAAAGAAATGGAAATAACGCAAAATCCCTTACCGCTTTGCTCCAAAACTACCCATATACAGTGTGTCTTCTTCCTGTGCTCTCCGCCAGAACTTTTTTAGGTATAAAAGAATTCAATCTGTCTAACCAAAAGGCGGCAATCGTACACCTATAAAAAACCACCGGCAGGCTAAGCCCACCGGTGGTCAGGAAAAAGTTTCGCGGCTTAACCTTCTTCTTTAGGGGCCCAAATCGCGCCCATCATCATCAGGGTGATTACACCTAAGAACAAATAAGCCGGTAGGCCGATACCAGTAAGCTCAGTCGTACCAACAAATTCAATAAAGCCATTACCTACATTAGACAGCTCTGTTCCGCTTGCTTTAAGATCAGAAAGCGCGCTGGCTGTCACTGGATTATTGTAACTGGCGAAAGTCCAAATGCCATAAACGAAAAACACATTGAGTAGGCAAAACGCAGTTGAGAGCACTTTAGCAACCATGTTTGGTGCCTCACCACTCACTGGTGTACGTGTTTGAATGGCTGTGCGCAACGACAACCAAATAATCAAAACTGTCGCAATAATCATCAAGCCATTTCCAATACGTGCAGATTGATAAAGTGACCAAATTTGAAATTCTTCCATAATTTCTTCCCCCCTCAAGAGCCTTTAATACGCAGAACATTATTGTCCTTGCGCAATTAATTCAAAGAGTTGAAGCCTTCGCACCCCAAAAAAACTGTAATTTCGATTTATAACGAGACAAGACGCGGATATTTGGTCAGTATTCTCCCGCCACTAGAGTGCGGCGCGTTAATTTATTTTGGAGGGAAAGATGGACGCAATGATTGCTTCGAACAGTTTCTATGCAGATATTTATATATCAATGGGGTTATTTTTCATCGGCTCGGCATTTTTGCTTTGGCTCGGCATGCGGGTAACGTCGGTTTTGGTTGAACGCAATACCGACAATCCAATTGCCAAAGGTCTGGCCGTTATATTCGGCCTCGCCGTCGGCTTTAACTTTATCACCACAGGCGCGCAAATGGCTCTCATGCAGCAGCGCCACGCGTGGACGCTGAAAAACTACGCCGACCAGGGTGTAGAAATTCCACAGACGGCCGCCGCCTTTATTGAACTTATGGGTGTCGGCAGCGCTTTGCCAGAACCATCTTTGACCTCGAACCCGATTATGTTGGTTATCGGTCTTATCGGCATGGCATTTTGCATTTTGCCGCTTTTCATTCCTGCCAATTCAGGCAAGTAAGCGACCAAACTAGGCTGCGCGTGGCTTCGGCCGCGCGCAGTTTTTTGATGCCTTCACGACTTTTTCCAGCTATTAGTGACGAGGCCGGTGCGGCTATTGTCACCGGCAAAATCACCGGCCAAAATGGCCACGGCCGGTGAGCAGAAAGTTGCAATTTTTTGCATTTCCCGACGCTTGCCGAGAAGCCGCTCCGCTCTACTTCCTCTTCAGTGTCGGGAGGCATAATGAGAAACCTTTTACGCCGCCTGTGGATTGGCCTTTTAGCCTTCGCGCCCATTTTGATTGTGCTCAATCTGGCGCTATTCGCCTTACGGTCGGCGGCCTGGCAGCCAGACGCCGCCATTGCCGAAGCGGCGCAATATGATGTCGAAATTATTCGCGATGCTTATGGCGCTCCGCATATTTACGGCAAGCGCGATGTCGATGTTGCCTTTGGTCTGTCTTATGCCCATGCCGAAGACGATTTCAAAACCATGCAGCAAATGATTCCGTTTTATCGCGGCCAGCTAGCGCGCGAAATCGGTTTGGATGGCGCGCCGATTGATTTTCTCGTTCATTGGCTTGGCGTCCGCGATCATGTTCGGAAAAATTATGAAACAGCCCTAACACCACAAATCCGCGCCCATCTGAAAGCCTATGCGGACGGCCTTAACTATTATGCCGCGATGCATCCAATGGAAGCCGACCCGCGCCTTTTCCCCATCACACCACAAGATTTGACGGTTGGTTTCTCGCTACAGCATTTATTGTTTTACGGATTTGAAAGCCACGTTACCAAGCTGTTTGCCGACAGCCCGCAATATGAACTGGCAAGCGCACCGGACAGCACTTCACTGACACGCCACATTGGGGCAGCAGGCCTGCCCGTCGGTTCCAATGCTTTTGCCA
>JAYOCI010000160.1:0-3032 GCA_038105345.1 Rhodobiaceae bacterium
CTCACTCTATGGCGGGCTGAAAGCGGTGGCTCTGACGGATATCATCCAAGTGGTGGTTTTGGTCGCTGGTGGCTTTGTCATCACAGCGATTGTCTTGGCTCAGGTTGGCAATGGCACAGGCGTGTTTGGCGGTCTCGGCATTTTAATGTCGGAAATTCCAGGTCATTTCAAAATGATCTTGGCGCCAGAGCATCCAAGCTATGGCAATCTGCCTGGCATTTGGACGCTATTGGGCGGGCTATGGGTGCTGCATTTCTCTTATTGGGGTTTCAATCAATATATTATTCAGCGCGCTCTTGGTGCGGAAAGCTTGGCTGAGGCGCAAAAAGGTCTGGCTTTTGCCGCGGCGCTGAAATTGTTGATTCCGCTAATCGTGGTTATTCCGGGCATTGCCGCCTTGTATTTGGCGCAAAACGGCCAATTAGACATGGCGCATTTGTCTGGCAGCCCAGATTCGACATACGGCATTTTGATGGGTCTTGTGCCCGAAGGCCTACGTGGCCTCGTATTTGCCGCTCTGATCGCTGCCATTGTTTCGTCTTTGGCGTCGATGATGAACTCCATTTCAACCATTTTCACCTTGGATATTTACCAAGGATTATTGGCAAAAGGGCGTTCTGAGCGGCATTATGTGATGATTGGCCGCCTGACATCTGTCGCGGCGATTATCATCGCTGTCTTGCTGGCCAAACCGTTTTTGGGCGGCATGGAAAGCGCTTTCCAAACCATTCAAGAATACACGGGCTTCATTGCACCAGGTATTGTTTCGGTCTTCTTGCTGGGTATGTTCTGGAAGGGCGCCAATGCGCAAGGCGCTTTCGCGATATTGTTTGTTTCTGTCGCTGCCAATATTGCCTTGAAATTCATGACGCCTGATTTGGCCTTTGTTATCCGCATTTGGCTGGTGTTCATGAGTTGCTTGGTGGTCGGTGTGATTGCCTCACGTCTGGCTGGTCCTGCGCCTGCCGAGCGGGTCATTGACTTGGGCGAATTGAACTTTGCTACAACCCGCGGGTTTAACCAGTCAGGGCTCTTAATTGTTGCCGTGCTGGTCGCGATTTACGTGGTGTTATGGTAGGCAAACAGTGAGCAAAACCAGTCATTTTCTGCGTGGGGCATGGGCGATAACACTCTCCCTTGCCCTGACAACACAGTCAGCGCTGGCTCAGCGTGCATCAGACAGAGCCATTGAGCGCGCCTCGGATTTTTCTTCCGAGCGCGCACTCGATGGTTTGTCATTGCCGGTCTGGGGCGGTGTGCGTCTGGAGGCTGTGGAAGTCGAAACTTATCGTAAACGCATGGAAATCTCAGTTCCGGTTCCGCTGTTACCCGAAGCGCGGTTTCATCGGGCCGAATATGATGTCGAAAGTGCCTATGGTTATGCCCGTCAAAAGGGTGGTTCGCAAAGTTTGCGTCTGCCATTGCCCTATGGCCTGACATTCGAGGCTGGATCACAAATTGACCAATTTGGTGGCCGTTATGGCGATTTTGTTGGTCTAACATTCCGATGGACAGATAGGCGTCATCATCATCAGCGTGTGGCCGCCTATAAGGGGGAGCAGCCGGTGCCGATTGAGAGCGTATCGAACCAAGCAAGCTTTCCGTGGCTGGGCACGCTTGGGTCGATCGCCCTGATTGCCGCCCTTGCTGGCGGCGGCGGCGGGAGCAGCAGTAGCAGTGCCAGTAGCAGTAGTGGCGGTGGAAATACAGCCACGGCTAACGGCGATTGGCAATTGGTCTGGAACGATGAGTTCAGCGGCACCAGTCTGGATGCACGCAAATGGAGCATGACCGATAGTTATGGCCGCGACCAATGCTTTGGCGGCGGCAATAATGAACAGCAATGTTACACCAGCAGCAGTAATAATATTGCTGTCGTGGATGGCAAGCTGGTGATTACGGCGCGGCCCGAGTCTGGTTTGGCTCAAGGCCGCACATATACATCGGGGCGGGTGCAAAGTTCTGGCAAGGCAGATTTCACCTATGGCCGTTTTGATGCGCGGATTAAATTGCCAGCTGGGCAGGGTTCATGGCCAGCCTTTTGGATGCTGCCCACCCAGACTGCTTATGGCGAGTGGCCGCGCTCGGGCGAGATTGATATCATGGAAGCCATCAATCTTGGCGTGAATGGCAATATGGCGGTGCTCGGCACATTGCATTTTGGTGTGCCGCACACTTATCTAAGCCGACAGACAAACATTACTGACATTAATGGGTTCAACGTATTTTCTGTTGAGTGGTTTCCTGATGAGATACGCTGGTCGATGAATGGCACGCAATTTGGCTCGCGCTCACAAAGTGAGTGGTTTTCCAGTGGCGCTGTCGGAGATCCCAATGCACCGTTTGACCAAGATTTTCATATGATTTTGAATCTCGCTATTGGTGGCAATTATCCTGGCCCAACCGATGATTTAAACTTCCCACGGCAAATGGAGGTTGATTATGTTCGGGTTTATCAATGCGGCGGCGCCAACCCATCAGCTTGCAAATAACCGGCTTATTGTCGAGGCACAGATATTGACGCTGGCTTAAATGCCTATGAGTGTTTAGCTATCTCGGTCGTGGTTGCTGGTCTGCGTTTTTAATCTCGGCGAGCCAGCTTTTGGGGTTCTCGTTCGGATTAACCAAAAGGTCGGGATCAAACACTATCCCCGTGCACGCCTTTTCAACCATTAGCCGCCCAACCATAAACTCGCCAGGGCGATTGACGGCTTCGACGGCCACGAGTTGTTGCCCCCGGAAATGATAGCGCGCAAAACTATCACCGTCGCCACGCGTATAGCTGGCGGTAACGCCCTCGGCGATCCCGCAAATCTGCAGCTTGATATCATATTGATCTGACCAGAACCAAGGGATTTGGTGATAGGGCGCTGGCTTACCAAGAATATGGGCGGCGACGGCCTTGCCTTGTTCAATAGCATTGGGGACGGATTCCAGGCGTAACCGGTGCCCGATCAAATTATTCGGATGGTTGCTGCAATCCCCAGCAGCATAAATATCAGGGTCTGAGGTTAAGCCATTCTCATCAACTA
>JAYOCI010000161.1:0-350 GCA_038105345.1 Rhodobiaceae bacterium
CCACCAAGGAGCCTATAATGAGACGCTTACGATTTTTCCAAAAATGAACCATGTCGAGGGATCCTTTATCTTCTTATGACACAGAGGAGCACTCAGCTTAATCTGGTCGGGTTGTTTTTTCCATAGTCTTGTCGCCGATTGTTAACCTATAGTTTGATAACAGGCTGGGCTGAGGCTTGGCCCCGACATAATGGGAGCAAACCATGCATGAAAAACTTGTCACAACTGAGCAGGACGGCCATTGCGCGTGGATAACACTTCGTCAACCCAAGAGCCGCAACCCGCTCTCGTCGAAAATGATTGCCGCTCTTAGCGCTGCCTTAGAGGCCGCTTATGATGATAAGCAAACC
>JAYOCI010000161.1:360-2656 GCA_038105345.1 Rhodobiaceae bacterium
GTGCTGGCCGCTGAGGGGCCAGTTTTTAGCGCCGGCCATGATTTGAAAGAAATGCAAAAAACCGCCGATGAAAGCGATGCTGAATTTGACGCCCGTGTGAAGCAATTATTGGCCGATTGCGGGCAAATGATGATGGGCATTGTGCACGCCCCCAAACCAGTGATTGCCTGTGTGCAAGGCACGGCCAGCGCCGCCGGTTGCCAATTGGTTTCAGTGTGCGATTTGGCGATTGCCGCTGATGATGCGGGTTTTTGTTTGCCGGGCGTAAATATTGGCATTTTCTGCACCACACCGCTGGTCGGGGTTGGCCGCAATTTATCGCGCAAACACGCCATGGAAATGGCCCTCACCGGTGATATGTTCGCCGCCGCTCAAGCGCAAGACTTCGGCCTTATCAACCGTCACGTGCCAAGCGAGAAATTGCACCAAGAAGTGAAACAATTGGCCGATAAAATCGCCAGCCGGTCTGCGCAAGGTATTCGCGGCGGCAAGGCAGCGTTTTATCAGCAAATCGATATGCCTTTGGCGCAATCTTTCGCCTATGCCAATGAAGCCATGGCCTGCGCCGTGACCTCTGAAGGCGACGCTGAGGAAGGACGCCAAGCGTTCATCGAAAAGCGCCCGCCAAAATGGGGCGACGCCTGATGCTGTTGAACAGCGACGCCGAATTAGCCGCGCTTTTGCGGCGGACAAAAACCATTGCCCTGCTCGGTGCCAGCCTGAAGCCGGAACGACCGAGCTATCGGGTTTGCCATTTTCTCATAGAGCAAGGGTTTCGGGTGATACCGGTTAATCCGGGGCTGGCCGGTCAGCAAGTGGCTGGTCAGGAGATTGTTGCCCAATTGAGCGATATTAGCGAGACGGTTGATCTGGTTGATGTGTTTCGCAATAGCGCCTCTCTGCCGCAAGTGGTGCAGGAGGCCCAAGCCCATGGTGCCAAAGCCTTGTGGACGCAATTAAATGTGGTGCACGAACAAGCCATTGAAAGCGCTTTAAGGCACGGCATGGATGTGGTGGTGGATAAATGCCCGGCCATTGAAATACCGCGGCTACGCGCCTTGGTGATTGAAGTCTAGAGGCATTTCCGGCAATCTAAGGCATCAAAAATAATAAAGAATAAAGATGCAAGAAAAACTACAAGCGCTTTTGGATGATTATGATTTGCCGCAGGCACGGCGGCTTAATTTTGTTTTTCAGATGGTGATTGTGGTTTCGCTTTTGGTGATTTCGCTGGAGACATTGCCGGATATATCCCCCAAAACGCGCCTGTTTTTATATTGGGCCGAGGTGGTGATTGTTGGCATGTTCACCTTGGAATATATAGCGCGCATATATGCCGCCCCGAAAAAGCTTGGGTTTATTTTCTCATTTTGGGGGCTGGTTGATTTGCTGGCGATTTTGCCGATTTATCTGCTTATTTTTGGTATCGACTATAATCTTCTGGTGCTGCGGACTTTGCGGCTGATGAAACTGGCGCGGATTATTCGCTTTGTGCGGTTTAATAAATCTTTCCGCCGGCTGAGCTTAGCGCTTGATATTGCCAAGCAAGATTTTGTACTGGCGATTATGGCGACTTGCTTGATTCAATTCATCGCTAGCGTTGGTATTTACCAATTTGAAAATCCGGTTCAGCCGGATAAATTTTCGTCGGTTTTTGCCAGCCTTTGGTGGGCTTTGGCGACATTGACGACGGTGGGCTATGGCGATGTTTACCCGATTACGCTTGGCGGCAAGATTTTCACTGGCCTTATATTAATGACCGGCCTTGGCGTGGTCGCCCTACCGGCCGGTATCTTCGCCTCGGCCCTGACGGAAGCCAGAGAGATTGAAGAAAGGATGTCGCATGATACGGAAAAATGAATCCGCTTATTCGCGCAATTGGCTGCTTAATCTTTTTTCGACTTCCTGAAAGTCACTTAAAGTGTCGATATCAATAGAATTGTGTTCCGACATTTCATAGCCATGGACATTGGCTGGGACAAATGACTTATTGAGGCTGAAATTTTCAGTATCGACGATGTAAATTGCGCCATTGAGCATATAAACCGCCGGCAAATCTTGCCTCCGCATCCCGCCATCCCAAGGGGCGAGAACATTTTGCAACTGGCCTTGGGCGTTTTTTCGATACATGAGCCATGGTGAGTATTCGCACTGATAAACCGAGACACAAGCATCAGCTTTTTTTTCGCGCATCTGCTCGAATGCGGCATCAATATCCTGCGACGTTCTCATCGGTGACGTCGGTTGCAGAACTATTAATTTTTCAAAGCCCGGACATTGCTGAATAGCATGAAGC
>JAYOCI010000161.1:2666-3023 GCA_038105345.1 Rhodobiaceae bacterium
TGCAATCTGTCGAGACAATGACCCTGTCGACGCTATGTGAGTTTAAAGCCGCCTCAATAGTCCAATGAATCAGGGGTTTTCCCAGTAAATCCTTTACATTTTTATTTTTGATACCTTGAGAGCCAGAGCGCGCAGGTATAATGGCCAAAACACTCACTTTTCCCCCCTCGGAATTTCTTCTCTTGCTCGCTCGAGATCATGAATTTGGCCAATATCAATCCAATATTCATGCATGGGAAAACCAGACACGCGTTTTTCATCACTTATCAGTCTTTCGATTAAAGTGGGCATGTCTAAGAACTCATCATAGTTTATATAGTCAAATACCTCCGGCGATAGAATATATACGCCAGCGTT
>JAYOCI010000025.1:0-16434 GCA_038105345.1 Rhodobiaceae bacterium
CTGGTGCGATGGCATGGAAGTGTCGCAATTCACTTATTTCCAGCAAGTTGGCGGCATTGACGTAGAAATGGTGGCTGGAGAATTGACCTATGGTCTTGAGCGTTTGGCCATGTATGTGCAGGGCACGGACAATGGTTTTGACCTCGACTTTAATGGCCAAGGTGTCAGCTATGGCGATGTGTTCCATCGCTCGGAAGTCGAGTTTTCGCACTATAATTTTGAGGCGGCCAATACAGATATTCTGCTGCGCCATTTCGAAGATGCAGAAAGCGAGTGCCTGCAATTGGTTGAAAAAGGTTTGGCCTTGCCAGCCTATGACCAATGTATGAAAGCCAGTCATAATTTCAATTTGCTGGATGCGCGTGGGGTGATTTCAGTGACTGAACGGCAAGCCTATATTGGCCGCGTGCGTGCCTTGGCCAAAGCCTGCGCCGAAGCATGGCTGGCCGGATCAGCGAAGGAAGCAGGGCGATGAGCGATTTCATTCTAGAGCTTTATTCGGAAGAAATTCCCGCCGGCATGCAAGCCCGCGCCATGGCAGATTTGCAAAATCATATTGTCGAATTTTTGGCCTCCTTCGATGTCGTGCCCACGAATATTCGCAGCCATAGTGCGCCGCAACGTCTTGCGCTGAGCATGGATGGTTTGCCGGAAAACCTGCCCGATCGGCATGAACAGAAAAAAGGCCCTCGTCTTGATGCGCCAGAAAAAGCCATTGAGGGTTTCCTGCGTGCCAATGGGCTCGACAGCACGGACGCTTTAAGCGTTGAGGAACACCCCAAAGGGGCATTTTATGTGCTCGAGGTGAACCAGAAAGGCCAGCCGCTCAATCAAGCTTTGGCGGCATTTTTGCCAGAGATGATCGCCACATTTGCGTGGCCGAAATCCATGCGTTGGGGCGCGGGAAGCCTGCGCTGGGTGCGGCCTTTGCGGGCCATTCTATGTTGTTTGGATGGCGTCATTGTGCCGTTTGAGATTGACGGTATTGTCTCGGGCAATGTGACTTATGGGCATCGTTTTATGGCCCCTGAGGCGATTGTTGTTGAGCGGGCGGGTGACTATTTACCCGCTTTGGAAAAAGCCTATGTGCTGGCCGATCCGGCCATTCGTCAGGCGATGATTGCCGAGGTCTCAGCACAATTGGCGCAACAAGTTGGTGGCCAATTGGTCGAAGATGCGGGCTTGCTTCGCGAAACCGCTGGGCTGGTGGAATGGCCGGTGCCGCTATTGGGCAAAATCGACGCTGACTTTATGGATGTGCCGGAAGAAGTGCTGATTTCGGTCATGCGCACGCACCAGAAATATTTTGCCCTGCGCGGCAAAGACGGAAAATTAATGCCGTATTTTATTACTGTGTCGAATATGCAGACCGCCGATCAGGGGGCCAAAATTATCGCCGGTAATGAAAGAGTATTGCGCGCCCGCTTGTCTGATGGGCGCTTCTTCTGGGATCAAGACCGCAAACAAACATTGGAAAGCCGATTGCCTGATTTGCAAAAAGTCACTTTCCAAGCGCGCCTTGGCACAGTGCGTCAGAAATCTGAGCGCTTGGCGGATTTGGCTCAAAACTTGGCTGGCCCATTTTCTGCCAATGCAGCGCACGCCCAAACAGCGGCGCATTTGTGCAAGGCTGATTTGGTCTCCGGCATGGTTTACGAATTTCCTGAGCTGCAAGGCATTATGGGTGGTTATTACGCCAATCACGATGGCTTGGACGCTGCTGTCGGCGCCGCTATTGGCGACCATTACAAGCCTTTGGGGCCAGGCGATGCGCTGCCGGCCACGGCTGAGGGGCAGGTTGTGGCCTTGGCCGATAAAATCGACACATTGACCGGCTTTTGGTCGATTGATGAAAAACCAACCGGCTCAAAAGATCCATATGCTTTGCGTCGTGCGGCGCTTGGCGTCATTCGCATTTTGCAAGAGGGGCAAGTGCGCTTGTCGCTGAAAGAGGTTTTCGCGCAAGCCCTCAAACTGCATGGAAGCAAAAATATTGAAACATTGAGCGATGATTTAATGAGCTTCGTCGGTGATCGGCTGAAGGTCTATTTGCGCGACCGCGGCCTGAGCCATGATATTGTTAGCGCGGTTTTCGCTGATGGCGGCGATGATTTAGTGGTGTTGATTTCACGGGCTGAAAAACTCGCCGCATTTTTGGCGTCAGATGATGGCGGTAATCTATTGGCGGCTTATCGGCGCGCCCAAGGTATTTGCGCCAAAGCCGAAAAGCTCAATGGTGATATTCAAGCAAAATTACTGGTCGAGACCAGCGAGCAAGATTTGCATGAGGCAATCAATCGCCTTGATGCGGCCGATTTCACCGATTTGGCGGCCTATGATGATTATCTCAATGGCCTAGCCACATTGCGGGCACCGGTCGATGGGTTTTTCGACTCTGTCTTGGTCAATGATGATAATGCTGATATTCGTCAGAATCGGTTAAACTTGCTGCAAGCCTTGCTGGATAAAATGGGCCAAGCGGCGGCATTTGAGTTGATTGAATAGGGTCGAATATGTCGGATAGCAAACTTGTTTACGCCTTCGGTACTGGTTTTGCTGATGGTAATGCTAGCCTGTCTGCTTTATTGGGTGGCAAAGGGGCTAATTTAGCGGAAATGTGCCATTTGGGTCTGCCGGTGCCGGCTGGTTTCACCCTCACAACCGAAATTTGCACTTATTTTAATACGCATGATGAGCAGTTTCCCGACGGTTTTGAAGCCGCTGTTAACGCTGCCATGGATAAAGTTGGGGCTGAACAGGGCAAGCAGTTTGGCGATGATCAAATGCCATTGCTGGTTTCGGTGCGTTCGGGTTCGCGGGCATCCATGCCGGGGATGATGGACACGGTTTTGAATTTGGGTCTCAATGATGTGACGGTCGTGGCTTTAGCCAAAGTGACGGATGATGAGCGTTTCGCGTGGGATAGCTATCGCCGCTTCTTGCAAATGTTCGGCGATGTGGTGATGGGCGTGTCGCATGATTTTTTTGAGGAAATCATCGACGATTATAAATATGAAAACGGCCTGAGCGAGGACGCGGCTTTTGATGCCGACGACTGGCGCGATATTTGCAAAAGATTTCGGGCGATTATTGAAGAAGAAGCCGGAGAGGCTTTTCCGCAAGACCCTTATGAACAATTATGGCGCGCCATTCGGGCGGTTTTCAAAAGCTGGAACAATCGTCGCGCCATCACTTATCGGCAATTGCAAAATATTCCCGATGATTGGGGCACAGCGGTCAATGTGCAGGCCATGGTGTTCGGCAATTTGGGTGAGACGAGCGCGACAGGTGTCGCCTTTACGCGCAATCCATCAAATGGCGAAAAAGAAATTTACGGCGAATATTTGCTCAATGCGCAAGGCGAAGATGTGGTGGCGGGGATTCGCACACCGCTTTATTTGTCGAAAAAAGCCCGCCTCGATTCCGGTCTTGAAGACTTATCGCTAGAAGAAGAAATGCCGGAAAGCTATGCCGAATTGCTGCGCACTTTCGATATTTTAGAAAATCATTTTTGCGATATGCAGGATGTTGAATTTACCATTGAGCGTGGGCGTTTGTATATTTTGCAAACCCGCAATGGTAAGCGGACAGTCAAAGCTGGCCTCAAAATCGCCGTCGCCATGCAAGAAGAGGGGCTGATTTCGAAAGATCAGGCGGTTATGCGCATTGACCCTATGGCTCTGGAACAATTGCTGCACCCGACCTTAGACCCGAGTGTCGAGAGTGAAGAAATCACCCGTGGTCTGCCGGCATCGCCCGGTGCGGCCAGTGGCGCAGTGGTGTTTTCAGCCGATCGCGCCGAGGCGGAAACCGCATTGGGCCGCGATGTCGTGCTGTTGCGTATGGAAACCAGCCCAGAGGATATTCACGGCATGTATGCGGCAAAAGCCGTGCTGACTTCACGCGGCGGCATGACCAGTCATGCGGCTGTTGTGGCGCGCGGTCTTGGCCGTCCCTGCGTCTCGGGGGCGAGTTCCATTCAAATTGATTATCATGGGAAGCAGGCAAAAATCGGCAAAACAGTGCTGAATGAGGGCGATGTGATTACCGTTGATGGCACGTCTGGGCGCGTGCTGCTCGGCCAAGCACCAACAATCGAGCCTGAACTGAGTGGCGATTTTGGCAGTTTAATGGAATGGGCCGATAAGCATCGCGTTCTCGCCGTGCGGGCCAATGCGGAAACCCCTGCGGAGGCCGAAAGGGCGCGCCGCTTTGGGGCGCAAGGCATTGGTCTGGTGCGCACTGAGCATATGTTCTTTGACACGCGGCGTATTTTCGATATGCGGTGCCTGATTTTGGCAGCCGATGCGAAACAGCGACAAGCGGCGCTGGAGCGTTTGCAGCCTGAACAAGAGAGTGATTTCATTGCCTTGTTCAACATTATGGCTGGTCTGCCAGTAACCATTCGCTTGCTCGATCCGCCATTGCATGAGTTTTTGCCGCATCCGCAAGATGATTTGCAGCAATTGAGCGAAACGCTCGGCGTGACCGAAGAAGATTTGCGGGTGCGGATTGACAATTTGGCGGAAACCAACCCCATGCTGGGCCATCGTGGCGCGCGCTTGGCGGTGACGGCACCTGAGATTTACCAAATGCAATTGCACGCCATTTTCGCAGCCATGCGGGCAACCCAAGGAAATCCTGCGATTGTTGAAATTATGTTCCCATTGATTATTGATGCGGCAGAATTGGCATATCTATGCGATATGGCTCAGGGTTTGGCCGATCAGATAGAAGCAGAGCAGGGGCAGCGGCCCAAGTTCTCGCTTGGTTCGATGATTGAAGTGCCGCGGGCTGCATTTTTGGCTGACCAATTAGCAACACATGCGGAATTTTTTTCCTTCGGCACTAATGATCTGACGCAGACAACACTCGGAATTAGCCGCGATGATGCGGGGAAATTTTTGCCCCATTATGTTGAAAAAGGCTTTTTGGCCGATGACCCTTTTGTCTCGCTCGACCAGTCTGGCGTCGGTGGTTTGGTCGCTATGGCGGCCACAAAGGCCCGCCACACGCGGCCTGACATTAAATTGGGAATTTGCGGCGAACATGGTGGTGATCCGCAGACCATTGATTTTTGTCAGCGCGTTGGCCTCGATTATGTTTCTTGTTCGCCCTATCGTGTGCCGATTGCGCGTTTGGCGGCGGCACAGGCGGCCATTCGACAGGGGCAAAAGTAGAATTTTTTTGTTTATTGTGGCGGCAAATCGCCTTATTAAATGACCCAAGCAATGAAGATTGCAGGAGGGACCATGCTACATTTGTTGCAATGGCTAGACTTCGGTAAAATTTTTGGCGGGAAACAAGCATTTGTTTCATTCGCGGCGATTGCTTTACTGATATTCGGTGTTTTAGGTCAATCGCGTATTGATACGACAGTCGTGACCAATACAGCTGAAATACCTGCGCATTTCGAAATTCCAGCGCAATTCGAGAGCCTGTTCACGCCTGCCAGCGTTGAATTGGCGCCCGAAGTGTTTTCCGAAGCACGTCATTGCTTGGCCCAAGCGATTTACTTTGAGGCGCGTTCTGAGCCAATCGCTGGCTGGGAAGCTGTAGCTGATGTGGTGATTAACCGAACCCTAGATCGGCGTTATCCAAGCACAATTTGTGGGGTTGTTTTTCAGGGCGAATATAACCGCCATAGCTGTCAGTTTTCATTTGCCTGCGATGGTCTATCGGATCGGGCGCGCAATCGCAAACTCTGGAAAAAAGCTCTGGAAATTGCCGGAACAAAATTGGTCGAAAGTCGGGAACGTTCGCACACCGCCAATGCGACCCATTATCATGCTGATTATGTGACGCCCTATTGGAGCGAGAAAATGGTCCGTTTGACCAAAATCGGTCGCCATATTTTCTATACTGATCGGCAGTTGATGAAGTTTTAAGCTCTTGGCTTTGACGCCGATATATTGACGTCAATATCCAAGCCAAAATCGAGCACAGGGGCTGAATGAGTAATCGCCCCGACGGAAATAAAATCGACGCCGGTTTCACTAATTGCCACCACTGTATCGCGATTGACGCGGCCCGAGGCTTCCAATACGGCGCGCCCTTGATTGATCTCAACCGCCTGCCGCAATGTGTCGGGCGCCATATTATCCAATAGAATAATCTTGCCACCAGCTGACAGCGCTTCTTCGAGTTGTTCGAGCGTGTCGACTTCAATTTCAATCGACAGCATATGGCCAGCGGCTTGTTGCGCAGCTTGTAAAGCCGCGGTAACGCTACCGGCCACGGCAATGTGGTTGTCCTTAATCAAAATAGCATCATCAAGGCCGAAACGATGATTGACGCCCCCACCGGCTCTGACGGCATATTTTTCAGCCGCCCGCAGACCCGGTGTGGTTTTGCGCGTATCACAAATCTTCGTCGATGTGTGGGCCACTAAATCGACCAATTGAGCGGTCTGCGAGGCAACGCCGGATAAATGACCAAGGAAGTTCAAGGCGACGCGTTCGCTGGCCAATAGCGCTTGGGCTGGGCCGTTGATTTTGGCAATGTCATCACCCGCTGCAATGCGCGCGCCATCTTGTTTGAAGCGCTGCATGGTTAGCCCCGATTGGGCGGCGGAAAATGCGCAGGCGGCGAAATCTAGGCCGGCGACCACGCCAGCTTCGCGCGCCCGAATAACCGCTTCGGCCTGTGCCTCGGCTGGAATAACCGCCTGTGCCGTGACGTCGCCACTGCGTCCCCAATCCTCGGCCAAAGCGGCTTCGACCATTTGCGAAACCAGCAGGGCAGAGAGCGGTGTGAGAGCGTGCGACATAATGTTTCCTTGCCTAAATTTGTGCGTTTGTTTGCCCATTGCCAGCCTCGGCTGCAAGCTGCTGATAGTCATTTTGCAATTGCGCATAGGTCAATAGGCTGTGGGTGGGTGTGTCGGATGTATGCGGAAAATCGAGGCGATAATGCCCGCCGCGACTTTCCTCGCGGTGAAGGGCCGACATGGTGATGAACTGGGCAGCCAAAACCATATTGGTAAACGGCGCTGCGCCTTGGGCGGCACGTTCGAGCTGGCTCAATTCGTGCAGGGCGCTGATCAGCCCTTGGCGGGTGCGCAATACGCCGACATGCTGCGTCATAATTTGGCGCAAACGGGCTGTGGCAGGGGCAAATAAAGCGTCGCTTTGGCCAATATTGGTGACCGGCGGGGCTGGTCGCGCGCCGCCAATACTGGGCACGATTTGATTAATATCGTCAGCGATATTGGCGCCGAAAACAATCGCTTCCAGCAGTGAATTACTGGCCAGCCGATTGGCACCATGCAAGCCCGTCGAGGCCACTTCACCGCAAGCCCAAAGCCCCGGCAGGCTGGTGCGCCCCTGAGTGCTGGTGCGAATGCCGCCCATATGGAAATGCATCGCCGGCGCAATCGGCAAGGGCTGTTTTGTTGGGTCAATACCAGCCTTTTGGCAACTTGCGTAAACCGTCGGAAAGCGACTTTCGAGATTATTTGCCAGCCCGCTCGGGCGCAAATCAAGCCCCGCTTCGCCGGTTTCATGAATTTGCTGAAATACGGCGCGGGCCACAATGTCGCGTGGCGCCAATTCGGCATCAGGGTGAACCTCTGGCATAAAGCGTTGGCCCTTGGCGTTGACCAGAATAGCGCCTTCGCCGCGCAAGGCCTCGGTGGCCAATGGCGCTGGGTCACCCATGCCGGTTAAGGCTGTCGGGTGGAATTGAACAAATTCAGCATCGGCAATTTGCGCCCCAGCGCGCGCCGCCATGGCCAGCGCTTCGCCATTGGCGGCGTGTGGATTGGTTGTCACTTCATATAAATGGCCAGCACCACCCATCGCCAAAATCACCGCGCGGGCGCGAATGAGCAGAGGGCCGGCGAGGCTGGTTTTATCCGCCGGACGGGCAAACACGCCGACCACGCGGCCATCCTCAATGGCCAGTTCGTAAGCTGCAAAGCCCTCGATAAAATTCAGGCTGGGAGTGGCTTCTGCGCGGGCGATGAGGGTCGTCATAATTTCGCGTCCGGCGCGGTCGCCACGAATGCCGATAATGCGATTATGGCTATGGGCGGCCTCGCGCCCGAGACGCAATTGGCCTTGCGCGTCTTTGTCAAAATTAACGCCAAATTGCACCAGATCATCAATACGGGCGGCCGCATTATGGGCCACCATGGCGGCAATTTCCGGATCGACCAGACCGGCACCAGCGGTGATCGTGTCTTGCGCGTGATAATCCGCATGGTCATCGGCGCCCATGGCAGCAGCAATGCCGCCTTGCGCCCATTTGCTGGCTGACCCTTTGGTGCGTTTTTGGCCTGATAAAATAGTCACCGGACGCGGCGATAATTTCAGGGCGGTGAACAGACCCGCCAAGCCAGCGCCGACCACTAAGACGTCGCCGACGTCAATAATATTGGCTGTCGAAAGGCTCACAATAGCGCCTATTTGCTCAGCGCAATCATCCGCTCAACCGCTTGGCGGGCTTTGACGGCGACATTGGCATCAACCTCAACGGCTTGGCGCTCATACACTAAGGCTTCAAGCACTTTAGGCAGGGTGATTTGTTTCATATGTGGGCAAAGATTGCACGGGCGCACAAAATTGACCTGTGGGTTTTCTACCGCCACATTGTCGCTCATTGAGCATTCCGTCACCATCAGCACACGATCGGGCTGATTGTCTGTGACCCATTTAATCATTGCTGATGTTGAACCAGAAAAATCGGCTTCATCAAGCACTGCTGGCTTGCACTCAGGGTGGGCGATGATTTTCAGACCCGGGTCATTGGCGCGATATTGTTGCAATTCCTCAGGGGTGAATAATTCATGCACTTCGCAGCGCCCCTTCCATGCAATCACTTCGACATCGGTCTCACGGGCAATATTTTGCGCCAAAAATTCGTCCGGAATGCACAGCACACGGTCGGAGCCCATGCCATTGACGATTTTAACGGCATTAGATGATGTGCAGCACACATCGCTTTCAGCTTTGACCTCTGCCGATGTGTTGACATAAGTGACAATCGGCACCCCCGGATAAGCCTCACGCAAAGCCCGCACATCAGCGCCGGTAATGGATTCGGCCAAGGAACAACCGGCCCCCATATCGGGTATTAAAACGGTCTTTTCCGGATTTAACAGTTTCGAGGTTTCAGCCATGAAATGCACGCCGCACTGGACGATGATATCGCCTTCGGCTTTGGTGGCTTCAATGGCCAATTGCAGGCTGTCGCCAGCAACGTCGGCAATGCCGTGGAAAATCTCTGGTGTCTGGTAATTATGCGCCAGAATCACCGCATTTTTCTCACGCTTAAGTTGATTGATCGCTTTGATATAAGGCGCGAAAAACGGCCATTCGACGGGCGGAATCACCGATTTGACGCGCTCATATAGCGGCGCCATATCGCGCCCCAAAGCATCATTATATTGGATGTCCATTTCTTGCAAAATGAGCGAAGCAGTCTGACCAGCTGGCGCGGTGACGGCTTTTTCAATCAGGCCTTGGCTTGCGGTAAACATGACGAACCCCCGTATTTATACTCAAATTGAGCATAATTATGTAACTAATATGAGCCTTCTGGCTGTAAAATCAAGTTCAAAATCGACTTTTTTCGGCGCCTGTGGGTGATTAGCCGCGACGCGGCCGAGATGAGGGAATACGCAATCCCGATAGCGGCCGGTCAGCGCGGTCGCCATGACGAAACCGGAATAGTTCTGCCGGTCGGCCGCGCGATTTTTCCATCTTTCCTGTGCTGTCGAGAAAATTAGATTTTTCGACCATGCGGCGAAAGTTTTGTTTGTGCAATTGCACGCCGAGAATGGCTTCAGCGGTTTTTTGTAATTGTGTCAGGGTGAATTGCGGCGCCATGAGATCGAAAATAACGGGTCGATATTTGAACTTGCCGCGCAGGCGCCCCAGAGCCGTGGCCAGAATACGCCTATGGTCGAGTTGCAGACTGGTGCCGGGAATTGCTTCATAAAGCGGCTCACGATTGCGACCCTCAAGGAAAGCCTCCTCGGTCAGTCCGGCTTCATACAAAATTTCATATCGTTCCAAAACAAACTCTTCGTCCCATTGGTCATTGTCGCGGCCAAAAGCCAAGCGCACGCGCTCTTGCGCTTCCGGCGTTGACGACAGCCATTGATCAAGCGCTGGATTAATCGCCTCATCCAAACACGCCGGTCGGCCATTGCGCCAATCTTCCCATGGGAAGAAGGAATAAATATTGCGCCATAATGAGGGGCCGTCGCCGCGCCCGCTGGCCGCTTGATTGGCCAGCGCCAAATAACCGACGGAAACCGTATGCGTATCCGGCGAGCCAGAATGGTGCTGGCGGCCTTGATCGGCGAAAGTGTAAAGCTGTTCGACATGGCCCAAATCAACCCCCACTTGCTCGCGCACCCAATGGCGCAGGCCAATTTCCATGGTCCGGTGTTGATTGGGCATGAAAGGGCCAAATGGAAGCCGTGGGCGGTGGTTGCTGTCATCATGCGGCTCCACCATGCGGCATAGCAAATCGTCACCGGCCACGCGCATAATCGCTGTGCTAATATCGATGAAAATTTCCGGAGCGTCGGTCATTTCAGATTGGGCCTTGTGACTGTTTCACATGCGCACGCGCGTGTTTTTGCATGAGCCGGATAAATCGCTGACTGGCTTCATCAGGCTCTAACCCTTTCAGGTTAACATCAGGAATGTCGCGCGGGCGACCAAAAATATTTTTCGCCTCCGCCTCACTAAAGCCAGCCAATTGAATGGCCTCAATATAAGCGGCGGCGGTATCGGCTCGTTTAATGGTCTCGCTGACACTATTGGGCAGATTGACCACTAGGCCAAAACGACGATGAATAGCTGCCAAAAGACCGGCTTCGAGGGTTTTATAATCGGCACCAATGGCGGCCTTAAACGGGCTGATTAAATCACCAATGACATATTCTGGCGCGTCATGCAGCAGCGCCGCCATGCGATAGGCGGCCGGCCAACCCGGGCGCCAATGCACGCACAGGCGTTCCACCAAAAGCGAGTGTTGTGCCACAGAAAAACCCTGCGCCCCTTTGGTCTGGCCGTTCCAACGCATGACGCGGGCCAGCCCATGGGCGATATCTTCAAGTTCAATATCCAGCGGTGAGGGGTCGAGAAGGTCGAGGCGTCGACCGCTCAGCATTCTTTGCCATGCTCGCGGCTGTTTCTCTCTCGACCCGTTACGACCAACCATTTTGGCCCTAGCTGGCGCGACGGACGATAATGCTTCCAGCAGAATATCCCGCACCAAAGCTACAAATTACGCCAACATCACCGGCCTTGAAATCTTGCTTATATTTATGAAAAGCGATGATGGAACCGGCTGAACTTGTATTGGCATATTCATCCAAAACCGTTGGCTGCAGGTCATCATTAGGGTCGTGGCCCAATACTTTTTTGGCAATCAGATCATTCATGCCGCGATTGGCTTGGTGCAACCACATGCGGCGCAGAGCTGAGGCTTGCAGATTATTATCGGCCAGATGCGCTGAAATCAGCTCAGCAACCATGGGCACAACTTCGCGGAAAACCTTGCGGCCTTCTTGCACAAATAATTTGTCCTTGGCGTCACGGGTGGCCGCATTTGTGCGGTTGAGGAAGCCAAAATTATTGCGGATATTATTGGAGAATTGGGTAATCAGGCGTGTGTCGATAATTTCGAAACCTACATCGCTATTTGCGACTTCGCCATTTTCTAAAATAATCGCAGTGCAGACATCGCCGAAAATAAAATGGCTGTCGCGGTCGCGGAAGTTCAAATGGCCGGTGCAAATTTCAGGGTTCAAAATCAACACGCGTTGGGCGCTGCCAGAGCGGATCATGTCATAGCCATTTTGCAGGGCAAATGTGGCTGATGAACACGCGACATTCATGTCAAAAGCGAAACCGTCAATGCCCAATAGGCTTTGCACTTCGATTGAAATCGCCGGATAGGCGCGCTGCAAATTGGAACAGGCGACAATCACCGCATCAATATCATTGGCCTCAATGCCTGCTTGGGCAATCGCCTCTTTCGCTGCGTGCAGCGACATTTCTGCCAAAATCGAAGGTTCGTCATTGCTGCGCTCGGGCAATTGCGGGCACAAAATATCAGGGTCGACAATCCCCGCCTTATTCATCACAAAGCGGCTTTTAATGCCGGATGCTTTTTCGATGAAGGCGCTGCTTGATTGGGTGAGGGGTTCGATCTCGCCGGCTTCAATGGCGGCGGCATTATCGGCATTAAATTTGTCTACATAGGCATTGAAACTGGTCACCAATTCTTCATTGCTGACTGACTCTTTTGGCGTGAAAAGACCGGTTCCTGTTAGCATAACTTGTGGCATTTAATTTCCCCCTGAACGCATCAAATGTGGGTCTGAGTTTAACAGTTTTGTCGCCGATGACCAGTGACCATGAGCGCGCATGGTTCACATCTAGTGACTTTATGTTACGGCGTGTCGCCTCTGGCAAAAACCCCAGGCAGGCGGGTGAATAATTTTCCATCGCAACGCAGATCATTAGCCTCGACATCTTCGCGAATTAACGCCAAAGCGTAATTTTTCGAGCTGGCGATAAGCTCGCCGCATTGGCGTGCGCCATTGGTGATGGCGGTGCCGCGCTGTGGCGCATGATCGGCAAATGAGATTGGCCAAAGTTTTTTACGCAATTGCCCCTTGCGATGAGTGCGTGAGGTGACTTCTTGGCCGATAAAACAGCCCTTTTTGAAATCCACGCCAGCCATTTCAGCCAGCCCAAATTCTAATGGGAAAACGCTCGCCGGCGGCATTTCATCAGCCCCTTCGGGAACCCCAAGGCGAATGCGATTATGCCGCCAATCTTCAAACTCACCTTCAGGCAATGATAAATCAGGGGGCGTATCAAAAACCCCGCGTAGGCCAAGCCCTTCATGGCGCGGGTCGGTGACAAAGCCAAGCGCAGATGGGCACGGATAGCCATTTTCTTGCCATATGGCGACGCTGCACATATCGGTTCGTTGAATATCGACATCAGCGCGCAAGCGATAGAGGTTGAGTTTTTTCACCAGCTCATCAGCGATGACGCCATCACAGTCGAGCAAGAAACTATCATCTTCGGTGAAAATCAGGAAATCATAGGCCAGCTTGCCTTGCGGTGTGAGCAAGGCCGCCATTTGGCAATTTTGCGTTTGGCTGGCATTGATGTTCTGCGTCAGCAGGTTTTGCAGAAACGCCTCACGCTCTGAGCCACCAATGCGCACAATGGCGCGATTTTTTAATACTGTTTGATATAAACTCATCTTCTCCATTTGGGTCAAATCGGTGTATTTTGCAAGTATTACTGTCGCTAAAAAGACCGGCTGACTAAAAAGGGTGTCATGGCTACTAAGAATATTCTGTTTCTGGCTCCGCAATCGCGACTGGATGCATTCACAGCCACCGGTGTTTTGAACGCTGTGATTCAGGCCGAGCCGGACGCTCATGTGACAATCATATGCCACCCTGATTTTGTCGAATTCTACCAAAATGCACCGGCCACTATCAGTTTTTTGGCGTTTGACGGATTATCGAACGGATTATCTCAATGGCGCCAGCGATGGCGGTTGAGCGGCCAACTTTTGGGGCGCGTCTATCACCGCATTGTGTCGCTTGGCGATTTTCGTTTGCCTTATTTCTTATGGGCCAAGCATCGGCATATTTTTACCTTTCAACCGGACACATATTTTTTGCCCAATCTGCATCAGCCCGAAGCCATGCTATCGGCCACTCTTTGGGCAGATGATAAACGCCATTTGCCTCTGCCCGAAACCCTCGCCGCACAGGCACAAATTATTGTCGTCGCGCCCGGCGAGGCGGCACGGGCGCAATGGACAGGGAAATTATATTCCGAATTGGCATGGCGCTTGGCAACGACCTATGAGCCTTATGCCGATTTGCATATGGTGGTATTGGCTAAAAGCAATGAGCGCGATCCGCTGGTGACGTCGATTGTCGAAGAAATTGAACGAAACATTCCGGCCGGTCAGCGCAGCATATTCACCGATTTATCCTATAGTAAGCAAATTGCGCTCATGCAGCGGGCGCGGGTGATGATTGGTACAGACCGGCTCTATGCCCGCATGGCGGTACGGGCCAAGACACCCATCGTCGTGCGCTTTGACGCTTCCGGTCAAGCCCCAGCAAATTGTCCCTATAACCTCTATGGCGGCACACAAGCGGCCGATTTAGCCAGTTTTCTTGCTGGAGAATTCTCAAAGGCGCAGACAGGTGAAGGTTTATCTGCTAAGACTTAATCCTGTCATTAACTTCTATTCAGGTGCGTTTTATGTCCGATAAGCCTTATGATCTCGTGATTACCGGAGCCGATTTGGCCAGCCATCAAGGATGCGAGGCCACTGATATAGCCATTAAAGACGGCCGTTTTGCCAAAATCGGTGGCGTCACCCCAGATCAAGCTGATGCCCATATTAATGCCAAGGGGCTAACCCTTTTGCCAGGCGTGATTGACACGCAAGTGCATTTTCGTGAACCCGGCAATGAGCATAAAGAGGATTTGCAATCAGGGTCTCTGGCCGCGGTGATGGGCGGGGTGACCGCCGTGTTTGAAATGCCCAATACCAAACCGCCGACAACCACAGTCGAAGCGATCGCCGATAAAGTGGCACGCGGGCGCAATCGTATGCATTGCGACTTCGCCTTTTATGCTGGCGGCACACATGAAAATGCCGCGCTTTTGCCCGAGCTTGAACGCCAAGAAGGGGTCTGCGGGGTGAAAGTATTTATGGGGTCATCAACCGGAAACCTATTGGTTGCCGATGATGATGGCGTGGCTGATATTCTCAAACACATCACCCGTCGTGCGGCGTTTCATAGCGAGGATGAATTCCGTCTGCGCGAGCGTCGGCCATTGGCAGAAACTGGCAATGTGGCCACGCACCCGATTTGGCGCGATGAAGAAGTGGCGATTTCAAGCACACGGCGGCTGATTAAAATGGCTCGTGCGGCGGGTAAAAATATTCACGTTCTGCACATTACCACAGAAGAAGAAATGCATATTCTGGCGGCCAATCGCGATATCGCCTCAGTCGAGGTGACGCCGCAGCATCTGACCTTGGCAGGCCCGCAAGCCTATGAAGAGCTTGGCACTTATGCGCAAATGAATCCGCCCATTCGCGACGCCCGTCATCGTGCCGCGCTTTGGAAAGCGCTGGAACAGGGCATTGTCGACGTCATTGGCTCAGATCACGCGCCGCATACGAAAGAAGAAAAGGCAGATGCCTATCCGCATTCGCCATCTGGTATGCCGGGCGTGCAAACCCTCTTGCCATTGATGTTGCATCATATGAGTGAGGGTAAATTATCCTTAGAGAAACTGGTGAGTTTGACCAGTCTGAATGCCAAAAAATTATTCCGCCTGAAAGATAAGGGCGAAGTGATTGAAGGCGGACACGCCGACCTGACATTTGTCGATTTGAAAGCTCAAAAAACCATCGACGAAAACTGGTTGGCAAGCCGATGCGGCTGGTCGCCATTCACCGGCATGTCGATTAACGGCTGGCCTGTCGGCACCATGGTGCGCGGTCAACAAGTCATGTGGGAAGGTGCGCTGGTCACACCAGAGACCGGACAACCTATTGTTTTTGAATAGTAAAAAATTAAAGCCTTTGGCAAAATCAGGAGAATAAAATGACAAAGACATTTCGCGCCTTGCGGCTGAATAAGACAGATGATGGGCAATCGCATGAGTTTGTCGATCTGACAGACAATGATTTAATGGACGGCGATGTGACCATTAATGTGTCGCATTCAACGGTTAATTTTAAAGATGGATTGGCGCTCACTGGTGCATCGCCTGTGGTGCGTGTCTGGCCGATTATTCCGGGCATTGATTTTACCGGCACAGTTGAAAGTTCAGAACATCCGGATTTCAAAGCCGGAGATGCAGTTGTGCTGAATGGCTGGGGTGTTGGTGAAACGCATTTTGGCGGTTATGCGCAAAAAGCCCGCGTGAAAGGCGATTGGTTGGTCAAACGGCCAGACGCGATTTCGCCATCGCGCGCCATGGCTATTGGCACGGCGGGCTATACGGCCATGCTATGCGTAATGGCGATTGAGGCTGGCGTTGATAAACAAGCTGGCGAAATTTTGGTTACCGGCGCGGCCGGTGGCGTCGGCAGTGTCGCCATCGCGCTTTTGTCAAAACTTGGCTATCAAGTGGTGGCCTCAACTGGTCGCATGGAAGAAACCGATTATCTGACCTCTTTGGGTGCCTCACGGGTGATTGATCGGGCCAGCCTGACAGAAAAAGGCCGCCCCCTGGATCGCGAGACATGGGCTGGTGTGGTCGATGCTGTTGGCAGTCACACTTTGGCCAATGCCATTGCGCAAACTTGCTATGGCGGCACAGTCGCCGCTTGCGGCTTGGCGCAAGGCCCAGACCTGCCAGCGACAGTGATGCCATTTATTCTGCGTGGCGTTACATTGCGCGGCAT
>JAYOCI010000162.1:0-3014 GCA_038105345.1 Rhodobiaceae bacterium
TCCCACAAAGATGACTTTGCCGATGTGGCCGTGGTCGCTTGTTCTTTTTGCTCCGAACTCATTACTTTTCCAATTGTTAAATGTTACTACTACTATCAAACGAAAATAAGGCTGAAATCTGTCAATTCAAATTTAATTTTTACGGCTATTTTTGCCTCTATGTGATGCGTTGGCATAGCTTGGAAGCAAGATAATTGCAACCAAATGAAAGTTAAAATTATTGACAGGCGCGGTGTTTTATTGGCACTTTATGTGTCAATAGTTAGGCGACCTATCACAGGAGATGATGATGAAAGTTGAAAACGCGGTAGATCCTAATGATGAGCAGATTGCGGGATTTTTTGAGGCTGGTCATCAGCGTCCCATTTATATGGTTAATTTGCTGAAATTTAAGCAAAAGGCTGAATATGAGGATGGTCGCGAAACCTCTTTAAGCGGCCGCGAGGCCTATGAAATTTACGCCGAAAATGTTGAAAAATTACTGAAAAAATTTGGCGGTGACATTGAGTTTAACGCTCAAGTCGAACGACTCATGCTCGGCGAAGTCGAGGAGTTATGGGATAGTGTGGCGATTGCTGTCTATCCAAGCCGTGCCGCCATGTTAGAAATGATGCAGTCACCGGAAATGCAGGAAATCTCAGTTCACCGTTCGGCCGGTTTGGCGGGTCAGCTGAATATTGAAACAACCATAGCAGAAAAATAGGCGCGACAATGGCAGACGCAGTTGAACTCATGGGCGCGCCCGGTTCGCCTTACACGCGCAAAATGCTCGCCGCCATGCGTTATCGCCATATTCCTTATCGGGTTGAATGGCAAAATGTGCGCGGCGGGGGCGATAGCCAACACGGCAACAACCGACCGAAAGCCAAAGTTGGCTTATTGCCGACATTTTATTTGCCCAATGAGGCCGGTGAGGTGGTGGCGATTACCGACTCGACGCCGCTTATCCGCCGCTTTGAGCAAGAGTTCAAAGGTCGTCATATTATTCCCTCCGATCCGGCCTTGGCTTTGATCAATTCGCTGGTTGAGGATTATGCCGATGAATGGCTGACCAAAGCCATGTTTCACTATCGTTGGCATTATCAGGCTGACATTGCCAAAGCGGCGTCGATTTTGCCGCGCTGGGGTAATATTTCGGCAACTGATGAGGTCATTGAACCATTTTCGACCATGGTCGCCACCCGCCAGATCGACCGGCTGTCATATGTTGGCTCCAATGAGGTGACCAAACCGGTGATTGAAAAAAGCTTTTTGCGCTTTCTGGAGATTTTTGACGCGCATTTGCAAAACACGCCCTATCTATTGGGCCGCCGTCCGGCTTCGGCTGATTTTGCCATTTATGGGCAATTGACCTGTTTGGCGCTATTTGACCCGACACCGCAGGCGATGATTGCGCAGCAATTCCCGCGCATTTATGCTTGGACGGAAATCATGGAAGACCTGTCGGGCTTGGTCGTGAGCGATGAAGATTGGCTGACTGTGGCTGAGTTGCCAGATAGTCTGCTGGCGCTGATGGATGAGATCGGGCGGTTGTATTTGCCCTATCTTCATGCCAATGCACGCGCTGTGGCCAATGGTGATGAGCTGCTCGAAACCATGCTTGATGGGCAGACATGGACACAAAACCCGTTCACCTATCAAGCCAAATGCCTGGCTTGGCTATCCGAAGAAGCCAGCGCGCTTGATGATCAGGCGGTGGCGCAATTGGACGAGTGGCTCGGCAATAGTGGCGTGCTGGCGCAGCTTAGATAATCGCCGCCATTTCACTGGCTTGTTTAATCGCCGCCTTGGCATCAAGCTCAGCGGCTTCATAAGCCCCGCCAACCAAATCAACCGGTAGGCCTTTGGCTTGTGCCGCATCATAAAGTTCGCGCAAAGGCTCCTGACCGGCGCAAACAATAATCGTGTCGACTTCCAGCAGGTCTGGCTTATTGTCGCGCAGAATATGCAAGCCACGCGCGTCGATTTTCACATAATCAATGCCGTTCATCATTTTCACGCCGCGCCGCGACAGAGTCAGCCGGTGCGTCCAGCCTGTGGTTTTGCCCAAGCCTTTACCGACAGCGGTTTCTTTGCGTTGCATGAGGAAGATTTCACGATCGGCACTGGCCACTTGCGGCTCAACGCCCGTGACGCCGCCGCGTGGGTGGTTTTTGAAATCAACGCCCCATTCCTTGGCAAAAACGTCAATATCAAGCGCCGCTGACGGCCCGTCATGCGATATATAATCGGCGACATCAAAGCCAATGCCGCCAGCCCCCATAATGGCGACTCGCTTGCCGATTTTTTTATTGCCTTTCAGCGCGTCGATATAGCCAACGACTTTTTCATCATCAATGCCCTCGATTTGCGGCGTGCGCGGGCTGATGCCAGTGGCGACAATAATTTTATCAAAACCGCCATCGGCCAACATATCGACATCGACACGCGTATTCAGGTGCAAATCAATATTCAGCTTCTCGATCATCTTGCCGTAATAACGCAGCGTCTCGTAGAACTCTTCTTTGCCGGGCACAAGTTTTGCCAAATTGAATTGCCCGCCAATTTCGCTGGCCGCATCAAATAATGTCACTTTATGGCCGCGCTCGGCAGCGACTGTGGCATAGGCCAAGCCAGCCGGACCGGCACCAATAACGGCAATTGATTTGCTGTCATTGGTTGGCAGATAGCTCAGCAGGGTTTCGTGACAGGCGCGCGGATTGACCAGACATGAAGTGGTTTTGCCGGAAAAAGTATGGTCGAGACAGGCCTGATTACAAGCAATGCAGGTATTGATTTCATCGGCTGCATCATTTGCCGCCTTATTCATGAATTGGCTATCGGCCAACATTGGGCGCGCCATGGACACTAAATCGGCATCGCCGCGGGCCAGCACATCTTCGGCCACTTGCGGCATATTAATGCGGTTTGAGGTGATGACCGGAATAGACACTTCTTTGCGTAAACGCGCGGTTACTGACGTAAAGGCAGCGCGTGGCACCATGGTGGCAATGGTCGGCACGGCGCTTTCGTGC
>JAYOCI010000001.1:0-9889 GCA_038105345.1 Rhodobiaceae bacterium
TGTGCTGTAGCGTCAGATTCAACTCTGCGCCGCTTTTTGCATTGGCAATCACAATGCCATCAAAACCAATAACCACTTCGGTCATATCAATGCCATTGGCTTGGCAATTTTTGAATTCTTTTTCTTTAATGCGCCGCGATGCATTGGTGATATCAGGGTGCTCGAGGCCGATACCGGCGCAAAACAGCTTCATGCCACCGCCCGAACCTGTGGATTCAACCACTGGCGTTTTGAAACTCGTCGTACGGCCAAATTGTTCAGCCACGGTCGTTGAAAAAGGGAAAACTGTCGACGAGCCGACAATTTCGATTTGGTCGCGTGCATGTGCACTGAAACTCATTGACGCACCAATCAAGGCACCTAGAGCAAATTTGAATTTCGTCATTTTGGTCTCCACCGAAAACATTCAGAATGTCTGTGCAGCCATTCCGCACCGACCCGCGCAAAATGCATTAACTTGCCTAAGCAGGTATGACAGTAATGTTACAGTTTTGTGACAAACAGGGTCGAAAGGCCACAATCTGCCTTATCTGCGATATTTTTTGCGCGTGCTGCGCATTATTTTGCGATGGGAAGCGTCACCGACACACAAGTTTCTTGATTTTCACTGGTGATTCGTAATCGCCCACGATGTCGGTTCAAAATATGCTTCACAATGGCCAAGCCAAGACCCGAGCCACCCATGTTTCGCGAACGCCCCTCATCAATTCGATAAAACCGCTCGGTCAATCGAGAAATATGTTGCGCGGCAATGGTGGGGCCGGCGTTGATGACTTGCACACGAATACGATCATCATGGATGACGCCGGCCAAATCGCGGCCTTGTGATAGCACCAGCGCAATTTCGCTGCCCTCATCACCATATTTGACGGCGTTTTCGAGCAAGTTGTGAAACACTTCTAATAATTCGTCGCTGTCGCCTCTGACTAGGGGTGTTTGCGCCGCACTGGCCCATTCCGAGGTGATTGCAAGGCGCATTTGACGGCCTTCCGCCATATGAGCCTTTGTGGTTACCACCTCATCGACAATGGCGCGCAAATTAACCTCGTTATTTGGCAGTCGATGGGCCTCGGCCTCAACCCGCGATAGTGACAATAAGCCATTAATCAGACGCTGCATGCGCATGGCCTCTGATTGCATGATTGGCAAAAACTTCTCATGCGCTTCTTTATCATCGGCTGCCGGCCCCATAAGTGTTTCGATAAACCCGCTTAATGAGGTCAGCGGCGAGCGCAGCTCATGACTGACATTGGCAACAAATTCTGACTGAATACGCTCCACTGATTGCTCCAATGTTTTGTCAATGAGAACAATAAGCACATGATCTTCGTCAAATGGTGCGAGACGAATTTCGAACCGCCGCGGCACTTGCTCCATGCGCGTATAAATCAGATCTGACTGTTGGTCTTGCGTGAAGGCCAAACGCAGCGCCGACACAAAGTCTGGATGGCGGATGAAACCTTCTAGCGATTGGCCGGCAATGTGCTGGCCCAAAAGCTCAAAAGCCGCATCATTGGCCAAAATAACTGTGCCACGCTGGTCAACCAGAACGCTCGCCCCGTCAATCAAACGGGCCAAATTATTAAAACGCGAAACAAGCTTTTCCATCATCGGGCGAGTATAGCGTCAGTTAATTTTGCTTCACCTATTTTCTTTAAATTCACGTCAACTTGGCTGACCAAAGTGCAGATTTTATACAACGCAAAAGAAACAATTGCGTTTTCACGCGCGAGTTTTCTTGTTGTGTGGCTGGCTGATGGGGAAGGTTGATAGCGTATTTTGAGTAATTATGTAGGCGTATTATGTTCAAGTTTAGTTATCTGCCGCGGGCTGCCGGCGTTTATGCAGCCGCTTTTTCATCCTTATCTTTAACCAATAAGTTGTTCATTACGGCCGTGTTGCTCAGCCTTACTTTGGCTGGATGCGGCGGCGGCGGTGGTGGCACCGGAGGCACGATTAGCGACGGCGGCAATCCAAGCCCTATCGTCAAAGATCCAAATCAAGCCCCGCCCGGTGCTGAACCGGCAGACCCGATAGACCCGACCGACCCGATTGGCTCTGGCTCTAACTATCAAGCCGCGTTTGACAACTTATTCTTTGGCAGAGGTGAGAGTCTGTCTTATGTCGCAAATAACGGCCAATTTTACCAATCATTGGCCGCGGCGCATGACACACTTAACCCAGATCAAACCATGCCAATCGCCAGCCAAGACACCAATGCCTATGTGCAATGGCAAAACGGCTGGACCGGCAAAAATGTAGCCATCGGCGTTGTTGATGGGTTCAGCGACAATCAAAGCATCGACACGCATGGCGAGAAAGTGGCTTTGATCGTCAATAGTGTGGCACCCGAAGCTGGCATCGTGAATTATCATTTCAATTACACAATCACAGGTGCCGAACGCGCTTGGGAAAGAATGAATGCGGCCAAGCATTTCATCGCTAATAATAGTTTCGGAGCTTCGCGCTTCGACCCATCGACGGGTCGTGAGGACAAAAGCTTTGACCAAAAAGTCGCCAATTGGGTAAAGCGCAATTACAAAGTGACCGGCCCGGCCGATTACGATAGCAAAATGCTATTTGTCTTTGCCGCTGGCAATGGCGGGCGCTATTGCCCTGATCGGCGCGTTCATGCTTGCACTTTCCGTGCCGCTGTTACTTATCAATTGCGCCAAAAAGGCGTTGAAGACGCCGATGCGATGATTTGGGTGGGAGCCTTAACCGATAGTGGCACACAGCTGACCAGCTATAGTTTGACGGCTGGCAATATGAAGCATGATTTCATCGTTGCTCATGATGATATATTGAGCAAGGGTGATGGGGCCGGCACATCTTATGCAGCGCCGCGCGTATCAGGCGCAGCCGCAATCATTCGGCAAAAATTCCCTCTCTTATCGGGGTTTGAGCTCAAATCGCTTTTGCTCGAAACCGCCACTGATATGGGTGAGGCTGGTGTCGACGAAATATATGGTCACGGCAAGCTGGATCTGAGCAATGCTCTCAGCCCGCAAGGGCAATTGAGCGCCAATTAGGAAAAACCATGCGTATTGTTTTTCTTTTATTGGCAATGCTGGCCGTTATGAGCTCGGCCTGGAGCGGTGACCGGATTGACTGGTTAGGCGTCAAACTACAAGACGAGCACGCGAGTTCGAAAACTTGGCGCGGCAGATTCACCTCGCTGAATGGGCAGCACCATAATGTCTCGTATTTTTATCGTCCGCGTAACCTATTGCTGTCGGCGCGCGCCACATTGGCGGTGCGGCCGCAAGCGCGGGTAACATGGTTGGTGCCAATGTCTGCCGATGCCGGTTATCAAGCGCCGCTTTATCAAAGCCAAGCCTCATTCAGTGTCGGCTTGGGGGTTGCTGTGCAGACCGGTCGTCAATCGCTGATGAGTGTGCAATTGCATGATGCGCTGGTCATCGGTGGCTCGGTTAACGAAAAAGCCTGTTATGATTCCTATCGCCGTGCCTATCACTGTGGCACTGGCTTGGCGTGGCGCGATTATGCCGGTTCAGAATTAGCCAAGCGCAACCGCTTCGACGGCGCCCGACTAAAACTGAGCTTCACGCATAAATTTAATTTGTGAAGCGATGACCGGATGATTAACGGCGGCCGAAAAGCCCGATCAGCCGTGGCACGCCCCAGCTCGCCAAGAGCACATAAATCACGCCCAAGGCATAATTGACGGGCATGGCGATTTGTTCACCAAGTGCCAAACTGGCTGGCAAACGTGTGGTCACCAACATTAAAACAAAGGCGATAGCGGTGCCGCCACTGGCGATCAAAAATTGCACCACCCATGGCCCCGGCAAGGTCACTTCCTGATGCCGCATCAAACTGCGAGCCGCGACCCAGCCAAACATGGTGCCGACAAACCAGACAGGGGCTTCATGGTGCAAATGACTTGGGTAAAAGGCAATATAGACAATGTGTATAGCCAGTAAGGCCAACAGCACGCCGCCATCGCCGATTTGCGCCGCAATCGCTTGCAATCCTTGATGGTTAATCGCCCAAATATAAAACACCAAACAAGCGGTGCCGATGACCAATCCGCCAAGCACGTCGCCAATATCATGAACGCCGAGATAAATCCGTGACGCGCAAATTAATGCAATAATGATAAGCGCCGCAAAGCTTGCCCATTTTTGACGAATTTCATAAGCCAAAAACCCCCAGAGCACGACAGCAATTTGCGCGTGCCCACTGGGCCAGCCGTAAGAATGGCCGGTGCGCGGATCAAGGGCAAATTCTGCCGCCGGACGCGGGTCTTGATAAATATCTTTCAGCAAAGAATTCACCAAGCCAGCACCGATCAATAAAACCGCCGCGTGGTAGAAACTTTTGGAACGGAAAAACAAATAGCCGAAGGCCAAAAACAAAATCAAAAATAGCGGATAACCAATCAAGGTGACCGCATCAAAAAAACTGTTCAAAAACGGTGTACGAAGCGCTGGTACCCAGCTCATGTCATTCATTATACTCATATTCATCTCCCTAATCTGTCTTATATCCACCCTTCAACGGCTTTTTTAAAGCGCTAATTTGTGATTATCGCTTGCCCCACATTCGTCAAGCAGTCTACCGTTTTGAGAGGCAATGAATAGGGATTTGAAAATGGCGCAACAAAAATCATGTCTAGTCATCGGCGCAGGCGATGACACAGGCGCGGCCATTGCACGCGCCTTTGCCCGTGAAGGCATGGTGGCGTGCGTTTCGCGCCGCCCCACTCATGCCGATAAATTAGAGGCCTTAGCCCAGTCAATCCGCGATCAGGGATTGCAATCGGTCGCCCTGCCCAGCGATGCACGCGACGAAGAGGCAATGATGGCCTTGGTGGAAAAAATCGAAAGCGATATTGCCCCCATTGAGGTGGCAGTTTTCAATATTGGAGCCAATGTGCAATTTCCAATCACCGAAACCACCGCGCGTGTTTATCGTAAAGTCTGGGAAATGGGCTGTTTTGCAGGTTTTTTAATGGGCCGCGAAGTGGCCAAACATATGCTGAAGCGCGGCCATGGAACGATTATTTTCACCGGCGCCACGGCCAGCATACGCGGTCGCGATCATCTGGCGGCATTTGCCGGTGCTAAACATGCCTTGCGCGCCCTCGCCCAATCCATGGCCCGCGAATTGGGGCCGAAAAATATTCATGTGGCGCATACGATTATTGACGGTGCCATTGATAGTAATTTCATCCGCGAAATACTGCCCGATGTCGATGCGCGTCGCGACGAGGACGCGATATTGAACCCTGATGACATTGCGCAAAATTATGTCATGCTGCACAAACAACCGCGCAGCGCATGGACGCATGAATTGGATTTGCGACCATGGAAAGAACCTTGGTAGGAGAGAGCAATGAGCAATCGGGTAGATTTTATTTTCGATTTTGGCGGCCCAAACGCCTATCTGGCGCATAATGTGATGGCTGATTTCAAAGCCGAGACCGGCGCCGAGGTGAATTATGTGCCGTGCCTGCTGGGCGGTATTTTCAAAGCCACGGGCAATCAACCGCCTTGGGCGACTTTTGCTCATGTGCAATCAAAATTGGATTATGAAACACTGGAAATGAACCGTTTCATCGCCAAGCACAAATTGACCAAATTCAAAATGAACCCGCATTTTCCAATCAACACCATATTGCTCATGCGCGGCGCCATCGTCGCCCAAGCACAAGGCCAATATGAGGCTTATGTCGATGCTGGCATGCGTTTTATGTGGGAAGACGGGCTGAAAATGGATGACCCTGAAGTCTTTGTGAAAGCCTTTACCGAGGCTGGATTCGACGGCGCAGCTTTGCTCGAAGGCACGCAAGATTCACAGGTGAAGGCAAAACTAGCCGCCAATACAGATGAAGCCGTGGCACGCGGCGTTTTTGGCGTGCCAACATTTTTTGTCGACGACGACATGTTTTTCGGCAAAGAACGCCTCAACCAAGTCAAAGAAGCGCTGGCCGCCAGCTAAGGCTTAACCAGCGTTTTCGTCGATTTGACGTTTGAATTTTTTACGCTCGTGCTCAAGTAAATAGCGCTTACGCAGACGCAGGCTTTTCGGCGTCACTTCCAATAATTCATCCGTGTCGACATAGGCCATCATATCTTCCAAGGACATGCGCCGTGGCGGCACTAAAGTAACCGCCTCATCGGAGCCAGAAGCCCGCATATTGGTCAGTTTTTTACCCTTGAGAACATTGATTTCCAAATCATTGTCACGGCTGTGTTCGCCAACAATCATGCCCTGATAGACCGGTGTTTGTGGATCGATAAACATGACACCGCGATCTTGCAGATTGAAAATCGCATAGGCCACGGCCTGACCGGTTTCTGACGCAATAAGCGCGCCATTGCGACGGCCAGGGATATCGCCTTTATATTCGGCATAGCTGTGAAACACCCGATTCAACACGCCAGTACCGCGTGTGTCGGTCAAAAAGCGGTTTTGATAACCAATCAAGCCGCGCGACGGGGCGTAAAATACCAAACGCGTCTTGCCAGCGCCCGAGGAGCGCATATCGACCATTTCCGCTTTACGGCGGTTCATCGCATCGACAACACCGCTGCTATATTCTTCATCGACATCAATCGTGACTTCTTCGATCGGCTCCATGCGTTTGCCATCTTCCATGCGAATAAGCACGCGCGGGCGCGACACATTCATCTCGAACCCCTCGCGGCGCATGGTTTCAATCAGCACGCCCAATTGCAATTCACCGCGTCCGCCAATTTCAAAGGCGTCTTTATTCTCGCCCTCGTTAAAAGTGATGGCGACATTCACTTCAGCTTCCGCCAACAAACGGTCACGAATGACTGTCGAAGTTACTTTTTTGCCCTCAGTGCCAGCAAAGGGGCTGTCATTCACTGTAATGGTCACCGACATGGTCGGCGGGTCAATCGGCGTTGATTGCAAAGGTTCGGTAACGCTTGGGTCGCAAATCGTATCGGCCACAGAGGCTTTGGTCAGGCCAGCGATACAAATCAAATCACCGGCAAACACTTCGTTTACTGGCACGCGTTGGGTGCCTTCAAAACGCAATAATTTGGTCAATCGGCCGGTTTCGACTTGCTTGCCGTCAAGATTAATCGCTTTCACGCTCTCATTGACCTTGGCTGTGCCTTGCAAGACGCGGCCTGTCAAACAACGGCCAATATAGGGATCGCTGTCGAGCAAAGTGGCCAACATGGCAAAAGGTTTATCGGGTTCGACTTGCGGCGCCGGCACGTGCTCAAGGATTAAATCCAGCAAGGGAGTCAAATTTTCGCGCGCATCGCTCAATTCGCGCACGCACCAACCATCACGGCCCGAGGCATAGAGAATTGGAAAATCAAGCTGCTCATTGCTGGCATCCAGTGATACGAAAAGGTCGAAAACCTCGTCGACCACCTCATCGGGACGGCCATCGGGACGGTCGACTTTATTGATAATCACTATTGGACGCAGACCCTGTGCCAGCGCTTTACCGAGCACAAATTTAGTCTGCGGCATCGGCCCTTCGGCTGCATCGGTGAGCAAGACAACGCCATCGGCCATGCCCAGCACCCGCTCGACTTCACCACCAAAGTCGGCGTGACCTGGCGTGTCGATAATATTAATCCGCGTGTCTTTCCAATTAATCGATGTTGGCTTGGCCAAAATCGTAATACCGCGCTCTTTTTCAAGATCGCCCGAGTCCATCACACGTTCGTCCATCGCCTGATTGGCGCGGAACAAGCCGGTTTGTTTCATGATTGAGTCAATCAATGTTGTCTTGCCATGGTCAACGTGGGCAATAATCGCAATATTGCGTAAATTTTGTGGCGCGCTTGGCGCAGAATTTTGAGACATATGGGGAGCCTATGCGTTTATCACTATAGACACGGCTTCTATCTGCCTTTGGCGCCAGTGGAAAGGATTATTTTCACCGTTGAGGCGGAATTCAGCCCTGTGTCGCGGCTGGCGACCGACGAGTCGGCAAGCGCGATAGGCAAAATGGCAGAAAACCAAGCCAAGCCGCGATCATTAAATGGTATAGGTGAAAGCTGACAGCGGCATCGAGATAGCTATTCTTGCGCACCACTAACAGGCCAATCAGCATGAGTGACATGGCTGAAACCGCTAGAAAACGGTCGCTTTGCGCATAAATCGCCATCAAAATAATAGTCGCAACCAGCCATAATAGAGAAAATATTGGCACCAAAGATGGTGACCATGATGTCGCCAATATGCTGGCCATGAATAGGCCGACAACCACCAAGCGTGTCGATTGCTGGGCCCGCGCCTTCATTGCCATATCAGCCGCTAAAAACATCATGGCAACCAAACCGCCCTGAACAGCGGCGGTTAAATGCAATGTTTCCAGCGCTTCAAATTGGCCACTAGCAAAACGCCAAGCCCCCAGAGCCGCCACCGCGCCTATCAGCAAGGCGCCGAAAGACGCCAGCCAGAAGCCACGCGGCACCAAACGATGAATGGCAAACACGCTGGCCAAAACAATACATATTTCCGATAGGGCGTAGTGTTCGGCCGGCATTATTCGGCCGCCACTGTCACATTTTTGTCGGCCAATAATCCGGCTTCGCGCTTAATGTCATGCGAGCTTTTGCGCGACCCGTCATGGCTCCAGCCGGGCGGGGCTAAAATATAGGCAATGCGGTGTTTCAGGCTAAGGCCGGATTGCAGCGCATCGCGGAAAGTTGCGACATATTCAGAAAATAAAATGCGCAAAGGATTGAGCGTGGTTAACCGCGTGACCAAACCAAAATCGACTTTTTCTTCTTCAGCCACAAAACTGCCGAACATCCGATCCCAAATAATCAACGTGCCAGCATAATTGGCATCGAGATATTGCGGGTTGCGACCATGATGAACGCGGTGATGCGACGGTGTGTTGAAAATATATTCAAACCAAGCTGGCAATTTGCCAATTGTTTGTGTGTGCAAAAAGAATTGATAAATCGCATTCACCGCACCACAGAAAATCACCATAAGCGGGTCAAAACCGAGCATCACCAAAGGCACTTTCAGCATCATCGTGCCGGTGAAATGCTTGGTCCATGATTGACGCAAGGCGACCGCCAGAGAAAACCGATTGCTCGAATGATGGACAAAATGCATGGCCCAAACCCAACGCACGCGATGGGCAATACGGTGATGCACATAAAACCGCAAATCATCCAACACAAAACATAAGGCCAGCATGGCAAATGTCATTGGAATATCAAAAAGCTGATATTGAGCCGCCCAATAAAGCGCGGTAACGGTCAGCACGGCCGCCGCACCATTGGCAACAGCACTCATCAAGCCCAGAAAAACACTGACGCCATCATCTTTCACATCAACATCGCCCTTGGCGCGGAACACGCGCACAGCAATCATCTCAATGACAACCGCAGCGAGGAAAAACGGGATAAAAAACAGCGTCGCATTTGTAGAAATCAGTTGTTCAACCATAGACCTCAAAATCCTTACCTAAACTGGCGATAAATTATCACTTCAAAATTGGCTTGTCATGCCATTAGATTGCCCCAAGGCCGATGTTCTATTTGTCTTGGGCCTGCCAAATTTCTTCAAAACCGACGATTTTATTCAGCTCGTCGAAACTAACCCGCTGATGATCGCCAGCAAGCGCATCAATTTGCTGATAGGCCTGCTGCAAAGCAGCGCTGGCCGCGGCCATGGCGGCGACCGGATAGATCACCAGATTAAACCCCAATTCTGCCAATCGTTGGCGTGACAAAGACGGGCTGCGACCGCCCTCCACCATATTGGCAATCAGACAGCAATCACCAAGGGCGGCGCCAATGGCGGCAAATTCTTCTTCGGTTTCCGGCGATTCAACAAAAATGATATCGGCACCAGCATCAGCAAAGGCGCGCCCACGGGCAATCGCCTCATCCAGCCCTTCGGGGGT
>JAYOCI010000001.1:9899-45965 GCA_038105345.1 Rhodobiaceae bacterium
ACTTCGCGGCCTGGCGTATGGCCACATTTTTTCGGAAATTGCTGATCTTCCAATTGAATGCCAGCGGCACCGGCTTTTTCATAGGCCCGCACAGTGGCCTGGGTTTCGACAATGCCGCCAAAGCCTGTATCGGCGTCGGCGATCAGCGGTGTTTGCAAAATGGCACACAGGCTGGTGAGCCGCATCACCATATTTTCTGCCGTCAAAAATCCGGCGTCTGGCTTGGCCAAAAGACTGGCTGAGACACCATAACCACTCAAATAAAGCGCGTCGAAATTCATCGGATCTGCAATGCGTGCCGATAGGCCGTCATACACCCCCGGGGCGGCCAAACAGCCTCCCGCCGAGAGCTTTTGCTTTAATATTTGCCGTGCTGTTTTGCTCATGTGAAATCTCTCTCGCCAAGCCAAGCGCCGATGGTCTGGCAGGCTTCAGGCAATAAATCGCGACGTTCAATATAATAATGGTCGGCACCGACAATATCGACATGCGTTTTATCACGCGAGGCCAAAGCGTCATGAAGCCGCCGCGCGTGCGACGGCGTGCAAGCCAAGTCGGCGGTATTATTAATCACAAGAGCCGGACAAGAAACGCGGCTGGCATTGCCAAGGCCATCAGCCGGCGTGTCATCAAAGCTCCATTGCGACAGCCATGAACGCAAAGTCGTGAACCGCGCCAACCCAACCGGCCCATCATTGGCAATTTTGGGATCACCCAAATAACAACTATAGGGGGTGCGATCTGATGGGTCTTGGCTCGGGTCCGTCCAGCGCAAATCAGCCATTGTGCCATGCACACAAAAGGCGCGTTCGGCATTGTCTTCACCTGCTTGACGCAAATCGGCGAGGGTTTGTTTCACATCAGCCGTAATGCGCCGGTTGCGCGCCAATTGCGCGGCGCGATAATGCGCCACATAAGCCTCTGAATAGGTGGGCTGATTGGGATTTGCCGGATCAAAAATATTCAATTCAGGGTCGCGTTCAAAAGGCGTTTGTTCATTGGTGATTGATGGATCAATCCATTCGGTCAGTGTCACGGCGCGGCTCACATGCGCCGCCAAAAGCAATATGGCATCGGCGGCTGGCAGGTCTAGCGCCGTCATATCATAGGCGTCGCCGGCCGCTGTTTGTGTCAATCGCTTGCCGGTCGCTTGATCTTGATAAAAGAGCGACAAAGAGCCACCGCCCGACCAGCCACCCAAAATGATTTTTTCATAACCAAATTGCGCCTTGGCATGGGCAATCACCGCGCCCAAATCAGCGACGCATTTTTCCATCAGCAAGGCCGTATCATTACCGCGATAGCGCGTATTGGCATAAATCACGTGATGGCCGGCATGGGCCAGCGCATTGACCAGAGGCAAAAAGGCGCCGCCGCCAATCGGGTGCGAAAACACGATAACGCTTTTTGACTTTGTGTCGGGCAATAGCCGCATGGCTTCGACCACCACCATGCCCTGAGTGCCGCCATAAACATCTTTGAACGCACTGCTCTCTTCAAACACCACTACATATGGAACGCGGGTAAGTGACATTGTTTTCTCCCGAAAAGCCCCCTTGACCGAATGACGAGCGGCGGGCTTAGATAAGCCTACAGTGCCACGAAATTTTTGACCGTCCAATAGGAAAGCTATGATTAAAGCCAACGGTATTCATCACATCGCCATTATGGCGGCCGATATTAAATCGCATATTGCTTTTTTCTCTGAGGTTTTAGGGTGCAAATTATCTGCCCTATTTGACATGCACGGCGTGCCCGGCGGCTTACACGCCTTTATGCATCTCGATGATGGGTGCTATTTCTCCATCGTGCAATTGCCTCAAGTCAAAGATATTGAAAGCACGATTGGCATCACCCATGCTGGCACGGGTGCTGGCGCCAGCGCCGCAGGCACGATGCAGCATTTGGCGTTCAAGGTCGACAATGAAGCCGATCTTTTGAATATTCGTGACCGTATTCGTAAATTTGGTGTCAATGTCATTGGGCCGATTGACCATGGCATGTGCAAGTCGATTTATTTCGCTGGCCCCGATCATTTGGCGCTTGAAGTGGCTTGTTCAGACGGCGAACTCGATCAGGCACAATGGGTCGACCCTAAGGTTTTAGAAAGAGCTGGTATTTCTGCTGATGAGGCAAGCCTTTATATGGCGCCCGATGAATATGAGGGCGACGGCGGTGGTGTGGCGCAGCCAGCCTATGACGCCAGCAAACCGCATATGCCCTATCCGGAAGAGATTTATCAGCAAATGCTGCAAACCGCCGATGAAGTTATCACCGCCGCAGCGTCCTATGCCGAACCACCGGTGAAAAAACCCCAATAATCGACGGGAGCCAGCATGGATAGCAAGTGGTATCGACAAGCTATTTGGGTTATAGTGAAGCCATCGATTTGCACTGGGCCTAAGTCATGATGAAAAAACTTGTCATCGTTTTCGCAATAATGTCGTCGATGATTTTAGTTCAATTTTCGGCGGCGCCTGCCATGGCCAAAACGGCTTTCAATGGCATGACACATGACGTCACAATGATGGATAATCATATGGGCGACTGCCCGAGCATGGCGGCTGAGTCATCGGAAGATGACATATGTAACGAAAATGCCGCCAAAGGGTGCTGCAAAGATCACGCTTCGTGTTCAACAACGGCGCTGGCGCTGGTGGGTCAAATTTCCAATTTACGCCTGAACCCCAATCGGCAGATGATGCCTCCCTTGAGCGCCAATCTGTTATCGATTGCGCTCAATCACAGCACACCGCCCCCTAAATCCTAATTTCTTTGCCGACTATGGCTTGATGGCCGGCGCTTTGCCGCGCGCCAAGCCATAGTCGCCTTTCACGCAATAAGAAATAGGACTTTAAAAATCTTCAGGGTATGAAAATGACAAAAATTAACCATTCACTGCTTGGCCTTGCAGTGGCCATTTTGGCGCTATTGCCAAGCTTAACCCACGCCAATAATTATCATTTAACCATTGGTGAAACGACCATCACACTGAGCAGTGGCGCAAAAAAAGCCATGACAATGAACGGCACCATGCCAGCGCCGACATTGCGCTTCAAAGAAGGTGAGGAGCTTGTCATCACCGTCACCAATACACTTGATGCGGTCAGCTCGGTTCATTGGCATGGTCTCATCCTGCCTTCCACGCAAGACGGGGCGCCGGGCTTTTCCTATAAAGGTATTCAGCCTGGCGAGACATTCACCTATCGCTTTCCGGCAAAACAGGCGGGAACCTATTGGTATCACAGCCATTCTGCCATGCAGGAACAAAAGGGCTTATATGGCGCGATTATCATCGAGCCGAAAGACAAAGAGCCATTTGAATATGATCGCCAGCATACGCTTGTTCTATCCGACTGGCATGACGCGCGCCCTGAGCGCATTCTCGCCAATCTAAAACGCCGACCGGATTATTATAATTTTCAGCAGGAAACATTGCTCGATTTGTTTAATCGCAAATCCGACCAGAGCTTCTCCGATGCCGTGAAAGATCGCATGGCATGGGGCGAAATGCGGATGATGAGAACCGATATTTCCGATGTCTCGGGCCATGATTTTTTGGTTAATGGCATGGACGCCGAGCAGAATTGGACGGGGTTGTTCAAGCCTGGCGAGAAGCTGCGCTTGCGCCTCGTCAATGCGTCGGCGATGAGCTTTATGGATGTTTATATTCCCGGGCTGAAAATGACCGTGGTTCAAGCCGATGGCAATAATGTTCAGCCGGTGACAGTTGACGAACTGCGCTTGGCTGTGGCTGAGACATATGACGTCATCATCCAGCCAATAGAAGACCGCGCCTATACGCTAATGGCCGAACCTATGGGACGAACCGGCTACGCGCGCGCGACGCTTGCTCCGCGCCTTGGCATGACAGCCGACGTGCCTGCAAGACGCCCGCGTCCCAAGCTGACAATGGCCGATATGGCGGGCCATACAGGCCATGCAGGCCACGCCGCTATGGGTCATGATATGGAGGGCATGGATCACGCCGCTATGGGTCATGATATGGAAACCATGCAGCCAAAACAGGATGCCTTTTACGTCCCCAATAGTGGTCTTATACCGACCGCCTATAATGGTGGCCGCTTCTTGTCCTATTCTGACCTGAGGGCCATTCGTCCGATTTATGATGAAAAACCCGTGGATCGCGAAGTTACCGTTCGGCTGACCGGCAATATGGAACGATATATCTGGTCAATGAATGGCGAGACTTTCGATGATGCGGAGCCATTCCGGTTTCGCGAGGGGGAGCGTATTCGCTTCAAATTTATCAATGAAACCATGATGACGCATCCAATGCATTTGCATGGCATGTGGATGATTTTGGACAATGGTCAGGGAAAATACAGCCCAGCCAAACACGTCATTCAAGTGTCACCGGCCATGACAGTGTCGGCTGACGTTGAAATTGACGCAACCGGTCATTGGCCGTTTCACTGTCACCTCGTCTATCATATGCATTCCGGCATGATGCGTCGGGTTATTGTTGATCCAGCCAATGGGCCGGCCAGCCCAGCGGCGTCAACCGCCGCCCCTGTCGCCTCGTCTCACCTGCATATGTCAATGGAGGGCGGACAATGAGAATGATCGCAAACACCGCCATCGCCGCCGTCATTGCTGTTTTTGCCCAATCGGCAACAGCCATGGCGGCGGGGCTTTTCTTCAATGCCGATTTGGAAAGATTTGAACATCGCTATGGCAAGGAAACCGGTGACATTATTGCCATTGAGGGCAATGTCTCTTACGGCGGCGATAAATGGAAATTATATGGCTTATTGGAAGCTGAATATGCGCGAGACGAAAGCGCTTGGGAGGCGGTCGAAGTTCAGGGGCGTATGGCGGTTCCTGTCTCAACCTTTTGGGATGGCTTTGCCGGCTTGCGCCATGACACGCGCCCACATCCGGCGCGTAGTTATGTGACAGCCGGTTTCACTGGCCTTGCGCCCTATTTCATCGAGACAGATGCCAGTCTGTTTATCTCCGAAGAGGGACATATTTCGGCCCGTATAGAGGCTGAAAAGGACATTCTGATTACCCAGAGACTGATCTTTCAGCCATTGATTAAACTTGATATGGCGGCGCGTGATGATGAGGAAATTGGTGTCGCTTCTGGCTTTGTCAAAACCGAGCTTGGCTTGCGATGGCGATATGAAATGACCCGTGATTTTGCCCCTTATATTGGTCTGAATTACGAGCGCAAATGGGCCGATAGCGGACGGCTCGCGGTCAGTCATGGCGAAAAAGACGAAGTCATCGCCTTACACGTCGGTCTTAAGCTATCATATTGAAGAAAAGTGGTGCCCGGGGGCGGAATCGAACCACCGACACGAGGATTTTCAATCCTCTGCTCTACCCCTGAGCTACCCGGGCCTTGAGTCGCCATTGCGCCAGCAAGAAAGCTTGTATAGGCCATGAAACTGCGTCTGTCTAGACGCCGATGACCCTATCCTCAGCTTTATTCGACTATTGTTTCAACAACATGCCGCCGTCGACATGCATATCATGACCGGTCACAAAGCCGCTGTCCTGACTGGCCAGAAAAAGCGCCACTTGCGCCACATCAATCGGCTGACCCAAGCGGTTCAGCGGCGATTTGCGGGCCCAAATATCCGCGATGTTTTCTTGCTGCAAAGCCGGTGTCATGCCGGTGACAATGGCGCCGGGCAAAATATTATTCACCGTAATGCCAAATTTACCCAACTCCAGCGCCAGATTGCGTGTCATGCCAGCAATACCGGCTTTCGACGCCGCATAGGCGGTTAGGCCGGTGTCGGCCATTTTGCTCATCACAGAAGCGACATTGATAATTCGGCCATGACCGCATTGCTTCAAATGCGGCACCGCCAATTGGCAAATCTTAAAAGGGACATTCAAATTAATGTCCATCGTCCGCTGCCAGATTTTATCCGTGGTTTCTTCGACTTTGGCGAAATAGCCAATGCCAGCATTATTCATCACAATATCCAAGCCACCCAAAGCGGCCACGGCTTGCTCAATAATCGTCTCAGCAGCACCATCATCGGTAATATCAATTTCCAGACAGCTAATCGCTGAATTATCGGCATGGCATTTGGCCAATCGACCATCGGCAATATCAACGGCAAAAACACTGGCCCCATGTTCGGCAAATAAAGTCGCTGTCGCCGCCCCAATGCCCGAGCCAGCACCGGTGATTAATGCCTTTTTCCCCTGTAAACGCATATTACTTCTCCCTAATGAATTCTTGACGGATCGTCGCTATCAAGTCCGGCGTCCAATGTTTCTTCCCAATTATCCGGAGGCTCAACGGCCGGTATGGCGTAATGCCCGCCCATCCATCGGTGCAAATCAATATCGGCACAGCGCTTGCAGCAAAATGGCTTAAAATCAGCGACTGCATCCGCCTTTTGACATATTGGGCAAGTGGCCATTGTTATGCCTGCTGGCGCATGGCCTGAGCCAGCGTCATGGTATCGCGGCGGCGAGTCATTTCGACAACGCCAAATTCCGACATAGGGCCAATGCGCACGGGATTTTTATCGCCCTGAAAGCCATCATCCAAGGCCTGCAAAACCGCCTCATTGTCGGCATCCGAACCCATATCAATGAAATCAATGGCGATTAATCCGCCGAGACTACGCAAGCGAATTTGCCGAGCAATCATCCGTGCGGCTTCCAGATTAACACTGACCGCCGGCCCATTATGGGAACCCGAATTGACGTCAATTGTTGTCATCGCTTCGGTCGTTTCAATCATCAACCAGCCGCCTGACCGCAATTCAACGCGGCGTGACAGGGCAACTTCCAATTGACCGGCAATATCATAGCGGTCGAATAAAACGCTGCCCGCTTCGCTGGCCGATAGAACATCCAAAATCGCCGGCATATGCTCGCGGCAAAATCCGCGGCCTGTGCGGAAAGCCGCCTCGCCCTCAATCACCACGCTGGTCGTATCGGCGCGCACTAAATCACGCAGGGCTTTTTCAATCGGCCCCAAATCTTCATATAAAAGAGCCGGTGGCTGACTATCTTCGGCTTTATCGATCAGCGCTTCCCAGCTTTTCGCCACTTGCGCCATATCCATGGCCAGGCTCTCAGCATCCATGCCAACGGCAGCCGTGCGGATAACCCAACCAGCTGGGCCATCCATGCCTTCGACATCAACCGCCGCGCCATATTTTCCCTGCCGCGCGCCCTCGGCGATATCGGCCAGACGTTGGCGCTCTTCTTCATCCTCAATACTGCGCGACACGGCAATCCGATTGCGACAGGGCGCCAGCACAACAGCGCGTCCCGGCAAGGTGACATCAGCGGTAATTTGCGCGCCCTTATCACCCTGCGGCGGCCGCACAACTTGCAACAGAACCGTGTCACCAGCTTGCACGCAAGCCTCGATTGGCGTCTCACGATCCGCATCGGCAAGCAAGGCACGGGCTTCACGGGCGCCCAGAAAGCCGTCGCGCTCAAGGCCAATATCAACAAAAGCCGCTTGCAAATGCGGCACCACGCGCTCGACATGACCGAGAAAAATCTGTCCGGTAATCCGCTGTTCTTGATTGTCTTTGGCTTTGCCCAATGGATCAGCCGAGAGGCTTACCAACTGCCCGTCTTGCACTTGCGCGACGCGCAGCAGGCCATTTTCCACACTCATAAAAACTTCATGGGTCATGTAATTTTGATCCTTTGATTTTACTTTCGGACTGGCGTCACCGCTGTTTGGTAGCCCAGACCTCTGAGGCTCGTTGACACCTCATAGAGGGGTAAGCCTACAATGTTGCTATAAGAGCCGACAAGCCCCGTTATGAAAGCCGCTGCATGGCCCTGAATGGCATAGCCACCCGCTTTGCCCTGCCACTCGCCGCCGGCAATATAGGCGTCAATTTCATCGACCGATAAGACTTTCACCTGCACCCGACTAATCACAGATTTGCTGACAACAGCCTCGCCATGGCGCACACAAAAGCCCGTGCGCACACGATGGCCGCGCCCTGATAATAGCTGCAAACAGGCGCGCGCTTCAGCTTCTGTTTCAGTTTTTGGCAGAATTCTGCGGCCCACGCTGACCACTGTGTCGGCGGCGAGAATAAACTCATCGGCCCCCAGCTGGTCTTGTGCCGCTTGCGCTTTGGCGGTGGCCAAACGCATAGCCAATGCCGCTGGCGTTTCGCCGGGCAGAGCCGTTTCATCAATATCTGTAGAAATCACCACATCAGGGGTGATGCCAATTTGCTCCAGCAGGGCCAAGCGTCGCGGGCTGGCACTGGCTAAGCATAACCGACTATTTATAGCGATAGGTAATACGTCCTTTGGTAAGGTCATAAGGGGTCATTTCCACCAGAACCTTGTCACCGGCCAAGACGCGGATACGGTTCTTTCGCATTTTACCAGCCGTGTGAGCGATCACTTCGTGGTCATTTTCCAACTTCACACGAAACGTCGCATTCGGCAGCACTTCAACAACCGTTGCGTTGAACTCTAGTAACTCTTCTTTAGCCATAAGCCTCTCTCATTAACTTGGCCGGAGAATGACCAGAAACCATGCAAAAATCAACTGTTATTTCAGATTAGCCGCGCATCTGTAGGACGCTGATTAAAGTGAACAAGCGTCGCGCCGTGTCACTATCTACCCTAGCCTGGCTGGCGAGCCGCGCTTGTAAAATTTCAGCGCTCTCATTATGCAAGGCGCGGCGCTCTTGATCGATGGCTTCAATTCGTTCCGGCGTGGCCGTTCGAATGGCCTCAAAATAGCTTTCACAAATCATAAAATAATCACGAATATTGCGCCGCAATGGTGTCAAAGATAATTCAATTTTGGCCACCGGCGCGTCATTGGTATCGCTCAGAGTAAATAAAATACCGCGATCAGCCAGTGACAACACCATGCGATAAGGCCCCTCCGGCCCCTCAACCAAGGCGAAATGATTGCCTTCAATCAGGTCGAAAATCGCGACGCGCCGCTCATGCTCAATATCTGGACTACGCGGCGCTAAGGCCGGATCATCCAAAGATATGTGCACAATTCGGTCTTTAGCGTCGGAATCAGCCATTTTCGGGCGGGTCCTCTCGAGCAATATTAAGTCGAACGGCAATAGAGCGACCATGCGCATGCAAGCCTTCTTCTTCGGCCAAGCGTAAGGCGGCTGGGCCAATTTCAGACAGCGCCGCCGCATCACAACGCACCAAAGAGCTGCGCTTCATAAAATTCAACACTGACAGGCCGGAGGCATAGCGCGCCGCGCGCGCCGTAGGTAAAACGTGATTAGGCCCAGCCACATAATCGCCAATCGCTTCGGGCGTATAGCGGCCAAGAAAAATCGCTCCGGCATGGCGCACTTTCGCCGCTAATTGGTCAGGGTCTTCGACCGCTAATTCCAAATGCTCAGGAGCCAGCTGATTAATCAGCTCGGCCGCTTGCTCAAGCAAATCATCGACAATAATAATCGCACCAAAATTTTCCCAACTTTTGCGGGCAATTTCTTGGCGCGGCAAATTGGCCAAAGCCGACTCGACAGCATCGCTCACCGCCGAAGCAAAAGCCGCATCATCACAAATCAAAATCGACTGCGCCACTTCGTCATGCTCGGCTTGGCTCAGTAAATCAGCGGCAATCCATGCCGGATCATTGGCACTGTCGGCGACCACTAAAATTTCCGAAGGGCCAGCAATCATATCAATGCCGACCTGACCAAAGACTTGTTTTTTAGCCGCCGCCACATAGGCATTGCCCGGCCCGACAATCACGTTTACCGGTTCAATCGAAGCCGTGCCATAGGCAAGGGCGGCCACCGCCTGTGCGCCGCCAATCCGATAAATTTCATCAACACCGGCCAATTTGGCAGCCACCAGAACCAGCGGATTAACCGCCCCGTCGGGGGTTGGCACCACCATGACGACGCGCTCAACACCAGCCACGCGGGCGGGAATGGCATTCATCAAAACCGATGAGGGATAATTAGCCAAGCCACCTGGCACATATAGACCAGCCGCATCAACCGGCGTCCAGCGATGCCCCAGCTCAACCCCTTGCGGGTCGGTGAAACGCTCATCATCAGGTTTTTGGCGGGCATGAAAATCAGCAATGCGATCGGCCGCTAATTGCAAAGCGGCTTTGGTTTCATCGGCGCAAGCCGCCTCAGCTGCAGCGATTTCCGCATCGCTGATGCGCAAACGATCAGCGCTCAAAGTCAGGCGGTCATATTTAGCTGTTAGCTCGATCAAGGCCGCATCGCCGCGCTGACGCACGTCATCAATAATCGCCGCCACCGCCGCATTGACGTCGACCGATTGCTCGCGCTTCATAGTTTGCAGCGCCCCAAAGCGGTCAGCAAAATCCTTATCGCTAATATGGGTCTGTAAAAAACACGCCATAACCAATCCTAATCAATTTCATGGGCAGGACGCGAACGCGCCGACCATGCATCACTTATATCTTCCAATATGGCTTCACAAGCCTCAACCGCCAAGCGTATTTCGCCCCCAGCCGCGAATATTATCCGCAAATGGCCAGCCAGCGCATCTTCTGGCTCAAATTTGAGGGCCAGAACCGACAATATGGCGTCGCCCTGCGCCAGTTTAATATTCTTCATCTGCGATTTTTGCACATTGGCAATTTGAATGGCGGTGCGCACGCGCATGGCTTGCGCCTCATTTTCCCAGCAGAATCGATTGCCGAGCAAAACAAAGCGCTTCTGATCACTCACATGCGCCATATCAGCAATTTGAAGCACCATGTCTTGCACAAAGGCTGACATCACCTCAATATCGGCCGCATCGCGGGCAAATAATTTCAGCCGCTGGTGTTCATATGTCGCCTGCGTGGTCATGTCATCACACCGTTTCGCGCCAAATCCGCGCGCCGCAAGCCGATAGTTTTTCTTCCAGCCGCTCATAACCGCGATCAAGGTGATATACGCGGCTGATACGGGTTGTTCCTTGCGCCATTAGTCCGGCAATGACCAAGGTGATGGAGGCGCGCAAATCCGTCGCCATCACTGGTGCGCCGCGTAATTCGTCAACACCTGTGACAATCGCCGTATCACCCTGCAGGGTAATATCCGCGCCCAATCGCGCCAGTTCTTGCACATGCATGAAACGATTTTCAAAAATCGTCTCGCGAATACGGCTGACCCCATTGGCGCAGCACATAAGCCCCATAAAAGGTGCCTGTAAATCGGTTGCAAAGCCGGGATAGGGTTCCGTCGTCACCGAGGTTGCCAAAGCCCGCCCCTGTGGCCCGCGCACCCGCAAGGCAGGGCCATTGGCGCTATTCTCCGGCGTCAGCTCAGCGCCAGCCAAACGCATGGCTGGCACCAGAGCGCCGAGAGCAATTTCATCAATACCGGTAAGGCGCACATCACCATGGCTGGCCGCAACAGCAAGGGCGAAAGCCCCCGCCTCAATGCGGTCGCGGGTCACCGTATGGTCGGCACCATGTAGTCGCTCGACCCCTTGAATGGTTAAAATACGCGTGCCAATACCGTCAATCTTAGCGCCCATGGCGACTAAACAATGAGCCACATCAACAACTTCCGGCTCCATAGCGGCATTGGTGATAATCGTCTCGCCCTTGGCCAGACTTGCCGCCATCATCAAAACATGAGTGGCCCCAACAGAAACAAATGGCATATCAAGCCGCGCGCCAGTCAGACCCGACGGAGCGCTGGCATTTACATAACCGCCTTCCACCTCAATGTCGGCGCCCATGGCGGCAAGCCCTTTCAAATATAAATCGACCGGCCTTGTGCCAATAGCGCAGCCGCCGGGCAAGGATACTTGCGCCTGTCCGGCACGGGCCAATAATGGGCCTAATACCCAGAAACTGGCGCGCATTTTCGAGACAAATTCATATGAAGCAGTGGTGCTGGTGAAGCGTGGCACATGCACACTCACACCCTCGCCCGGGCCTTTGCCAAATTCTTCAACCTCGGCCCCTAACTCGCGCAAGACATTTGCCAATGTGCGCGTGTCGGCCAAACGCGGCGTGCCACGCAGCACTAATTTTTCTTCGCTGAGCAGCCCCGCCACCATCAGCGGAAGGACGGCGTTTTTTGAGCCGGAAATCGCTAAGTCACCCGATAGCGCCACGCCGCCTTCGATAAAAATTTCATCCATGCTACTGCTCGCTACTTGTTTACTTTATCGTCGGTTTGGCTGTCGGCGGTGCGGCGACGGGCTTGCTTGCGGCGCTTCAAATTCTCGCGCAAAGCCTCGGCCAATCGCTCGCGGCGTTTTGAGGCCTTATCCTCAGCTTGTGACTTCTTTTCCATCTCTCTTGTTTGCCGTTGGAAAGCGTTCTGGTCAAGAGGTTTAGGCGCGCTTTATGGCCGCTTTACGGCAGAGCGCAGAAGCGCCTGCCATATTAATCCGGCAAGATATCGTGTCGCGACACCACACCGCGCGTCCAGCGTGACTTATGCCAGTCAGGGCGAATAAAAATATTGCGGCTATGGCACGTCGAACAGCGGCATTTGCGACGCAAATCCGACAGGGTGAGATCGCCGAAACGGGCCAGAAGCGGCGCCGATTCGAGGCTTTTATGATGGCTGCATTGCTCACACCAAAGCCAAATCGCCAATTTTTTCTCTACCAACCAAGCCAGACGAACCGGCTGAAACGCAATACCATCTTGAACCACGCAACCCTCTTTACAGTCAAAAAGAACAAAAACAGAACGATTATGGTCGCCTTATGGCCGTGTTGGCAAGTCGTTTCACGTCATTAAAAGAGGATAAAGAGATAATGGGCAAGTGGCCACCAATATGACTTGCATCCACCTCGCGGCTGTGGCACTTACAGAGCCTAAATGCTGCCGTAGCTCAGGGGTAGAGCACTCCCTTGGTAAGGGAGAGGCCGAGAGTTCAATTCTCTCCGGCAGCACCATTTTCAAGATGTTTTTCTAACGCCGCAATATAGCGTTTCATGCGATGGTCGCGGCATATGCCGCGCCAAGCCATATGTTTGCCAATCATCAGCGCTTCGCTGTGGTGGCGATAGCCAAGCAGCCGCAATGGTAAATGCGGCACTTTGTCGGCGCCATTCACAACCCGCCAATGGGTCAGCTCTAGGCTGGCAACAAATTCAGCGTCACCAAGGCGCGGCGCACCAAAACTCACCACCGCTTCCGGCTGATAATTGGCCTGCCAGCGACCGGCCGCCAATAGCGCCATTGCGCCGCCCATGCTATGACCGCAAAAATACAGCTGCCGACCATTCTGTGGCGGCAATTTGAGGTCCTCGCTATGGTGAATCTTGCTCAGCTCGCGGGCGAACCCCCGATGCACGCGGCCACGCGCATAAGAGGCGCGCATGGTGGTGGAATCGTCGTGACGCGGCGTCAGCGCTGGCCGCAATGTGAATTTGAGGCTGGCTTTAATATCGCTTGATTGATCGAACTCCGTGCCACGAAAAGCGAAAACAAGCTGGCTGCTATTTTCTAAAATCCAGCATTGAGCCCCTTTGCGACTAACCAGGCGGGCTGCGGTGAAACCCATATCATGAAATGGAGTCGCGTCTTCCCGATAGGCCGCCTCGGCAATTTTTGCGAATTGAGATAGCAGCGGCATTTGTGTCTGCATGGATTAACGCGCGCGGCCACGTAGTTTTTCAAATGTCCGCAAGCCCCCCAAACCCAATAGCGCATAGAGAATCGTCGTCAGCACTTCTAATTGCAGAGCGGGTGGCGGCAGAATATCGCGATCACTCATCGCCATGCCCCATATCAGCAATTCGCGAATGATAAAATTATACGCCAAAGCGGCGCCGCACACCCAGCCAATGAAAGGCCGCCAGCCAGCAACGAAAACGCTTTTATGCAGGGCTTCTATTTTGCCAATTTCGCTTTGTATCAAATGTGGCTGTTCAATGATGCGCGCCAGCACTGCCTGTTTATCGAGACGTTCCTCATCTGAGGTGAATAAATTGTCGAGTGCATTGCCGATGACCGCTAGGGGTTCGGTCGCTGTTTTGCGGAATAATTTTAACATGTGCAAATTATAACAAATTTGCAAGAAAAGTGCGATTGGAGAATTTTATGCTGATTTATCAAGCCATTAATTTATCAGCCATAAAAAAGGGGAGCCGAGGCTCCCCTTAATCTCAAATTATTCGAGCGCTTAGTCGAAGGCTTGATCCCATGTGCCTTCTGTTGAGGCTTTGGCATATTCTGTTGCCCGCCCCTCAAAGAAGTTCATATGTTCAATACCATTGAGCATTTCGTCCATCCACGGCAGTGGGTTTTTCTCAACGTCATATAATGGCTCAAGATTAAGCTGGGCCAAACGGCGGTTGCCGATAAAGCGAATATAATCTTTCACTTCTTGCGGCTCCAAGCCCTCAACGCCGCCCATTTCAAAGGCCAAATCAATAAAGGCGTCTTCATGCGTGACCACTGTTTCACAGGCTTTGTACAGATCGCGTTTCAGCTCATCATTCCAAATCTCTGGGTTTTCATGAATGAATGTGTTGAACAAACGCACAGTCGAATTTGTGTGCAGAGTTTCATCACGCGCTGACCATGTCACAATCTGCCCCATGCCCTTCATTTTATTGAAGCGCGGGAAATTCATCAGAATTGCGAAACTGGCAAATAGCTGCAAGCCCTCGGTGAAGCCACCAAATACCGCCAATGTTTTGGCAATATCGGTTTTGGTTTCGACACCCCATTCTTGCATATAGTCATATTTATCCTTCATTTCGCCATATTTCATGAAGGCTTCATATTCGATTTCTGGCATGCCAATCGTGTCCAGCAAATGCGAGTAAGCGGCAATGTGAATGGTTTCCATATTGGAAAACGCCGCCAGCATCATTTGCACTTCGGTTGGCTTAAACACTTGCGAATAATGTTTCATATAGCAATTGTTCACTTCCACATCGGCTTGCACAAAGAAGCGGAAAATTTGCGTCAGCAAATTGCGCTCGGCGCCAGTCAATTTCTTGTGCCAATCTTTGACATCCTCAGCCAATGGCACTTCTTCTGGTAGCCAGTGAATACGCTGTTGGGTCAACCACGCATCATAAGCCCATGGATAACGGAATGGTTTGTAGACAATACGCTCTTCAAGCAAAGACATAGGTTTTCTCTCTCTTTTCAGCGCTCGCTTAAATGGGCAAAGGAGCTTACGTTGGGGACTAGCTGTCGCTGCCTATTGGCAAGACAGACATTCTTCATAATCATTGGTTTCGACCGGCGCTTGAACCACTGGCTCTTGAATAGCGGCTGTATTGCCATTGTCTTTCTCGGCCCGTTGGATCGACAAAGAACGGCAGTAATACAGGCTTTTCACGCCTTTTTTCCAAGCTTGGAAATGCACTTGGTGCAAATCGCGCTTGTGGATATTGGCCGGCAAGAAAACATTCAGCGATTGCGCCTGATCGACCAAAGGTGAGCGATCACCCGCAAGATCAACCAGCCAACGCTGATCGAGTTCAAAGGCGGTTTTGAACACAGCCTTCTCATCTTCGCTGAGGAAGTCGAGATGCTGCACCGAGCCACCTGAGGTCACAATGGATGACCAAATATCATCTGTGTTCTGACCTTTTTCACTGAGCAATTTATCAAGATGACGATTGCGCACATTGAACGAGCCAGACAGGGTCTTATGGGTGAAACTATTGGCGGCAATAGGCTCAATACCCGGGCTGGTGCCGCCGCAAATAATCGAGATAGAAGCGGTTGGCGCAATCGCTGTTTTATTTGAGAAGCGCTCATTAATACCGCACTCGGCCGCGTCCAAGCATGGGCCGCGTTCATTGGCCAGCTCGATTGATGCGGCATCCACGCCTTCTTTAATATGCGTGAAAATGCGCTTGTTCCAGACTTTCGCCATGACCGATTCCCACGGAATCATATTGCCTTGCAAAAATGAGTGGAACCCCATGACGCCGAGACCGACGCTACGCTCGCGCTGGGCGGCATATTTGGCTTTCGCCATTTCGTCAGGCGCGCGCTGAATAAAGTCTTCCAAAACATTGTCGAGGAAGCGCATCACATCGCTGATGAAGTGTTCTTCCTTGCTCCACTCCATGAATTTTTCTGCATTCAAAGATGACAAGCAGCACACGGCTGTCCGGTCTTGACCCAAATGGTCTTGGCCGGTTGGCAGGGTAATTTCAGAACACAGATTAGATGTCTTGATTTCCAAATTGAGCAATTTTTGTTGCTCAGGGCGCATATTATTCACCGTATCTTTGAACACCATATAAGGCTCACCGGTTTCAATACGCGCCGTCAGCATACGCACCCACAAATCACGCGCCTGCACAGTCGCCTGAACAGAACCGTCTTTCGGGCTGCGCAATGCCCATTCTTCGTCTCGCTCAACAGCCCGCATAAAGGCGTCTGTGATCAAAATACCGTGGTGCAAGTTCAGCGCTTTACGGTTTGGGTCACCGCCTGTTGGGCGACGAATTTCAATGAATTCTTCAACTTCCGGATGATCAATCGGCAGATAAACAGCCGCTGAACCGCGCCGCAAAGAACCTTGCGAAATCGCCAAAGTCAGACTGTCCATCACCCGAATAAACGGCACAATGCCCGAGGTCTTGCCATTTTCACCGACTTTTTCGCCGATCGAACGCAGATTACCCCAATAGCTGCCAATGCCGCCGCCGCGAGACGCCAGCCAAACATTTTCATTCCACAGATTCACAATGTCGCCGAGGCTGTCATTCGCTTCATTCAAAAAGCATGAAATCGGCAGGCCACGATCTGTGCCACCATTTGACAAAACCGGCGTCGCCGGCATGAACCAGAGCTTAGAAATATAATCATAAAGACGCTGGGCGTGGGCTTCGTCGTCGCCATAATAAGACGCAACGCGAGCAAAGAGATCTTGGAAAGTCTCGCCCGGCATCAAATAACGGTCAGTCAAAGTGGCTTTACCAAAAGCTGTCAGCAAGGCATCGCGTGACGGGTCGGTTTTCACCCGTGGACGCGAAACGAATTGAACGCCTTGATCCTGACGATCAAAGTCCATTCTTGGTTCGCTATTAGCCGGATCGCCCTCTGCGCGACGCTGCGCGCGCGCACTATCAGAGCCTGATTTCAACAGTTCTTGTTGCAATTTTTCGCCATCTTCTTTTGCTTGAGCTTGTTTGATATCGCCATCGCTCGTATCTGTGTCTCTGAACATAAACTCTTTCTCCGCCTTTAATCCCTCGTGTCACGGCCCCCTCCACGATGGCCGATCATCCATTACGGCCCGATAACCGCAAATCTAGAGACCTTTCAGCAGAGATAGCTATCCCGTTGGCGCGTTTAACAGCGCCGTGATTCCGGTAAGAATATCACGGGTTGGTCTTTAGTTTTGCCGCTTTCTGACCGTGCGGTTAAAAGTCTTGTTAACCAAATCAGAAGCACCAGACACAACATATAGTGTCCAAACAGCCAGCACACGTCAACAGATAGTTATAAGAAAATTTATTTTTTTTCTTCTGCGAAAAAAAATCCAATAATTTCAAGCGCTTTGTTTTTTCTCAACCGCTCGCCCCAGGGCCTTTCACCGCAGCATTTGATACAGTGGTTATCCACAGCCTGCAGATTTCGCAAATAAGGGCACTATGAGTGCGTGTTTACGACGTCTTCACGCGTGCGAATCGCCAAACAATCCACGTGGCGCTGACAATATGTCCGAGGGGGAAAATCAACACGGCCCATAGCGCCGCCACCGGCCATTTTTCTTCGTAATGAAAAATCACCGCGCTCATACAAACCGCGCCCAGACTGACATCCAACAGCGTCACAAGCCCCCATGGTTCGGCCAATACATTGTCGAAACCGGTTAAGCCGACTTGCTGATAGGCATAGGCACACATCAGCAAAAACCCAATCGCCGCCAAGCTCACTATAATTCGCATTTGCTTTCTCCTTTGCCTGCCATTAGCGCATAAAAAACCGCGAAGGCCAACACCTTCGCGGTTTCAATAATCGACATCAATGTCGTGGCTGGCTTACAGAACTTCGAAAAGACCTGCGGCGCCCATGCCGCCACCAATACACATGGTGACAACCACGTTTTTGGCGTTACGACGTTTGCCTTCCATCAGCGCATGGCCAACAAGACGTGCGCCAGTCATACCAAATGGGTGACCAATAGCAATCGATCCGCCATTGACGTTATATTTGTCTGGATCAATTTCCAAACGGTCACGGCAGTATAGTGTTTGGCTTGCGAAAGCTTCGTTCAGCTCCCACAGGTCAATGTCGTCTACTTTCAGACCATGACGCTCAAGCAAGCGTGGCACGGCGAAAACTGGGCCAATACCCATTTCGTCTGGCTCACAACCGGCAACGGCGAAACCTTTGAAAGCACCCAATGGCTCAAGACCGCGACGCTCGGCTTCTTTGCCTTCCATCACAACAACAGCGGCAGCACCATCAGACAATTGTGAGGCGTTACCAGCGGTTACATATTGGCCATCGCCACGCACTGGCTTCAGTGCTTGCAAACCTTCAAGTTTCGTGTCTGGACGGTTGCACTCATCGCCGCTCACCACGTAATCGACAATGGTTTCTTCGCCAGTTTCGCGATTAACCTGCTTCATTTTGGTTTCCATTGGCACGATTTCATCAGCAAACAGACCGGCTTCTTGAGCGGCGGCCATACGTTGCTGGCTGAGCAAGGCATATTCGTCTTGTGATTCGCGCGATACATTGTAACGCTCAGAAACAATATCAGCGGTTTCAATCATTGGCATCCACAGAGCTGGATAAGTCGCCATTAATTTTTCTTCCGTGATGTTGTTGTAATTGGCACCTTGCATTTGCACCAAAGAAATACTTTCAACACCAGCACCAATGGCAATCGGCACATCTTCATTCAGCACGCGACCAGCTGCCATGGCAATGGTTTGCAGGCCTGAAGAACAAAAACGGTTTACCGTCACACCTGATGTGGTAACCGGGCAGCCCGCCCAAATAGCTGCCAGACGGCCAACGTTTTGACCGGTCGCACCTTCTGGTGTGCCGCAACCCATAATTACGTCTTCAACATCACCTGGTTCGATGCCGGCGCGTTCAATCGCGTGTTTAATGGCGTGACCACCCATGGCCGCACCATGGGTCATGTTAAATCCGCCGCGGCCTGATTTGGCCAAACCGGTGCGGGCACTTGAAACGATAACTGCTTCTCTGCTCATAATAGTCTCCTTTTTTGACTGGCCGGATAATGCGACATCAGCCCCCATTTTTCAAAACAATTCTTCGTTTTTTTTGAGCTGCGACGCGAGACGAAATTTTTACGCTATTTTAATATCTTAGACATCAAAATGGCTTGGCTGCGATAAGAAAAATAAGGCAAAAGAAAAAGAAGTTAAGCGGCACCTCTCGCAAAAAGGCAAAATTTGCCTTTTTGCCGCCTTATTTTTTTGCCATATGTGAAGCATGAAAAATAACCCTCACAGCTCTCCCACGCACCTCCTTCGGTCGCCCTTCGGCGGCCGATGCGTGGCGCTGAGTTTTTTCTTTTTGCTCAGCTTCTTCGTCCTCGCCCCTCTCGCACAGGCCGGAGAACCAGACGCCGCCAGCTATCAAAAACCTGATCGGCAAACTTTGAAACAGCGATTGACGCCGATTCAATTCGCCGTGACGCAGAAAAACAAAACCGAGCGCCCCTACACTAATCCCTATAATAATATGCGAAAGCCCGGCATTTATGTCGATGTTGTGTCCGGCGAAGCCTTGTTTTCGTCAATGGACAAATATGACAGCGGCACGGGCTGGCCGTCTTTCACGCGCCCTTTGAAAGCACAGTCAATCGTTGAACGCGATGACTGGAGCCTGTTTTCCAAACGAATTGAAGTGCGCTCGAAATTGGCCGACAGCCATTTGGGTCATGTCTTTGAAGACGGCCCTGCCCCCGATGGCTTGCGCTATTGCATAAACTCGGCCGCTTTGCGCTTTATACCCTTGTCGGAAATGCAGGCTGAAGGCTATGAAGCCTATATCGCGCCGTTCAAAAAAGCCGGATATAATTTCTAAAAATCCCGCTCCGCGACTTGCCGAGGCGATGTTTTTTCGGCATTTTGCTGGCTCCCATAGTGTTTCATCACGGAGAGCAGATGACCGACGCAGCAACACAATCTCTTATTGCCAAATTAATGCCCGGCTATCGCGGCGTGGCGCAATCATGGGAATGCGACTTAATGGGTCATTTGAACGTGTCGCATTATTTTGGCCGCTCGTCTGATCACGCCTCTTTCACGCGCTTCAATTTAGGCATGGCGCCACGCGACATGGTCGCCAACCATCGCGGCACTGTGGCGCTTGAAGAACACGCCCGTTTTCATAAAGAAGTCCATGCTGGTGGCATGATGGTCGGGCGCAGTGCGCCGGTGGAAATCGGCGAACGCACCATGACTGTCTATCAAGAATTTCGTGACCCGGACGACCATTTGCTGACCAGTTTCAAAACTCTGATTGGCCATTTCGACACCGCCAATCGCAAATTAGTGCCATGGACGGATAAAACCCTCGAACTGGCGCATGCCGCGAAAATTGACTTGCCGAGCCATGCCGCGCCGCTTCATGTGCCAGCCGGCACGCGCATGACGCCGCCAAGCTTGGCGGAAACGCAAGCCGCTGGCTTTGCCCGTATCGGCGGCAATTCGGTGAATGCTTGGGAGTGCGATCAATTCGGCCATATGAACACGATGTTTTATATCCGTCGTCAAACCGAGGCGGTTCCGCATATGTGGCACAATTTGGGTATTGATTTGAATGAAATGCGGGCTCAACAACGCGGCTTTGTGGTCGGTGAAATTCGCATGACCTATGTCAATGAAGTGCTCGAGGGCGATATTGTCGAGACATGGACAGGGGTCAGAGAGTTAAAAGAGAAAACCATTTTGGCCGAACACCGATTATATAATGTCGAGACCGGTCAATTAGCCGCCACCTCTTTGGTGCGGGCGGTGCATTTTGACCTCGCCACACGGCGCGCAACGCCTTGGGAAGATGATGTCTATGCGCGGATTGAAGCAAATCTGACGCAAGCGCCGCATCAGCCATAAATGCGCTGACGCTAAATCAACCCCGCCCGCTGGCATATTTCATGCCGCACGCGATCGGGAAATTCCATGGGTAAAAAATGCGAACTGCCAGGCACAACGGCAATGGTTTTAGACACTTGCGGCTTGTGAAAGGCCGAAGCGCCGCGTGTCGTCGAGCCATGTTCGGCCATTAATAAAGTAAACGGCACGCGCAGTTTTTTCACCCATGGCACGCTGGCCACTTGCGGGCCTTTGAAATTCGCCGACTCCCATAATGGCGAACAAGCCAGTGTCACCGTATTGCCTTGGCCATCATCGATAGGTTTAACCCCGCCGCGAACATAGGCGGCCAGAAAGCCGTCTTGCCAAGTGGCAAAAGCGCCGCGCCCCGTATAGGCGGCTTCTAGCGTTGCCGCATCCGGCCAATTAGCCCGTCGCTTAGCCGCCATTTGCATCAACACATGACCGCCAGTATTGCGCAAACGCGAGTACAGCCGAAATAGATAAGCGCCAAGGCTCGGCACAATCACCGGATCGGTCAATATTAATCCAGCCACTAAATCAGGCCGTTTCGCCGCCGCCATAATGCTGGCGCATCCACCCATGGAATGACCGCCAAGCCAAATTTTGTCGCCCGCTTTTTCAGCCAAATGCTCGATCAGAGGGATCAAATCATCGCGGTAAATATCCCAGCCGGTCATTTTTTCTGGCTCGGCTGGCAGATTTGTCAGCCCATGGCCACGCGCGTCGGCGGCATAAATATCAAACCGATCGGCCAGCGGTGCCAATAAAGGGTCATAGGTCTCGCCATTGAAACCATTAGCATGGGCCCAATGCAAAACCGGCTTGCCGGCAGCGCCTGACGACCAATGACAAACAGAGCTAGTGCCTGTGGTTTGCGGGAAATCAAATCTCTGCATTTCGACCTTCAAATTTTCGCCTAAGGCTGGGGTGAGTCTTTGTGACAAGGAATATGCACCGCCGTCGAAAAAAGGCAAGCCGGCATGCCAATAAGCGTTTGGTGGCGTGGCATCAAGCTGGCCATGAGAACAATAATGTGTTACCCATCTGCCAATTCTAGTCACGCTGCGTGCTTCGGTTTCATGTCTGGCATGTTTGGCGTCGGGGGCGGCTTTTTGATGACGCATTTGCTGATTTTTGTCGGTATTCCACCCGCTGTTGCTGTGGCGACTGAGGCCAACCAAATTGTTGCTTCTTCAGTATCTTGCGGGCTCGCATATTGGCAACGCCGCTCCGTTGATGTGCGCATGGGTGTCATTTTGATGACCGGCGGCATTGCTGGCTCTTATGCTGGCGTTCAATTATTCAAATTATTGCGCGAATTGGGACAAGTCGACTTGCTGATTTCGCTCAGCTATGTGCTGTTTTTAAGCGTCATTGGCGGATTAATGATGCGCGAAAGCCTGAACGCCATCGCCGCCACGCGACGCGGACAGCCCATTCGGGCGCGACGCCCTGGCGCCCATAGCTGGATTTTGCGCCTGCCTTTGCGTATGCGGTTTCGTCAGTCAAAACTCTATATCAGCGTCATACCGCCGTTGCTTATCGGATTTTTTGTCGGCACCATGTCGGCCATTATGGGCGTCGGGGGCGGCTTCATTATGGTGCCTGCCATGATTTATCTGCTGCGCATGCCAACCAATGTGGTGATTGGAACCTCCCTGTTTCAAATTATTTTTGTCACCGCATCAGTGACGATTTTGCATTCAGTGGAAAACCAAACTGTCGATATTTTGCTGGCCTTTTTGTTAATGGTGGGCGGGGTTATTGGGGCGCAATTTGGTGCCATAATTGGTCAGCGTTTGCGCGGCGAGCAATTACGCGCCCTATTGGCCTTGATTGTCCTCGGCGTTGGCCTCAAATTATTCATTGATCTGATCATCCAACCGGATGAGTTATTTTCTGTCACACGCATGGGGTTTGGCGGATGATTTATCGGCGCCACATATTACTGGCTGGCTTGGTGCTCTGTTTTGCTGTGGCACCGATGATGGCGCGGGCCAATACGATTATCGCTGATTTGTCGAAAGACCATATTTCTATCCAGTCGAATTTTGCCGGTGAGAAACTGCTGCTCTTTGGCGCCGTCGAGGCCACAGTTGATGGCCCGATTAGCGATATTATTGTCATTCTGCGCGGCCCGGGGGAGAATTTCACCCTGCGTAAAAAGCAAAAAAAGCTCGGGGTCTGGGTCAATGGCGCGGCTTATAATATAGGCCCGCTGCCCGGATTTTATGCCGTGGCCAGCACCGGAAAATTGAGCCAAATGGTGCCGCCAGATATATTGCGCCAACATAATATTGGCGCCGATGCCATGAACATTAACTTCTTGTCATCCAATATTGAAGCCAGCGAGCAAGCCGAGGCGATTGCTGGTTTCATTCGCCTGAAGCAAGCGCGCGCGCTTTATGCCGAGGCTGAAAATGGCGTGCAGATTATTGGCGGCCGCTTGTTCCGAGCAGAAATTAACCTGCCGTCCGGCATGCCGGTTGGCACTTATGTGACGGAGTTTTTCGCCTTCCAAAATGGCCGCCTTGTCGGTTATCAAACCGGTGAGCTGCCGGTCGATATTGTCGGCGCGGGTCACATTTTGCACCAAGCGGCTTATGAAATGCCATTGGTCTATGGCCTGAGCGGCGTCATCATGGCTTGTTTTATGGGATGGGGTGTCGCCACCCTGTTTAGGCGCCGCTAATGGATGGGTTTGTGGCTTCCGCTTTGGCGGCTTTTGCTGGCGGCGCATTGAGTTTTCTTTCGCCTTGCGTTTTGCCGCTTGTGCCCGGCTATATATGTTTCGCCGCTGGCCTACAATTCAGCGAATTGGCGGAGATTGAAGAAAAAAACCAAGCCGCGCGGCGAATTTTGCCCGGCGCTTTGGCTTTTGTCGCTGGTTTTTCCGCCGTCTTTATCGCCCTCGGCGCTGGCGCGGCGGCGGTCAATCCGCTGCTCATCGCCAATCAAGAAATCCTCGCGCAAGTGGCCGGCGGGTTTATTATCCTGCTCGGCCTTCATATGGCGCAGATTATTCGCCTGCCCTATTTGGGCCGCGAAGCACGGCTTTTAACAAGCGGGCCAAGAAAACCGTCAAACGCACCTCTGTTCGCCGCCTTTGCTATGGGATTGGCTTTTGCCTTTGGATGGACCCCCTGCATTGGGCCGATTTTGGCGACCATATTGGCGCTGGCCGCGGCCCGCGACAGCCTTGGTGAAGGGGTCAGCCTTTTGGCGATATATGCCCTTGGTCTCGGCATACCGTTTATTTTGGCGGCCCTCGGCATTGGCCGTTTCATGGCCGCTAGCCGGCGTATCAAACAGAATATGGTGTGGGTTGAGCGCGGGGCCGGTGGCCTGCTGATGTTGACCGGCGCCTTGATTATGTTTGGCACATTGCAAGCCATCGCCAGCTATTTGCTGGACTGGTTCCCCGCCCTTTCAGCCTTAGGATAATGAATTTGTTGACTGCGTTAAAATCTGTGCCGCCTATGGCGCTTGTTCTTGGACTATTGGGCCTGGTGCCATTTGTCGCCGGCGGTATTGGTGTCTGGCTCGATGGCTTGGGTGATTTACGCTATGCCCTGCCCATGCTGGTGTTGATTTATAGCGCTCTGATTGCCAGTTTTTTAGGCGGTGTGAGATGGGGCGCGGCCATGCAAAATGGTGTCACCGCGCAGCAGCCGCGCTATTTGGTAATGAGTATTATTCCCAGCCTATTGGGCTTTGTCGCCCTGACCTTGCCGATTGTGTCAGGGCTTTTGCTGCTGATTATCATTTTCTTGTCGCAAGCGCTGACCGACACGCTGGCCGTGAAAGCGGGCCATCTGCAATCTTGGTTCGCGCCTTTGCGGCTTGTTTTAAGCACAGGTGTTTGCCTGTCCTTAGTGTCAATCCTAAGCGAAATGCTGCTGCGCTAGATTAGATAATTTTCGCCAGATCACGGGCCAGCGTCACGCCAGCTTTTTCCGCATCCTTCGATACATTACCCAATGACAAATAGCTGTGTGACAAACTGCTGAAGCAATAATGCGTCACCCGATTGCCAGCCTCTTTCAGGCGTTTGGCATATTCATTGCCTTGGTCACGAATGGGATCAAAACCAGCCGTGCCAATAATCGCAGGCGGCAAATTGGCGAGATTGTCATTGTGCAATGGATTAGCAAATGGATGATCAATGTGCTTGCCCTCTGGGAAAACAGTCGCATTGAAAAATTCCATTGTTTGCGATGTCAGCGGGAAACACTCAGCGCAGCTGACGGCCGAACCGGTTTCTGCCAATTGTGTTGAAACCCACGGATAAGCCAAAAGCTGAGCGGCTGGCTGCACGCCACCGGCGTCGCGGACTTGCTGGCAAATAACAGATGAAATCAGACCACCTGCGCTATCGCCGGCAACCGCAACACGTGCGCCATCAACCCCCAAAGCGGCGGAATTGGCCTGCACATAATCCCATAAGGCCATGGCATCATCGATCGGCGCTGGGAAATTATGTTCAGGACACAAGCGATAATCCAAGGAGATCACTTTGGCCTTACATTCATCGGCCAAAATGGTGCAAAACGCGTCATCGGAATCCAAATCCATGACCACAAGCCCGCCTTGGTGGAAGAATAAAACTGCCGGCGCATTGTCGGGCAAATTTGCTGGCTCATAAATGCGCACCAGCATGTCACCAGCGGGGCCAGGAATATGCGCCTCTCGCGATTTGACAGAGGCGCGACGTTTGCCATCTAAATTTCTGAAATTGGCATGAATATCAGCCCGCATTTTATTGATATCTGTCGCAGCTTCTGGCGTGCCAGCCATTTTCGCCAGCAATTGAATATTGGCATCAAGCCGATTGCCGTCGATTTCAACAGCCGGTCCGGCCAGACGTTGGACAATAAAATTTGGCAGATTTTTCAAAATGCCCAAAATTACGCGATCTTTACTCATTACCTTCTCCCCAAGATTTAATACTCATTATGTTTCATCATGTCCCATGCCAGAAAGCCCTGACAAAAACAGCCGTGTCGCAAAGCGCGCCGCCGCGTCGGGATCAAGCGGCTGACGAGCCATCATTTCATCGCGCACGGAAAACGCCACACCGCCCATAGAGACAGTGACATATCCAGCGTCGACCTGCGGGATCACCCCATCGGCCATGGCTTTTTCCATATCGCGGCGCATTTCTTTCAAACCACTTTGAGCCTGATGGCCATTCATTGATGAAGGAAACGCGTCCAGCGCGCGATTGGCCCGCACTAATTTATATGTTTGCGGCTTTTCAGCGTAATAGCGGAAATAAGTAAAAAAACTATTCTCGACAAATTCTTCGAAATTCGTTGCCTTGGCGCGCGCCGCACTTAATTTGGCGCGCAGCTCATTGCCAATCTCATCGGTCAGCGCCTGATAGACAGCTTCTTTGCTTTCGAAATAATTGTAAAATGTGCCCGATGCCAAATCTGTGCGGCGGACGATATCGCGCACAGTGGTGGCGCCATGGCCAAGCTCAGCAAATGCGACACGCGCTGCTTGCAAAATCGCATCACGATTATTTTCGCGATTGGTCTCGCGGCGTGTACGACCTGTGGTTTGTTGTTGTACGCTCATTGTGTCCCCTAACCTGTTTCTATGAAACACAATTTATTGTTTCATATCAATTAGTTTTGCTCACAAAACCTCTTTGACACGCTCTGGGGGACGACAAATCACAGCTTTTTTTCCATTACTCACCACCGGACGCTCCAACAAAATCGGATGCGCGGCCATGGCGGCCAAAAGCGCCGCCTCATCCGACTCACTGGCCAGCGATAAATCCTTATAAATTTCTTCGCCGCGACGCATCATATCGCGCGCCTCAATCGCCATTAATTTTTGCAATGCCGCAAGCTCGTCAACAGACAAAGGGGTTTTCAAATATTCGACAATGGTAAAATCCGCCGTCGCCTCTTGCAGCAGCGCTAAGGTCTGGCGCGATTTGGAACAACGCGGATTATGGTAAATGGTCAACCCCATGGTTTTCTCCTACTGATAATCGGCACCAATGGCGTCACTGATATTGGCGAAACCATTGGCCCGCAATATGTCTGCTAATTGGCGCTTAATACGGCTCGCCAAAAACGGCCCATGATAAATCATCGCCGTATAAAGCTGCACCAAGCTGGCGCCCGCACAAATTTTCTCAAAAGCCTGCTGACCATTGGATACGCCACCGACACCAATAAGCGTCAGCGCACCTTGGCTTGCTTGATAGACATCACCGAGCATGCGGGTCGACATATCGAATACGGGTTGGCCGGAAACACCGCCCTCCTCGCTAACATATTTGCTCTGCGCCACGCCATCGCGCGCCAGAGTCGTATTGGAAATAATCAGCCCGTCAATTTTGAACCGAACGGCCAAGGCAGCGATTTCCTGCGCTTGCTCAATCGCCAGATCAGGGGCGATTTTCACCAATACCGGACAATCCGGCGCAGCCGCACGCACACGTTGCATGATTTCACTGACCGCCGAACTGGCTTGCAAATCGCGCAAGCCTGGCGTGTTCGGTGACGAAATATTTACCGTCAGATAGTCAGCCAAGCTGGCAAAGCGAGCCGCACCGACCTCATAATCTGCAATCCGATCTTCCGATTCTTTATTGGCACCAATATTCACGCCAATAATCGGGCCAGCTGATGTTTTCGGTTTGGCCCGATAAACCGACAAGCGATGCAGCGCTTCAATATGCCCATGATTATTAAAGCCAAGCCGATTGATCAGCGCCTGTTGTTCGGTTAAGCGAAACACCCGCGGCTGAGGATTGCCCGGCTGCGGCAGCGGCGTCAGCGTGCCGACTTCGGTGAAGCCAAACCCCACCCTGCCGACACCGGCCATTGCCTCGGCATCTTTGTCAAAACCAGCCGCCATGCCGAGCGGATTAGAGAAATCAAGACCCAAAACATTCTGCGATAAAATATAGTCATCACTATCATGCGCTGGCAGCAAGGCGGCAAGGCGCAGACTGTGAATGGTTAACCGATGCGCCCGTTCCGGCGGCAAGGTGAACAGGGCAGGACGCAGAAATTGATAAAAACCCATTAGCGTGTCTCCTCTGGCTGCCAATCGGCTGGCAATAAATTATTGCCCTTACGATGCGGCAAGGCAAGCGCTTGGGCGACATTTTGGTGCTGTAATCGGGCATATAAATGCGGAAATAAATCGCCGCCCCGCGACACTTCCCATTGCAAGGCCTCACCAAGAGCCGCCGCATTGAAGCGCAAAAGCACTAGATCTTTTTGCCCGTTAAAATGTTTGGCTAGGGTTTCCGCCACTTGCTCACCTGACGATAAATGAACAAAGCCATCGCTGGCATCAATGCCTTGCGGATGCAATTCGCCATCCAATTGCATTTGCTGCCACGCAGAGGCAGACAAAATTTTATACACCCATTGAGTCATCGCATCTCGCTTTGACAGTTGATCTTATAATAAGTCGCCATTCAGACCGGCGGTGATAAGGGCGCAGGTTTTTTCCAAACCATAAAGCGCCGCAAAAGAGCCAAACCGCGGCCCCTGACTTTGCCCCAATAAAATTTCATAAAGCGCTTGGAACCAGCCGCGCAAATCTTCTTCAAAATATTGCTTACCAACGGCATAAATCTCCGTCTGAATGGTCTCGCCATCGCTGTCATTTGGCAAGGCTTGCAATTTCGTCAAAAGGGTTTGCAAGGCAGAGCGCTCAGCCTCGGAAGCGGCGCGGTAAGATTTCTGCGGCGCCACAAAATCGCGATAATAGGCCAGCGCATAATCGGTTAGCTGGTCAAGCAGCGGATGACTGGCCGCCGTGGTGCCCGGCGCATAGCTATCAATAAAGCCCCATAGCACTTGTTTGTTTTCAGCATTACTGGCACTCACCAAATTCAACAAAAGCGCGAAGCTAACCGGCACACCTTGGCTGGGTGGCTGGCCACCATGAATATGAAACACTGGACTGGTGAGTTTTTGCTCATCTTCCATCGCCTCATATTTTTCGACAAAGGTTAAATATTCATCGACCGCTTTGGGAATAACGTCGAAATATAGGCGCTTGGCCTTGCGCGGGCTTTGGAACATATACAGCGATAAGCTCTCAGGCGGCGCATAGGTCAGCCATTGCTCAATGGTCAGCCCATTGCCGCGAGACTTAGATATCTTCTCGCCATTTTCATCGAGAAATAATTCATAGCTCAAGCCCTCAGGGGCCATTCCGCCCAAAGCCTGCGTAATGCGCGATGATAATTTCACCGATTCCGATAAATCCTTACCGGCCATTTCATAATCAACGCCAAGCGCCGTCCAACGCATGGCCCAATCGGCTTTCCATTGCAATTTACACGCCCCACCAGTGACCTGCGTTTCAATGGTCTCGCCGCTATCCGGATGGCGATAACTAATCGTGCCAGCGTCCACATCAAGCGGCGTAATCGGCACCATGAGCACCCGCCCAGTATTTGGGCAAATCGGCAAAAATGGTGAATAGGTTTGGCGACGTTCCTCGCCCAAAGTTGGCAGAATAATATCCAGCACTTTCTGGTAATTATTCAATACTTTCAACAATGTGGCGTCAAAAGCGCCAGACCGATACATTTGCGTGGCACTGACAAATTCATAGTCAAAACCGAAACTATCGAGAAAGGCTTGCAGCCGCGCATTATTATGAGCGCCGAAACTATCATGCGTCCCAAATGGATCAGGCACGCTGGTCAGCGGTTGTTCCAAATAGGGGGTTAATTGCTCGCCATTCGGAATATTATCCGGCACTTTGCGAAGGCCGTCCATGTCATCAGAAAAACAGATAAGGCGGGTTTTAATATCTGGTGCCAGCAGCTGAAACGCTTGGCGCACCATTGTGGTGCGCGCCACTTCGCCAAAAGTGCCAATATGCGGCAAGCCGCTTGGCCCGTAGCCGGTCTCAAAAATCGCTTCCGTCCGCCCCAATTTGCGAACCCGCGCAAGCGCCTTGCGGGCCTCTTCAAATGGCCAGGCTTTGCTGGTTTCGGCCAATGCTTGCAAAGATGTGGGGACAGTCATTCAACACCTCAAACTGATATATCTGGCGGCAAACTACCAGCCTAAACATTAAAGTCAATCGGGACAAATCAGCTGGTTCAGCAAATCTATTGCCAAGCAGCAAGCATCGCGGCATATATTTGATATGGCTCTCGCATCACCAGCAATGATATCGCTTAGCCCGCGTGAAGCGGCGCTCAGCTGCCTGTATATGGCGGCGCGCGTCAATGGGGCGATGAGCGACAATGACCAGCAGCTCATAGAGGCCGTTATTGCCGCCACGCCAGCCCTCAGCGGCCAAGACAGCGCGCACGACCAAAGCCATTTTCAGCGCCTACAGGTTTTGCTTGATGCTGATGAGGGGCTGGAAACAGTTTTAGAACTTATCGAAGCCGCGCAGGGCGATGGCGAGTTGCTTTATGCCCTGACGGTTGATTTTATTGTTCGGCGCGCCCGCATCAGCGCCGCTGAAATGCGGCTTTTGGATATTTTGGCGGGGCGTTTCAACTTGGCGCCGCTGACCCGCGCGGCCATTGATACAGCAACCCGCATTCGCATGAGGGCGCTGGACTAATGGATGGGTTTTTTGACCATTTGGTTGCCAATCAAGCGAGCTGGCGCAGCGGCATATTTGTCTCTGCCTTGATGACGCTGGCTGTGCTTGAACTCATCCGGCCGCGACGGCAGATTGTCGGACGCCCGCAACGCTGGTTCAATCATTTATTTCTCGGCACGGCGAATATTATTTTATTGCGCTTGGTTCTACCGGGCGGCTTGATGGCGGTGGCGATTTTCGGCCAAGGCGGCGGCTTGATGGGCTGGTTCGGCATCAGCGGTTGGGCGGCTTTTTTCATCTGTCTCATTGCTCTTGATTTGGTCGTTTATGGGCAACATTTGGCCTTGCATAAATTCGCCTTTTTATGGCCGCTGCATGCGCCGCATCATGGCGATCGGGCGCTTGATGTTAGCTCTGGCTTGCGGTTTCATCCGGGCGAGGCGCTGTTTAGTGCGGCCGTTAAAGCCGCCGCTATTGTCGCCCTCGGCGCGCCCTTGGCGGCAGTTATTGCTTTTGAAATCATTCTCAGCGCGGCGTCATTATTCACCCATGCCAATTGGGCGTTAGGGCGGGTAGATGGCTGGCTGCGCTGGCTCATTGTGACCCCTGATATGCATCGCATTCATCATTCGCGCCTGACGCCTGAGAGCCATCGCAATTTCGGCTTTTTCATTTCCCTCTGGGATCGACTATTCAACACATGGCAGGCGCAACCACTGAATGGTCACCAGAAAATGGCCATTGGTCTTGATGACATGCCCGATGATGGGCTGACCGCAACCCTCAACCGCCCATGGCGGCAATGGCTCAATAAACCCTAAACCAAATAGTTGAAACCTCATACAAGCTGCAACTGCGAGCCAGTGTTGCCGTGCCGCAATAAATGGCAGTTTGGTCGATGAGCCAAAGCGACTTAAATTCAACTATATCGCAAAAGACGCAAGCTAGCGGCTTTAGCGATGTCGCGCAGGCCATTGAATTCACCCCCGCCCATTCCGCTGCTGCGCAACATATAAATGATTTCGGCTCGAAAAATGCCGGCATGCGCGTCACCCTTTACTCGCTTGCCGCCATCACCCTCGTCATCGTGTTATTGGATATTGATTTAGCTTATTTATATTTTTCCCTGACCGCCTTTGTGGTGGCCGGTAATTTTCCGATTTTCCTGTTCCTGTTCAAACCGCAATTGGGCCAACCCTCGCCACCAGACGCTCAAACGCTTGATGCTATTGATGCGCACGAGCTGCCATTTTATTCCGTCATGGTGCCGGTGCTTAATGAGCCCAATATGATTCCACAAATCGAGGCCAGTCTTTCTCGCCTCAACTATCCGCATCATAGAATGGAAATCCTTATTCTATTGGAGGCGCGAGATCAGGCGACCATAGCCCGTGCCAAGACAATCGACTGGGCACCGCATATTCATCTCGTCGCCGTACCGCCCGGGGAACCGAGCACCAAAGCCCGCGCCTGCAATTATGGGCTGAGCATTGCGCGTGGCGAGTATATTGTTATTTTCGACGCCGAAGACAAACCCGACAGCGAGCAATTACTCACTGCCGCCGCCGTCTTCGCCTCGCGCGATGACTCAGTGGTTTGTTTGCAAGCCCCGCTGCAAATCCATTTGCCGGATAATAAATGGCTGCAAAACCAATTTGCCTTGGAATATAAGATATTGTTTTCATTATCATTACAGGTGTTAAGCAATCTTAATATGGTGATGCCGCTGGGCGGTAGTTCAAATCATTTTCATGCCAATAGTCTGCGCAATGTGGGCGGCTGGGACGCTTTTAATTTGACCGAAGATGCCGAATTATCTATGCGGCTGGCGAAAAAAGGTTTTAGCACGCAAATGATCGCGCCACCGACGATTGAGAATGCGCCGCATAGCACGCTCATTTGGTTCAATCAGCGTACGCGCTGGCTCACCGGCCATATCCAAACATGGTGTATTCATATGCGCCACCCGCGCCACACATTAAGGCTAATTGGCTGGCCGAATTTCCTAGCCTTTAATGCCATTGTTCTCGGACGCTTGTTTTCTGGCCTGCTTCACGCCAGCTATCTCACCTATCTGCTAGTGTCTCTACCGCATTTGACCAGTGCCGAAGTCTCTTTCATGATTTATTTAGCAGCACCCGTTCCGATCACACTTTTGACAATCGGCGTCATGTATTCACCGGCGACTTCTTGGCCGCAAAAACTTTGGCTCAGCATTACCCAGCCATTTTATTGGGCGCTCACCTCACTGGCATTGCTTTATTCGTTCTGGCGCATTCTGTCTGGCCGTCTTGATTGGTTAAAGACGCCGCATCAGCCTTATTAATGTGATGGAGCGGGTGAAGGGAATCGAACCCTCGTCTTAAGCTTGGGAAGCTTCTGCTCTACCATTGAGCTACACCCGCATGAGGCTAAGATAGGCTGAAAATCACTGGTAAAACAAGGCTTGTTAAGACCCCGTTTAATCCCATGGAAAGCCCTGCAAAACTGCCCATAAGCGCTGATCGGCGCATCGCCTCAGCCGTGCCAATGCCAGTTGCTGCCACGCCATATGCCAGACCTTGCGCACGGACATCAGAAATGCCTGTCAGGGCAAATAATCGAGGCCCAATGAGCACGCCAAAATTGCCAGTGATAATCACCACGCCCATAGCCAAGGCGGGCAGACCACCAATCTCATTGGACACACCAAATGCCAGCGGCGAGGTAATCGACTTTGTCGCCAGCGTCGCGAAAATCATCGGATCAAGTTGCAAAACAGCGGCCATGGCCAAAGCCGTGCCGATGGCGCTCACCGAGCCGAGCACCATGGCCACGAAAAATGCCCCCGCCGCCTGTCGAATAATCGGCAGATTATCGTAAATCGGTACGCCAATAGATACAGTCGACAGGCCCAATATAACGAGCAACCAATCGCCGCCCAATTGATAGCTGCTCAGTGATATGTCGCCAATCAGCAATGCCGCAATGATCAGCGCCGACACCCATAATAAAGGTTGCAGTAAGCTGCTATCATTGAAATGCCGCCGCAAGCCGATAAACACAACGTAAAGCGCCAATGTGGTGGCCAGCCAGAATAGACCCTCCCAACCTGGGGCCACGGGCGGTGACAGTAAGCTCATTGCCCATCCTCATCATCTAGGCGGGGGGCCAAGCGGGCGAAAACAAAAGCCGTAAACCACAATGGCAAAATTGTGCTGACAATAATAATCAGCAAAAGCGGCCAAATGTTTTCTTGCAAGACATCGAATAGGCTGACCATGGCGACCAAGGCGGGAATAAAAAACAAAGCCATATGGCGCAACAAAACAGCGCTGACACGACGCAAGCCGGTCGGCACAGCGCCGCGCATGAGCAATATAATAACCAAAAACACAATCGCTAAAACCGGCGCGGGCACCACCCAAGCGGCGCTTGTCTTGACCCATTCGCTGAGCGCCAAAATAGCCGCCAAAAGGCTGATACCGGCCAGAAGCTGCATATTAGCTCGACTTAAAATGTTTGGATAATTTCAGACCCTGCGCCTGATAATTCGAGTTCAAGCCTGCGCCATAAAGCGTTTCAGGGACATCGGTGAGACGCTCATAGACCAGCCGCCCAATCACTTGCCCATGTTCGAGAATGAATGGCACTTCGCGCGAACGCACTTCTAAAACGGCGCGCGCGCCTTTGCCGCCAGCTTCGCCGCAGCCAAATCCGGGGTCAAAAAAGCCGGCATAATGCACACGAAACTCCCCAACCAATGGATTAAACGGCATCATTTCAGCCGCATGGGTCGGTGGAATGGTAACCGCCTCGCGTGAGGCAAGAATGTAAAACTCATCCGGATCAAGGATAATCTCATTTTGGTCGCCGTGATAAAGCGGTTCCCAATATTGACTAATCGCCAATTCCCCGGGCTTGTCGACATCAATCAGACCAGCGTGGCGTTTGCCGCGATAGCCGATGAGGCCGGTTTTGGCATCGCCTTTCAAGTCAATCGACAATCCCAGCCCACCGGAAATATTGGCCGGACCATTAACCAGACCTTGTTCTTGGTGCAAACGTTTCAACTCGCTGTCAGAGTGATTGGCAGCGCCACGGCGGAACCGAATTTGCGCCAAGCGCGAGCCAGAACGCACCAAAATGGGAAACGTCCGCGGGCTTACCTCGAGATATAAATGGCCTTTATAGCCAGCCGGCACTTTGTCAAATTCGACACCAAAATCAGTAATCACGCGAGTGAACACATCAATCCGTCCGGTCGATGATTTCGGATTGGCAAATCCGGCCGTGCGCTCTGGCAAAGCAAGCGCTTCCATCAGCGGCACTAGGTAAACGCAGCCGGTTTCCAGCACCGCGCCTTGGCTCAAATCAATTTTGTGATAAGCCAGCCGGTTAATCTTGTCCATCACCTGCCCGTTTTCGCCCGGCAGGAAACTGGCGCGAATCCGATAGGCGGTTTCACCAAGGCGCAAATCTAAACTGGCGGGTTGAATTTGATCATCAAGCACACCGCCCGAGGCCCATATTTGCTTTTCGCGCACCATATTGACAATGCCATGCGCCGGCAGCACGCCGACAGCATGGGTCTGGCCCGGGGACAGCACGGGTTGCTGGCTCTCGTTTTCGTCAAATAACGAAGTGGTTGTTGTGTCATCCGAGGATGTTACGCGGCTCATACGAATCTCCTAATTGACGCTATCTTATGCGCGACAGAGCAAGATGTCTTGACGTTTAGCGCATTTTTAAACATATTCTCATCAATGTGGTGATTTGAGCCGGCTGGCTTGCGGCCACAATAAAAAAGCAGCTAAATAGGCCGGGTGGAAACCGGCCCAAATAGGTCGGTTTTTTATTAGCCGGCTGTTGGAGAAACAAAATGGTTAAGAGTGATTGGAAGCAACAGACCCGATTGGTTCATGAAGGTCAAAATAGATCACCATATGGCGAGACCTCAGAGGCCATGTATCTGACCTCGGGTTATGTTTATGAAAGCGCTGAACAAGCTGAAGCCCGTTTTCGTGAGGAAGATGACGGGTTTATTTACTCACGTTTCGGCAATCCGACCGTGCGTGCCTTTGAAGAACGTATGATTGCCCTTGAAGGCACGCAGGATGCGCGCGCCACTGCCACGGGCATGGCCGCCGTCACCGCCACCATGATGAGCCAATTACAAAGCGGGGATCATATTGTTGCCGCACGGGCGTTATTTGGCTCGTGCCGCTATGTTGTGGAAACGCTGATGCCGAAATTCGGCGTCGCCTGCACATTGGTTGATGGCCGCGACATTGACGCTTGGAAAGCCGCTATTCGGCCAGAAACCAAAGTTTTATTTTTGGAAACCCCATCCAATCCCTTGCTGGAAATTGTTGATATGCAAGCGGTTGCCGATTTGGCGCATGAAAATGGTGCGCGTCTGGTCGTCGATAATGTGTTCGCCACGCCGATTTTGCAGCGCCCGACTGACTTCGGCGCCGATATTGTCGTCTATAGCGCGACCAAACATATTGATGGTCAAGGCCGATGCCTCGGCGG
>JAYOCI010000001.1:45975-63360 GCA_038105345.1 Rhodobiaceae bacterium
CGCCAAACCGGCCCCTCGCTCAGCCCGTTTAATGCTTGGGTGATGCTCAAAGCGCTAGAAACGCTGGCTTTGCGGGTCGATGCGCATTGCCATAATGCTGAGAAAGTGACGGATTTTCTGGCCAATCATGCACAGATTGAACGTGTCTATTATCCTGGCCATGCCAGCCACCCGCAGCATGATCTGGCGATGAAACAAATGAGCCGTGGCGGCAATCTGATTGCTTTTGACGTCAAAGGCGGCAAGGCCAATGCCTTTAAATTCGCCAATGCGCTCCAAATTGCGCTGATTTCGAATAATCTCGGCGATGCCAAAACCTTGATTACCCATCCGGCGACAACCACACATTTCAAACTCGATGATGCCGCGAAAGCTGAATTGGGCATTACGGGCGGCAGTATGCGCGTATCAATCGGGCTTGAAGATAGCGATGATTTAGTTCACGATTTCGATCAAGCATTGGCGCAACTGGCCTAAAGGCACGAGCTGAAATGGTAACCGCAACCACACGCGATATTTCTGTATCTGTTGAGAACAGTTATTTGGAGAAACAATCCGACCCAGACGAACAATATTTTGTTTGGGCCTATCGCATTACCATTACCAATAACAGCGCACATACGGTGCAATTATTGACCCGTCACTGGAAAATCAGCGATGACCAAGGCCGCGTGCAGGAAGTGCGGGGCGAGGGTGTGATTGGCGAACAGCCCATTTTAGAGCCGGGCGCCAGTTACACATATTCATCCGGCACGCCGCTGCAAACGCCGTCCGGCTTTATGCATGGCAGCTATCAAATGCAAAGCGACGATGGTGAATGTTTCGACGTCGAAATTCCCGCCTTTTCTCTGGATAGTCCGCATGACTCTCCGCAGCTGCATTAGGCTGACCGGATGAGTGACCATCGCACCATATTCTTTCTGATTGGCAATTTGCTCGCCGCCTTAGCGCTTGGCATGTTGGTGCCGGCTGCCGTCGATTATATCGGCGGCGAGAACGACTGGCTGGTGTTTGTCGCCAGCGCTCTGGTTACCGGCTTTATCGCTGGCGCTTTGATTTTGACCAATCGCGGATCGCTGCCCCCCCTATCGGTTAAACAGGCGTTTTTGCTGACCAGTTTTTCATGGCTGGCTTTGACCGGCTTTGCCGCCCTGCCACTGGCATTCAGCGATCTTGGCTTGAGCTATACAGACGCTTTTTTTGAGGCCATGTCGGGTCTGACAACCACCGGAGCGACGATTATTGTCGGCCTCGATGATGCGCCAGTCGGTATTTTATTATGGCGCGCCCTGCTGCAATGGTTTGGCGGCATTGGTATTATTGTGATGGCGATTTCTGTTCTGCCAATGCTCAATGTTGGTGGCATGCAGCTGTTCCGTCTGGAGAGCTCTGATACGTCAGAAAAAATTCTGCCGCGCACGGCGCAAATCGCTGGCTCAATTACCAAACTCTATTTTGCCATTTCCGTGGCTTGTATGCTGGCCTATTGGGTTGCCGGCATGGGGTTTTTCGACGCCATCGCACACGCCATGACGACCATTGCAACGGGCGGTTTTTCAACCCATGACGCCAGTATTGGCGCTTTTCAAAACGCCCGTATTGAAATGGTTGGCACATTTTTCATGATTGCCGCCTCGCTGCCATTTGTCGCCTATTTGCAAGCCGCAAATGGCAAGTTTTCGGTCATTTGGGGCGACGCCCAAGTGCGCATGTTCGCCACATTATTAGCCTTGGCGACGGTTTCCATGTGGCTCTATCAGATCAATTATCAAGCAACCGATGGCGGCGTGGCGCTTTTACAGGCCGCCTTTAACACCACCTCAATTTTAACCGGCACCGGCTATGCGACCACTGATTACGGCTTGTGGGGACCATTCGCAATTAGCGTGTTTTTCATTCTTACCTTCATTGGCGGCTGTGCCGGTTCAACCTCATGTGGTCTGAAGATTTTTCGGCTTCAGGTTTTGATTAAAGCCGGTTGGCGTTATGTCCGGCAAATGACCTTGCCGCATGGTATTTTTGTCATCCGCTATAATGGTCGCCCCTTGGCCAATGATGTGGCCAATTCAATTGTCGCCTTTGTGCTTATTTTTCTTTTGTCCTTTGCGGCCATCGGCGCCAGCCTGACCTTAATGGGCCTCGATACGCTAACCGCCCTATCGGCCTCGGCCGCCGCCTTGGCCAATGTCGGCCCAGGCTTAGGGCCGATTATCGGGCCGTCTGGCACTTATGCCAGCTTGCCCGATGGCGCCAAATGGATTTTATGTTTCGGTATGCTATTGGGACGGCTTGAGTTTCTCGCCGTCCTCGTCATGTTCTCGCCAAGCTTCTGGCGTCGCTAATTATTCGGCGGCTTCCGGATTGCCAAGCGCTTCCGACTTGCCTCGCAGGCGGTTGATATAAGCGCGGAAATCTTCTTGCGCGCCGAGCACGGATGGCACCAGCAGCAAAACGATAAAAGTGGCAAAGGCCAAGCCCCAAGCAATGGTGATGACCATTGGCAGCAAGAATTGCGCTTGCACGCTGGTTTCAAATAATAATGGCGCCAAGCCCAAAACCGTCGTCATGGAGGTTAACACCACAGCTCGGAAGCGGTCGCAAATGCCATTGATCACCGCATCGCGCAAGCCTTCGCCTTCGAGACGCCGCTCTTCAATACGGCTGATCAGAATAATCGAATTATTAACCAAAATGCCCGACAGACCCAAAAGCCCAACAAGACTTAAGAAGGTCAAATCAAAGCCCTGCACATAATGGCCCAGCACTGTGCCAACCAAACCGAAGGGGATAACCGACATAATAATCAATGGCCGCGAATAGCTGGCGAAAACAAAGGCCAGAATAACGTAAATCAAACCAAGGCCAATCACAGCGCCGGCAGCTAAGTCTTTCGACGTGTCGGCTTGATCTTGCGAACGCCCGCCAAGGCTGTAGGTAATCCCATATTTTTGTAAAATATCCGGAATCGTTTGTTTTTCCAGCGCCTCAATCACCTCGTTTGGATTGCCGGCATTATCATCATAATCGGCAATCACCGAGACCGACACTTTGCCGTCAATACGGCGAATGGTCGAGAAACCCGGCTGGGTTTTAATGTCGACAATCGTGCTCAGCGGCACATAACGCACTGGCATCGTGCCCGGCACTGGCAGGGAAATATCTTCTAATTGTTTGGGCCGCTCGCCGGTGCGTGGCTGCAGCACGCGAATGGTCACTTCTTCGTCATCGCGCGCAAAGCGTTTGGCAATCACCCCTTGCAAACTGCCGCGGGTTAAATTGCCGACAATCTGATTGGTAAAGCCCAGAGTTTCGCCGCGATCATTTACATCCAGAATCAGCTCTTGTTTATTGTAATTCAGATCATCACGAGCCCGCGAAATACCGCCGAATTGCTCGAGCGCTAAGCGCAATTCAATAGCCGCCTTTTTCAACACTTCAGGTTCAGCGTCCTCGAGGCGAATATCAATATCGCGCCCCGGTGGGCCGCCGCGTTGTTCGCGGACAAAGACATAGCGCAAGCCCGCTATTTCCGGAATTTCTTCTTCCCATTGTTTGGTGATTTGGCGCGTGCGTATCTCACGGTCTTCACTGGCACTAAGCTCGGCATAGACCAGACCGCGTTCGTCGCCATAAGAGGTTTCCGTGCGACCAATCTGGGTGAAAACAGTCTTTACCAAGGCCGCATCATCAACCGCTAGTTTTTCGGCCGCGCGATATAAAGCCTTTTCAACCATGCGCACGCCATCTTGGGTTTCAGCCCGTGAGGTGCCCGGTTGGAAGAATACATAGGCTTTCACCACTTCACCTTCCGGTGACGGGAAAAAGCGGAAGGGCACGCGCCCGCCCGCCAAGAGGCCGATACAAATCATTAAAACCGCCAAGCCGACGGATAAGGTCGTATAGCGACGATCATAGGCTTTGGTCACAAGGCGACGGAAACGTCCTTCGCGGAAAGCGTCAAAATTTTCCAAAAAGCGTTTTTTGAAACCAGTTGGTGGTTTCGATTTGCGTTTCAACGCATGGCTCAAATGGCCTGGCAAAATCAAGAAGCACTCGACCAAGCTGGCAACCAATACACAGAATAGAACCAGCGGAATCGGGCGCACAATCTGGCCCATTGTATCGCCAATCAGCAGCATGGGAATAAACGCCGCCAATGTCGTCAAAGCGGCGGCGATAATCGGCGTGGTCATGCGAATAGCGCCACCTTCGGCGGCCGCTTCCGGCCCATAGCCCTCGCTTACCAATGTCGCAGAATGTTCACCCACCACAATCGCATCATCAACAATAATGCCAACTGTCATAATCAGCGCGAACATGGACAGCATGTTGATGCTCAAATCAATCGCCCACATGACGCCAAAGGTCGCCATCATGGAGGCGGGAATACCGGCGGCCACCCAAATGGCGATACGGCCATTGAGGAAAAGAAACAAAATCGCCAGCACCAGAACCATGCCGGTCAAACCGTTATAGAGCAGCACATTAATCCGCTGGACGATTTTATTGGCATAGACATCAAATAATTCGACATGCAGTGTCGGCGGCAGTGTCGGGCGGATTTCTTCAAGATATTTGCGCACAATGGCCGTCGCCTCGAGGGCGTCAGCGTTTTTGGTTCGCTGCACAGTCAAACGAATGGCGTGCTCTTCGCCGCTCCAACCGGTTTCAGCATTGGCGTCGAAAGTTTCAAAAACATTGGCAACATCGGCGATCCGCACTTGCGTGCCATCATTGGCAGTGCGCAGACTAATCTCCTCGACATCGCGCGCCGTCAAAGCCAAGCCGACCGAACGCACCTGACGCTCAATATCGCCGCGCAAAACGCCGCCAGGCACATCAAGCGAGCTTGACGCGACCTTATTGGCAATGTCCGATGTGGTCATATCATATCGGCGCAACTGGCTGGGTTTGACCTCGACCCAGATTTCTTCATCGCGGAAACCCGAAAGGGTAATTTTATCAATACCGGCATTGAGCAAGCCATCGCGGATATGTTTGGCATAGCTGCGCAATGACCGCTCATCCAAATCACCAGCCAGCAAAATAGAGGCGACAGGCTCATAAAATGTCGCCTGAGAAATAATCGGCCGCTCGGCATCTTTCGGCAGAGTGGTGATACTATTGACCGCCGCTTCGACATCACCCAAGGCGCGTTGCATATCGGCGTCGGCATAGAACTCAACTGTCATGGAAGCGAAACTATCGCGCGACTGGGCGTTAAATTCTTTCACGCCATCGAGAAACCGCACTTCAGGCTGAATCGTGCCAACAATATTTTTATCAATGTCCTGCGCTGAAGCGCCCGGCCATTGAATTTGGATATTGATAATTTTGACTTCCACAGTCGGGAAGAATTGTGTGTTGAGTTGCGCCAAGCCAAACACGCCCAGCATAATCATGCTGAAAAACAGCAGATTGGCGGCGTTTTTATGCCGCGAGAAAAGTTCGATTGCGCCTCTAAAGCCCATTATTGTGCCTCGAAACTAGAAACAGCCACACCGGCCGCCGCTTCGTTAAATTGCGTCAGCAGAATTTCTTGCCCCTGACGCAGCCCGGTACGCACTAAAATTTTATCGCCGATATCGACATAATCCGTCAATCGCAATGGCGCCAAACGTCCCTCTTCAATGACGTAAATCAAATCGCTGCCATAAAGCGCGTCTTTGGGAATAGCCACCACATTGGCCTCTGGCTGTGACGTCATAATAATGCTGACGAAAGCACCTGAGCGCAAATTGGATGGCACTTTACCGGTAATTTTAGCATATAAATCAACGCCGCGCGTGGCTTGGCTGATTTGCGCGCCAACGTGACGAATGCTGGCCTGTAGGGTGATCCGCTCGCCGCCGACATCCCAAAATACGGTCAGCGGACGACCAATGATTTCAGTATTGCGGGCCAGAAAACGACCATATTGATCATCCGACAGATTAAACACGACTTCAAAATCGTCAGCGCTGGTCAGTGTCGCCACGCGGTCATTGAGACCGACCACACGTCCGGCGCGGGCCATGATATTGCCGACATGGGCATCAAATGGCGCAATAATTTTGGTGTTTTTCAAATCCCGCTGCACACGCGCCAAGCGCACTTTTTCGCGCGCAATCAGCGCCGCTTGCTGGTCAAGACGGGCTTTGCGACTGGCATAATCGACGTTTTTATCATCCAGCGTCTTTTTCGAAACCGTGCCTTTTTCAAATAATTTTTCGGCCCGTTCTTTTTCCAGCTTGGCCAAATCCGCAGAGGCTTGGCGTTCCATCTGAACAGCTATGGCGCCCTGCAATTGGGCTTTGGCATCATCAACGGCGGCTTGATATTGAAACGGATCAATCTCAGCCAACACATCGCCTTTTGCGACACGCGCGCCATCTTCAAAATTTTCACTCGTGGCAATCACTTCGCCGCCGACCAAGGCGCGCAATTCGACCAAACGGCTGGCCCGCAATTCCCCAAAGGCAAATGTTTCAGGCGTAACTGTGCCATAATTGGCTTTCATCGTACGCACCGCCCAGACGCGCTCTAGGTTCTCAACCGGCAAAACTTCAGGCTTGGTTTTCACAAGGGTGTAATAGCCGATGAAACCGACCAGCAAGATCACCAATGGCAGCGGCAGTTTCTTCAACATGCGTCGCAATTTCCCCTGTTCAGCGGCAGCGTCAGAACGACCCCACAATGCTGATTTAATTTTCTCGAACACGCTTACTCACCCCTCGACTGCACGTTTTGGATATAACGCTAATTTACTCTTTTACCAGTCAGCCTTGTTAAATTTATTTACGCGCTTGATGCTGAAAAGGCATCGTCTGGCGCGAAAACATAAAGCTCATTACAAAACTCACAGCGCACTTCAATGCTTCCTTGTTCTTGCATTTCATCGCGGTCTGTTTCCGGCAAGCCGATGAGCATATTTTTCACCCTATCGCGTGAACACGGGCAGGCAAAATGCAAAGGCCGTGGTTCAAAAACCCTGACGCCATCTTCATTAAACAAACGATAAGCCAGCGTCTCGGCTTCAAGCTCGGCGTCGAGAAGTTCACTGTCTTCGGTTGTCTGCAATAATATGGTCAATCTTTGCCAATCGTCGCTATCGCTCCGCAATTCGCTATCGGGTGGCGTGTCTGTGCCGCCCTCATTGGCCGCTTGCTGCAATAAAATACCGCCGGCGCGCCATTCGGTTTTGCCGCCCGGTAAAATCATTGGCGCCGCAGCAAGCCGCAAGCTGGTGGCGATTTGCTCGGAACGGTGAAAATATTGCAATGCCGCTTCCGCCAGATTCTCGCCCTCGAGCGGCACAATGCCTTGATAGCGTTCCATATCGGCGCCTTGATCGACAGTAAAAGCCATATGACCATTGGCCCCTAAAAGCGCCAAGCCGCTGTCGCCATTGGCCAGCGCCGCATCGAGCTTGTCGCGGTCAAATTGCGCAAAACCGCGCAACGCCCCGCCTTGGGCATAATCGCCCATCAACATGGATATCGGCCCCTTGCCTTGCAGTTGCAGAATAAACCGACCATCGAATTTCAAAACAGTGCCAAGCATGGCCGCTAAAACCAGAGCCTCGCCGAGCAGACGCCCGACTTCTTCCGGATAATCATGGCGCGATAGGACATCGCTGGCCAATTGATTGAGCTTTACAATCCGGCCATTGACGTTTTGCCCTTCGATACGAAATGGGAGGGCGAAATCGGGGCTATCGGTCATATTATTGTCCTGCTGTGTTCAAACAAAAAGTCAAAATGGCTTTTTGTGCGTGGCACCGGTTTTCCGCTTCATCGAAAATAACCGATTGCGGCCCGTCAATGACCTCAGCCGTCACCTCGCTATCGCGATAGGCCGGTAGGCAATGCATGAAAATGGCGTCGTCACCCATATCCATTAATTGCTGTGTCACCTGATAGGGGGCGAAAGCTTCCGCGCGTTTTTGCGCCGTCGCCGGATCATCGCTCATCGACACCCAGCAATCTGTGACCACACAAGCAGCACCGGTGACAGCCGCCTCCGGCGTCTCACAAATGACAATGCGGGCACCATCAGCCAGCGCCGCATCGAGAACCGCTTTGGGCGGCATGAAATCAGCCGGACAGGCAATCGCCAATTCAAAATCAAAAAGAGCGGCGGCATGAATAAATGACACTAAAACATTATTGCCATCACCAAGCCAAGCAATGCGCTGACCATTGATCCGCCCTTTATGTTCTTCAAAGGTCATTAAATCAGCCAAAATTTGGCACGGATGGCTAAAGGCGGTCAGGCCGTTAATCACCGGAATACTGCCATATTTGGCAAAATCAGTGAGTTTTTCATGCGGTCCGGTGCGAAGCATCGCAATATCGGCAAAGCGCGAAATCACCTGCGCCGTGTCAGACATGCTTTCACCGCGACCAAGCTGAGTTTCAGCCTGATTAATAATCATCGTCTCGCCGCCCAGCTGACGCATGCCTAAATCAAATGATAAACGCGTGCGCGTCGATGGCTTGTCGAAAACCATAGCCAGCGCATAGCCGCGCAAAGGTGCATCTGGGTCAACCGTGCCTTTCGGCAGTCCGGCCCGCGCCGCTTTGCGTTGATGCGCATCATCCAAAAGCTGGCGCGCTTGCGCCTTGGTCAAATCACTCAGATCAATGAAGTTTTGATATGCCATAATTCCTAAGCCTCACCTTTGGCTGAACGCAAATCAGCACACGCCGCCTGAATGGCCGCAATCGCCACCGCAATTTCATCACGCGTGACATTCAACGGCGGCAATAAGCGCAATGTGTTTTCACCGGCCCCGACGGCGAGCAAATGGTGATGGCGCAAAGCAGCCACCACATCGGTGTTCAAGGGCGTGCATTTGAGACCAATGAGAAGGCCAAGGCCGCGCACTTGCGTGAAAATATCGCTATTTTCATCAATCACTTGCGCCAATTGCTGGCGGAAAAATCCGGAGACATCCTGCACATGTTCGAGAAATGCCGTTTGGCTGACGGTTTCCAGCACTGCCGCACCAACCGCTGTTGCTAGCGGATTGCCGCCATAGGTTGACCCATGTGTGCCCGGTTTCATGACGGCGCCGAGTTTTTCACTGGTCAAAAACGCCCCAAGCGGAAAACCACCACCAATGCCCTTGGCAATAGCCATGACATCTGGTGTCACCTCGGCCCATTCATGGGCAAATAATTTACCGGTACGGCCCATGCCGCATTGCACTTCGTCAAATCCCAGCAAGATATCGTGCTTGTCGCACAGCTCGCGCAATTGCCGCAAAAAGCCGCTACCAGCATCGCGCACGCCGCCCTCACCTTGGATCGGCTCAATCAAAATACCGGCCGTGGTGTTATCAATCAGCGCCTCAAGCTGGCCAATATCAAACGCCGGACATTGCACAAAACCGGCAGGCGCTGGGCCAAAGCCCTCAAGATAGGCCTGATTGCCAGCCGCCGCCAAAGCCGCCAATGTGCGGCCATGAAAGGCACCGGCAAAAGAAATCAGCGTGACTTTTTCAGCGTGGCCGTTGACGGCATGATATTTGCGCATGACTTTAATCATGCCTTCAGCAGCTTCAGCCCCTGAGTTACAAAAGAAAACCCGATCGGCAAAACTATGAGCGCATAGCGCATCCGCCAGCGCCTCTTGTTCGGGGATGGTATAGAGATTTGAAACATGCCACAGCTTGTCGGCTTGGTCTTTTAATGCGGCGACTAATTTTGGATGTGCGTGTCCAAGAACATTGACCGCCACGCCCGATCCAAAATCGAGATAGCGATCGCCGTCCTCTGTGATTAGCCACGCGCCCTCACCGCGCGCAAAGCGCAGCGCCGCCCGATTATAGGTCGCCATCACATGACTTTGTTTCGACTCATCCATCAGTTTATTCCCACAACAGAAAAAGCCGCCCTTAGGCGGCCCTTACGATGACTTCCTTTATAGCAAAACCGACGATATCCGCAAATTATTTAACTTTTGAGCCGATAGCCGCGGGTCAAGACGATTTGGCAAATAATGCTCAACACCACTGTTAAGCCGATCAACAGGCTGGCGCCGAATAATAATGAGCCTTCGGCTTTTCCGGTCACCGCAAAACGGAAACCGTCAATCATGTAAAAGAACGGATTATATTGCGTCACCTCATAAGCGAAGCGGGGCAATTGATTTACCGAGTAAAACGTGCCCGATAAAAACGATAATGGGGTGATGACAAAATTGGTCACTGTCGCTAGGTGATCAAATTTTTCGGCCCAAATGCCGCCCAATAGACCGATCTGCGCCATCAGCGCTGAGGCAATACAGGCGTAAAATAGAGCCGCAAAGAAATTATAAATGCTCAGGTCGATAAAAATGCTCATGCCGAGGAATGTGCCAGCCCCGACAAATAAGCCACGCGTCAACCCACCCAAAGATATGCCGAGGTTCAACTCACCTGGCGATAGTGGCGGCATTAAAAAGTCAACGACATTGCCCTGCACTTTGGCGACCAATAAAGAAGATGAGGCATTGGCAAAAGCATTTTGCACAATCGCCATCATAATCAGGCCGGGGGCGAGAAATTCAACAAATGGCACGCCATTAATATCTGGCCGCAAGCCACCCAGCGCCAGAGAGAAAATCGCCAAAAATAAAAGCGTGGTGATGATTGGCGCCATCAGAGTCTGCATCCAGACTTTTAAAAAGCGCTGCACCTCTTTGCGATAAAGCGTCCATAGGCCAAGACTGTTGAAGCGACCAAATTGGCGAACCCCCAAATCTGGATAGGCTTCGGGAGCGGCGGATTTTGCCGCATCATAGGGTAACTCTGTACTGATATCTGTCATCCGGCAAATGTAATTAGTTTGCGCGGGTTTACAAGTTTTTTTGCCGCCACATAAGCCGCCCTCAGACTGGGGAATCATTTCCGCGCGAATCGAATCATGTGGATAAATGAATCACGGCGATTTTCGATATCTACTAGATATAGTAGAAAATAAAAAGCGTTAACACTAGATGTGGCGGGACCACGCGCTTTGAACATTGGAGAGAAAAATGGCTTGGACGGATGATCGGGTTGAAACACTGAAACAATTATGGACGGATGGCCTCAGCGCCAGCCAGATTGCGCGTAAAATGGGCGGGGTCACCCGCAATGCGGTTATTGGTAAAGTTCACCGACTGGGCCTATCGGGGCGGGCCACGCCTGCACGCGTATCAACGGCTCGGGTCAATACCAGCGCCAGCCGCGTTCGTGCCTCAACACCTTCCTTGGCCAATAGCCGCTCGCGTTTCCGCGACAGCAGCATGGATGAGCTAAAAGAGGAAGTCATTCCAGAACCTATTTTGAGCCCAGAAGAGCGCGCCAGTGTTTTGCATTTGACCGAACACACTTGCAAATGGCCAATCGGCGACCCCGGCACAACCGAGTTTCATTTCTGTGGTGCCCGCGCCAAATCTGGCAGCCCTTATTGCACAACCCATGCGGCGCAAGCCTATCAGCCGCTGGAACGTCGGCGCCGTCGTTCAGGACAGAATTAAGTCGGCGACAGTAAGATAAAATTTGGAAAGCCCTTCGGGGCTTTTCTTTTTTACTTTTGGCCAAGTCGTGGTTAACTACGAGCCAAATTAGGGGGAGAGCAATGAAAAATTTCAAAGATAAAATATGTGTGGTGACCGGTGCAGGCAGTGGTATTGGCGCGGCCTGTGCGCAAGCCTTAGCGGCCGAGGGCGCTTATGTTGTGATGACAGATATTCGTTCCGATATGCTGGAAGCGGCGCATAAGGCGATTGTGGAAGCCGGCGGTCGCGGCGAGACCCATATTGTCGATGTCTCCGATCGTGACGCCATGTTTGCCTTGGCCGATAAGGTCGAAAAGGCGCATGGGGGCGCTGACCTGATTTTGAACAATGCCGGCGTCGCCCATTCAGCGCCGGTTGCCGAAATGACAATGGATAATTTCAATTGGGTGATGGACATTGATTTTTGGGGTGTTGTCCATGGCACGCAGGCTTTTCTGCCGCATTTTATGAAACGCGGTAGCGGCCATGTGGCCAATGTGTCGTCTGTTTTCGGCCTTATCGGCGTGCCATCGCAAAGCGCCTATAATGCGGCCAAATATGGCGTTCTCGGTTTTACCGAGGCGCTGCGCCATGAAATGGTTGAGCATAATATCGGCGTCACGGTCATCCACCCGGGCGGTATCAATACCAATATTGTGCGCCATGCGCGGATCAGCCAAGGCCCGAATGCCGAGGCCGAGCACGAGGAAGCGATTATCAAATTCCAAGACTTGACCATGACCCAGCCCGATAAAGCAGCGCAAATTATTCTCAAAGCCATTCGCAAGAAAAAGGCGCGCGTTTTGGTCGGCCCTGACGCTTATTTTATCGATTTCGTTCGCCGCATTGCGCCGGTCAAATATCTATCCATGCTGCCTTTCTTGAAAGATGTCGGCAAAAAGCAAGACGCATCCGTCTAATTGACCCGCTGAAACGGCCTGCGCGCCGCGGATTCCAGACCCTGAGGCGCAGGCGCTTGACAGCTGGCCGGACAAATCCTATATGTCTTGTTAATAATCACTCGCATTTGCATCTGGAGCCAAACTCTGCATGACAATGCCCCGAATAGGTTAAGAACACCCATGATCCGCCGCTTCATCGCTCTTGCACTGGCCGCCCTTGCTGGCTCAACCGCCCTCTTTGGCCTCATCGACTCGGTTCCCAGCCACGCCAGCGACCAGCAGGTGAATGTATATTCCTACCGCCAACCATTTTTGGTGGAGCCTTTATTTGATGCTTTTACCGCCGAAACCGGCATTGCTGTGAAAGTCATCTTCGCGAAAAAGGGCCTGATCGAACGCATAGAAGCGGAGGCCAGTAATAGTCCGGCCGATGTTGTGCTGACGACGGATATTGCCAATTTGAACCATGCGGCAGAAAAAATTGCCCAGCCCGTGAGTTCACCCATTCTGCGGCAATATATTCCCAAACAGGCGCGCAGCGATGATGATTTATGGTTCGGCCTCACATGGCGGGCCCGCATTGCCTATGTTTCCAAACAAAGGGTAAGCCAAGAAAGCCTGACTTATGCCGAATTGGCAGATGAAAAATGGCGCGGCAAAATCTGTCTGCGTTCGGGCCAGCACCCCTATAATAATGCGCTATTTGCTGCCATGTTGGCCCATTTGGGTGAAGCCGAGTTCCGCCAATGGCTGCTCGGGCTCAAGGCTAATTTGACAGAAAAACCATCGGGTAATGATCGCGCGCAAGTGCGCCGCGTTTTTGGTGGGGTATGTGATATTGCCATTGGCAACACATATTATATGGGCAAAATGCAAACCAATGAGCAAAACCCCGAACAAAAACAATGGGCTGCCTCAGTTCGGCCAGTTTTCCCGCAAATGCCTAATGGTGGCACACATGTCAATGTCTCGGGCATGGTGATGGCCAAACACGCGCCCAATAAACAAAACGCGCAAAAACTTATGGAGTTTCTGGTCTCCGCCACGGCTCAAAAAATCTACGCTGACGTCAATTTTGAATATCCGGTGCGCCAAGATGTTGCCATTTCACCATTGGTGCAAAGCTGGGGTCATTTGCAGGCCGATGATTTGCCAATGGATGATATTGCCCGTCTGCGCCAGCGGGCCAGCCAAATTGTCGACGAAACCGACTTTAACCAAGGCCCCTAACGACTTTGCAAAGCCCAAAAATTCTGCCACAGTTATGCTTTAACGAGGGAGGAAACTCATGAAAGTAGAAGGTGGTTGTTATTGTGGCCAAGTGCGCTACGAGGCTGAGGGCGATCCAGTATTCAAAGGGCAATGCCATTGCCGCGAATGCCAATATATTACGGGCGGTGCCGGTAATCTGGTCATGGGCCTGCCCGACACGCATTTCAAATATACCAAGGGCACGCCCGCTGCCTATACACGCTCGGATCTAGAAAATCCGGTAACCCGTGAATTTTGTGGTAATTGTGGGACGCCGATATTAACCCGTGCGCCACAACTCGCTGGTGCGGTTTTGCTGAAAGTCGGCTCAATGGATAAGCCAGAAGATTTTGTCGGCCCTGATGTCGCTATTTTCACATCTGAAAAATATGATTTCCATGTGATTGGTGATGGCGTCATGCAATTTGAGACCGTGCCGCCCATGTAATGAGCCAAAACGCGAAAACCCCGGGCATTGCTGCCCGGGGTCTCACGCAGGTTTTGGGGGATTAACTACGCGAGAATTCTGGATATGCTTCGATACCCAATTCTGATTTATCGAGGCCGAGGAGTTCTTCTTCCTCGCTCGCCCGAATGCCAATGACGGCTTTCAATACCAACCAGCCAATGGTGCTGGTGACGATAACAAAACCACCAATTGAGGCGATACCAATGATTTGGGTTACCAGACTGGCGTCGCCATTTGACAGAACGACAGCCAACGTGCCCCAAATACCGCAGACAAGGTGAGCCGGAATGGCGCCGACGACATCGTCGATTTTCAAACGGTCAAGAACCGGTACTGACAAGACAATCAACACACCGCCAACGGCACCGATCAGAATGGCCAAGCCACCTGTTGGCGCTAAAGGTTCGGCTGTGATTGACACAAGGCCACCAATCGCACCGTTAAGTGCCAAAGTCAGGTCAACTTTCTTATAGACCAATTGGCTGGCGATCATCGCGGCCACAACACCACCAGCTGCTGCCAGATTTGTGTTGATGAAGATTTGCGAAATGGCGATCGCATTTTCAGCTGAACCAAGAGCCAACTGTGAACCGCCATTAAAGCCGAACCAACCGAGCCATAGAATAAATGTGCCCAAAGTTGCCAGTGGCATGGAGGAGCCAGGCATGGCGACAGCCGCACCTGATGATGTGTAACGGCCTGAACGCGCCCCGAGGATCAAGGCACCTGTTAACGCAGCCCAGCCACCAACAGAGTGAACAATGGTTGAACCAGCGAAATCAGCAAAGCCCATTTCACTCAACCAACCGCCACCCCATGTCCAAGAACCTTGGATTGGGTAGATAATAGCTGTCAGCAAGGCAACAAAGCCTAGGAAAGGCCACAGTTTAATGCGTTCGGCCAATGTGCCGGAGACGATTGACGCTGCGGTGGCAACGAATACCATCTGGAAGAACCAATCGGAGCCAGCGGCATATGTGTCGCCTTCACCGAAGTTTGGTGTATCGCCCAGATAGGCGCTGTCATCGGGTGACCACATGGAAAATTCGCCGATAAAGCCAGCATCAACGCCGCTATACATAAGGTTATAGCCGACGACATAATAAAGAATGCCGGCGATGGCAAACAGCGCGACGTTTTTCACGCAAATGGTCGCCACGTTTTTCGACCGCACCATGCCGCTTTCCAGCATGGCAAAGCCGGCTGCCATCCACATCACAAAAGCACCCATGATGAGGAAAAGTAGCGTGTTAAAAATAAAGGCGGTTTCGCCAGGCACTTCAGCCAGTGCAGGGCTTGCGAGGACAGTGAGCCCGGCAATTAAACCTAGTTTTTTGAAACTATTGTTAAACATAAAGATCTCCAAATTTTCTAAATAGCCGAGACGCCGGTCTCACCGGTACGGATACGAATTGCTTCTTCAACTGAAAGAACGAAGATTTTGCCGTCGCCAATTTTTTCACTATTGGCAGCTGAGCGAATGGCCTCGCAGGCGGCATCCACTTTTTCGTCGTCGAGAACGATTTCAAGACGCATTTTCGGCAAAAAATTCACTTCATATTCAGCCCCGCGATAGATTTCGGTCTGACCTTTTTGGCGACCGAAACCTTTCACTTCTGAGGCTGTCATTCCGTCAACCCCAGCTGCGGTCAGCGCTTCGCGGACGGCATCGAGCTTGAACGGTTTAATGATGGCGATAATAAGTTTCATGGAAGGAACCTCTCTCAATGATCGATTAGAACGACATGCCCCATGAAACGATGGCACGTGTGTCGTCGCCTTCGTCACCGGAAACTGTCAGGGTTACATCACCTTTTGAAAGTGAGATGGATGCATCATCATCGTCGGCACCGACCTCAAATTCTTCTTGGCCGAAGTGCAGACCCAAGGTCCAATCGCCTTCAAGAGCAAAATCTGCGTCGATTGAGATGTAAGTGTTATCTTCCACATCGGCATCGACATAATATGAAACCGACAGCGGGCCATAGCTGGCGCTGACATAAATATCTTCGAAATCATCTCCCGACTCGGCAACGCCTGGATATTTATAGGCGATATAGCCAATTTCCATGCCGACTTCGCCAAGGGCGAAACCATAGCTGCCATAGAGGTCTAATTCATAATTGGCGCTGTCGTCAGTTTGATTGCCGCCCAATGAACCAGCCCAAACGCCGACGGCAAAGCCAGCGCCGAGATCGGCATCAAGCCCACCTGAAAAGCTCACATCGCCTTGCGACTGGGTGTCACCGCGCCAAATATAATCTGTGGTGGCGCCAACATTGCCCTCAATGGTGACCGCCAGAGCCGGCGTGGCCAACATTGAACCAGCAAAAAGAGCCGCAGCCAATGATTTACGGTTTGAAATAAAATTAGTCATAAAAATCTCCTTTTCAGCAAAAGTGCTACCCGACTTATGCAAGTAACGTGCCAAATGTAAAAAACCCGATAAACAAGGGGTTTTTCTCATATAGAGATGATTATGCTTCTATTGTTTGCCTATTTTTTAGGCGTTTTTTTATTTTTCTCAATTTGCCTATTTTTTAATCGTTTACGCCGGCTGACTGCAAATGGGGCCGTAACCGACCGGTGATAAACAGCCCATACATTCTGAAATCACTGACCAATGACCATAGCGGATAGGTAAAAGTGGCTGGTTTATTTTTCTCAACGAAAAAATGCGCCGCCCAAGCAAAGCCATAGCCAAACAGGGGCATCAGCCATAAAAGCGATAGATTATCCAACCACAGGCCGGCAATGGCGATGGCAATAACGCCGCTCGTGCCAATATAGTGCAGCGCACGACACACGGGCTTCGCATGTTCTTGCAAATAAAACGGCCAGAAGTCGGCATAATTGGTAAATTTTTGTGCCGTCATTTTGTCCTCTTAAGATTTCACTCGCACCAGCGGCCATAATAATTGCTCGCCAACGCTACTATCCGGCAGGTCTTCAACGCCATATTCAGGTGGCCGCTGACGGGTAATGCGAGCCGTGCCGAAAAGCACATCCCAGAAGAAAAGCAGATTGCCGTAATTGCCCTTATAATGAGTAATGCCGTCGGCTTTGTGTTTGCCGTGATGCATAGAGTGAGTTGATGGTGTCGAAATAATCCGCTCAACAACCCACATGATGGGCGATAGAGCTTTGATTTTATACAATGGCGCGTCCCACTGAACATCGCAATGCGCGCCAGTAATAATCGTCAATTTGACAACAATATAAAACGCATATGTCCAGCCCAGACCGAGATAAACC
>JAYOCI010000163.1:0-2987 GCA_038105345.1 Rhodobiaceae bacterium
CAGCCTATGTGTTCAACACATTCCTGTTTCTGGTCTGCGGTTTTCTGGTCATGTTCATGGCCGCCGGCTTTGCCATGCTCGAAAGCGGCATGGTGCGTTCAAAAAATGTCGCAACCATTTGCTTGAAAAACATCTCATTGTTCTCCATCGCCGGTCTTATGTATTGGCTGGTCGGCTATAACCTGATGTATGGCATTGAAGAAGGCGGCTATATTGGCGAGCTGTTCTCCGTATGGTCTGCCGATGACAGTGCAATTGGCGGCGATGCCCCTGATTTCTCAGGCGGCTATGCAGCCGGTTCTGACTGGTACTTCCAAATGGTGTTCTGCGCCACTACCGCGTCAATTGTGTCCGGCACCATTGCCGAGCGCATGAAGCTGTGGCCGTTCCTCATCTTCACCCTATTCCTGACCGGATTTATTTATCCCATCGTCGGTAGCTGGGAGTGGGGCACAGGCTGGCTCGATGCTATGGGCTTTTCAGACTTTGCCGGTTCTACACTGGTGCACTCAACCGGTGGTTGGGCAGCGCTGGCCGGTGCCATTATTCTCGGCGCGCGCGCCGGTAAATATGGCCCCAATGGCGAAGTTACACCAATTCCGGGCTCCAGCATGCCTTTGGCAACGCTCGGCACATTCGTGCTGTGGCTGGGTTGGTTCGGCTTTAATGGCGGTTCGCAATTGGCTCTGGGTTCAGGTGCCGATGCGGCAGCGATTTCCAATATCTTCATCAATACCAATATGGCTGCGGCCGCAGGTGTTGTTGCCGCAATGGTCGCGTCCAATGCGCTTTACGGCAAGATTGACCTGACCATGGCCTTGAACGGTGCCATTGGTGGGCTGGTGTCCATCACGGCTGAGCCGCTGACCCCGTCCATTCCGGCCGCCGCCTTTATCGGCGCTGTCGGTGGCGTGCTGGTCGTATTGGCCGTGCCGCTTTTGGATAAGATGAAAATCGACGATGTGGTCGGTGCCATTCCGGCGCACCTTGTGTGCGGTATTTGGGGTACCATGATTGTGCCGTTGACCAATGGCGATGCCTCTTATGGCGTGCAAGCCATTGGCGTTATCTCAGTCGGTATCTTCACCATGATTGCCAGCGGCATTTTGTGGTCGATACTGAAAGCGACAATGGGTATCCGCATTGAAGAGGATGGTGAATTGCTCGGGCTCGATAAATCAGAGCTTGGCATTGAAGCCTATCCCGAGTTCTCGCGCACTTGATATCCCCTAGTGAGCGTGACCCCCGGCAGAGCAATCTGCCGGGGGTTTTTTATTGCGTTAACCCGGCAATTTGCCGAATTGCGCGACCCCGTCAGCAATGACATGGAAGTCATGTTTCTCATCGGTATAAATCGCCACATCGGGACCACCGAAATCAGCCGGATTGTCGAGCGAACCGATTTTCAGCAGCACCGCGCCGGGCGCGCCGGGCGCACGGGTCAAAAGCGGTGTGCCGCAATCTCCGCAAAATTCGCGTGTGACCGCGCCGTCCAAATCATCGCGCTGATAGCTGGCCGGTGCGCCTTGCGTGTATTTGAAACCGGCTTCGGCCACGCCCATGGTTAAATTGGCCGCACCGCCAGTGATATAAGTGCATTCGCGACAATGGCATTGCAATTTCATCACCGCATCACCATCGGCTTCATATTTCACTTTGCCGCAATAGCAGCCTCCGCTAAATGACATGATCAATCTCCCTTTATGTGTCGGAAAAAATCATGCCACATTACGGCCCGTCATTAAAGGATAGTTCATCGACCAATTGGCTGGCCCGTTTGCGCTGTGCCGCAATGCGGTCAAGCGGCAGATTGTCGGGCTTGAAAGCGCCCCAGCTTTTGACGCGCTCAGAGGCGGCGACATCGCTGCGAATGGGATATTCAAAATTGACCTCAGCATAAATTTCCTGCGCTTCACGCGAGACCAGAAATTCCATCAGTTTTTGTGCATTGGCGCGATTGGGCGCATATTTGGCCATCGCCATGCCCGACACATTCATATGCGCGCCGCCGCGCGGCATGGTGGGGAAAATCAGCTTGACCGATTTGGCCCAGTCTTTTTGCTCGGGCTTTTTATCATTGGTCTGCATTTTGCCCATATAATAGGTATTGCCAATGGCGATATCGCAGGCCCCGCCATAGACTTTGCGCACTTGCGCGCGGTCATTGCCCGACGGCTTGGCGGCGAGATTGGCTTTCAGGCCGCGCAGCCAATTTTTGAACTCGGCCTCGCCCAAATGCGCGAGCATGGCGGCAAATAAAGCGACATTATAAGGATGTTGGCCCGAGCGCAGGCAAATACGCCCGCGATAGGCGGGGTCGACCAAATCGGCAAAAGCGAGGCTGTTTTCCGCCACCCGGTCTTTTGCCGCATAGGCAATGCGCGCGCGCCAGGTCAGGCCGAACCATTTATTGTCTTGCCCGCGCGCAGCGGCAGGAATATGGCGTTCTAAAAGCGGCGATGAGACTTTTTGGGCGATCGCGCGCGCCGCTTGCAGGCGACCAATATCAACCGTCAAAATAATATCGGCGGGTGAGCGCGCGCCCTCTGTAGCGATGCGTTCAATCAAGCCCTTTTTGGCGAAAATCACCTTTACCTCAATGCCCGTTTGGTCGCTGAATTTGGCAAAAAGCGGTTCCACCAAAAACGGTTGGCGATAGGAATAGACATTGACGACGCCGGCATTTTTTGCCGTTGCCGGGGCGGCGGACAGCGATAGCGTCGCCACGCCAGCCATCAGACTTGCCGTCAAAAAACCGAGCACAAGAACGCCATAAACCAGTGAGCGCGGTACAGACATATAATTCCTCTTGCAATTAAGAATGATTATTAATTGCGTCTTACTGCGAAGGCCGGGTGAAGTCAATAGGCCGGGTGCCGCATGGTAAAAACCGCAGCTTTTCGCTTTACGGTTTAATCGGCGTCGCGGCCCAAATCCATCATCGGCAAAAGGCGCAAATAATGGCTCGGAAAAATCCGCTTTACCCA
>JAYOCI010000164.1:0-2984 GCA_038105345.1 Rhodobiaceae bacterium
CTATAAATCTTGATGCAGGTTAGAAGGATGGGAAAGGTGCCGTGTTTGACGGTCCAAGCCATTGATCTTCAAGCATATTTGTTTGAGGAGCAGAGATCATGGCTGTTATGGTAGACCATATGGATGACCACAAATAGGATTTGCACGAGCCCCCAAAAGTGCTAACCTATTGATATTATTGAAGGTCAGGGCTTGCTAGGAGCCTAGGAAAGGCATCGAACCCATCCCCGGTGCGCCATTTTCCTCCCAACTGAGCGATTTTCATCTGCGTGGCAGTGCGCCAAACCTTGTTCGGCGCCAATGCCAATGCTAATTTGAGCGCTCGGGGGGTTTTTTTCATGTCGATTTGGACGTCTATGGATTGGGTGTTGGCTTTGCGGACACCGTTTTTGAGCAGCTTTTTTGAGTTGGTCACTTTGGCCGGCTACCCGCTATTTCTCATTATGTTTTTGTGTTTTGGCTATTTTGCCCTCGGCTCAAAGCGGTTTTTCCATACCGCCATATTGTTGATGGCGGCCGGTCTGCTCAATAGCTGGCTTAAGGATTTCGGACAAGACCCGCGCCCCGATGCGCTATATGCGCTCGACGGGCGGGTCGGCGACAGCTATGGCTGGCCCAGCGGACACACGCAAATTGCCGTCGTTTTATGGGGTTATTTGGCCTATACCATGCGGCAAAATTGGGCATATGCGGCGGCGGCAATTTTTATTCCCCTGCAAGGCTTTTCGCGCCTTTATCTCGGCGTGCATGATTTGGGCGATGTTGCCTCGGGCTTTGCCATTGGTGTGTTATGCCTCGCCGCCTATATTGCGGTGCAACGCCATGCAAAAAGTCGCCGCCGTCTGGCGGCGCTGACCTTGCCGCAAATCGTCCTCGCCCTGATTGGCGCACAGGCGCTTTATGTCATCTTTTATCCGGCCCATATCGGCCATCAAGCACCCTATTGGTTTATCGGCCTGACCACCGGTTGGGTGATCGGACGCTATGTGCGCGGCCATGAAGACGTGTCTTTACCCGGCCCGATAATCATGCGCGCCCTATTGGCCGGCGCCTTGACCGGCCTGTGCTTTGTTTTGATGATTGTGACAACGCGTCTGCTGCCCGCTTTGCTCGATAATCATGCGCTGGTGCTTTATGGGAGTGGCACATTATTCGGCTTGGCGGTTATCGGCCTCTTGCCCTATTTGGTTGCCAAAGCCGGTCACATATTGCGCCGTCAGGCGTCGCGGGCATGATGGTGCAAAGATAGGAGAGACCAATGGATTTGGAGAGATTAGCGGCCAATATTCGCGATAATTATGGCCTTTATCGCAATGCCGGCTTGCAGATTTTGCAAGCCGATGAGGTTTTTAAAGTGAAAGTGGTGTTGAGTTCGGAAACACAAAACCATGTGCAGATGATGCATGCGGCTTATCTTTTTGCCGGTGGTGAGTTTCTCGGCGGTCTGGTGCCGATGCGCCACCTTGCCAAGCCTGAAAAATTCCAACCCGTGGTGCGGGATTTGAAGATTAAATTCAAAGCGCCGGCCATGACATCGATCACGGCCGAGACCGTGTTCACACAAGCGCAGGCTGATGAAATGAACGCGGCGCTGGAAAAAGACGGGCGCTATGATTTTACCCTGATTGCCGATTTGAAAGATGAGAATGGCGGGTTGGTGGCACAGACCACCACCAATTATGCCATTCGAAATTTTCTGGGCGCTTAATGCTTGCCAATGCAGCGGCGCGCTTATAGCCTTTTCTTCATATGAGGGAAGGCCATATGAAGAGACGAACCCTTCTGGCCGCGATGGGAGCGAGCGTGCTAATGCCGGTTCAAGCCAAACAGTCAGACGATGGTGCCGGTGCGTCAGGCTGGCAAAATTGGTCGAAATCCATTGCGCCGCAAAATGCCGATATTGCCGTGCCGCAAGATATTGCGGCGCTTAAGAAACTGATTGGTGAAACAAAGGGCGGGGTGCGCCCGGTCGGGTCGGGTCATAGCTGGACCGGCCTGGTGCCGTGTGATGGTGCCATTGTCAAGCTTGATCATTTCAACGCTGTCGGGGCGCTCGACAAGCAGGCACAAACGGCATGGCTGGGGGCCGGGGCGCAGCTCAAAGATTTGTCACCCGCTTTGGCCGAACACGGTTTGGCGTTTCGCAATCTCGGCGATATTGATGTGCAAAGTCTGGCCGGCGCGACCAGCACGGCAACGCATGGCACGGGGCGTGACCTGCCGTGTTTGGCAGCAGAAATTCGCGGGCTGCGCATGGTCACCGGTGCCGGTGAGGAGGTGGAGATCAGCGCCGCGCAAAATGCTGATATGCTGCCTGCCGCACAAGTGGCATTGGGGGCGCTGGGTATTTGCACGGAAATTCAAATGCAATTAGTGGCGCGCCACAAACTGCACCGCCGCGTCTGGTTTGCCCCCTATGGTCAGGTTTTGGCGGATGCCGAGCAATTATGGCGCGACAATCGTAATTTCGAGTTTTTCTACTTGCCGTTTTCCGGCCAAGCCATGTGCATCACCCATAATATCACCGAGGCCGCGGCGCGTCGGCGCGCGCATGATGAAAGCGATGATGGCATCATGCAGTTAAAAGCGTTGCGCGATTGGCTGGGCTGGTTTCCTTATCTGAGGAAAAAATTATTGTCAGCCGCCATTGCCGATGCACCGGAGGAAGATGTGGTCGGTGAAAGTTGGCAATTGCTGTCGAGTGCGCGCAATGTGCATTTCAATGAAATGGAATTTCATCTGCCGCCTGAGCGCGCATTGGAGGGCTTGGAAGCGGTACGCGCCCATATTGAGCGCCATCGTCGCGACGTGTTTTTCCCCTTTGAGTGCCGCATGACGGCAGCAGACACGGCCTGGCTGTCGCCGTTTAATGCGGGGCCGCGCATTTCCGTTGCCGTGCACACACATGCACCCGATGAATATGAATTTTTGTTCACCGAAATTGAACCGATATTCCGCAGCTATGGCGGGCGGCCACATTGGGG
>JAYOCI010000165.1:0-2975 GCA_038105345.1 Rhodobiaceae bacterium
CAAGCCTATAATGCTTATGGCTAAATCAGCCGTCGCCCTCTTCGGCTTGGCGCTTCTTTTCCGCCAAACGGCGCTCGATTGAACGTATCCAGCGAAACGCATCTTTGGCCAATTCATCATCATCACCGGCTTTGCGGAAAGCTTTAATGGCGGCGTCATATTGCTCAATGCGCGTGCGTGCAATGCCTAGCAGCAACCAGCTATTGGCTTCATTCTCAAGACCGCCCTTATCAAGCGCTTTCACCAAAGCGGCTTCCGCCTTGGCCCATTCTTCATCCTGCACATAGGACTCGGCCAATTGCGCATAGAATTTGCCCTTATCCGATAATTCGGCGGCACGGGTTAGCGGCTCAATGGCGTCAGACCATTCGCGCGCATGCATATAGGCGAGCGCTAAGGTCTCATAGTTTTCTTCAGTCTTTTCGATGGTGCCATTATCCATGCCAACTTGCAGAATCTGCGCCGCTTTGATGGGAACATTATGATATAAATACAGTTGCGCCATTGACGATAACTCACGGCCGGTCGTCAGCATCCCCTGAACATGCATCGCGCGCTGCGCCACAAAGGCGAGTTTTTCATCGTTCAACTCATAATAAACCGACGTCAGATGCTGCCAAAAAGCCTTCACCCCAGGCCAACGTTCGACGGCATCAACCAGAACGGGTTGGGCCTCTTTATAGCGTTCCTGCTGCAATAAAACCGATAGCAGCACCCGAACCCATTGCTGCTTTGGCTCGTCGACACGCGATAAGGCGTTACGAATAGCATCCTCGGCGGGCGAGAATTGATCGAGCGACAAATGCGCCTGCGCTTTCAACGCAAATGCCTCAGCTGGCGGATCATCGTCGAAACTGGCAAACCATTCATCAAGCAATGCCAAGGCTTTTTCAGGCCGATCTTCGGCCAGATTTAACTGCGCCAAATTATAGGTCAAGCCATTGACCACGCGCTCCGGCAAATCGCCCGTCGCAATGGCGCGCTCAAATGTGCTGATGGTTTTGGGATAATCACCCTGTCCGGCAAAAACATAGCCCATGGTTTGAATGGCAACGGCTTTTTCATAGGGCTTAAATTGACTGCTATCGAGCATTGACTGCAGAACTTCTAAGGCCTCGTCATATTGTTCTTCGGCCATCAGGTTTTGCGCCTTTTCGATACGACTAAAGGCGCTTTTGCCAAGCACTTCTGATCGCACGGTTTTCGGCTTTGACGGCTTTTCCTTTTTGGTCGTTTGCGCCGCAGCATATTGCACGCCAGACAAACTTATTGGCACGACAATAAGCGTCAAGGTTAACAATATACTGGCCAATCGTTTCATCATATCGTCCTGATTAAATCTATCTATTTAGCAATCTGATAGCTGAATAATTGCCGCACGCCATGGCGCACCGCTGGCTTACCGTTTTCAACCATTGGGCGGTATTTCCATTTGGTCACCGCGCGCATGGCTGAGCTGTTGAAAATACCGGCTGGGTCGGCTTCCACCACCCTTGGGTTAATCGCTTTGCCGACTTGGTCGATTGAAAACTCTAAAAGCACCCAGCCCTCAATACCACGAGACAAGGCTCGGCTTGGATAACGCGGCAAGACGCGAACAATCGCCAAGGCGTCGCCATCAACTGGCGCATCCAAATTCATACCGCCGATGTCGAAACCGCTCAAATCAGCACTCATCGAAGCCTTATCCATATTTGGACGGCTCGCCTGTTGCAGTTTCGGCGGCGGCGGTGGCTCATCGGGCTGCTGCTGACTGGGCCGCTTCAAAGCACGATCTTTGGTGTTTAGGTCTTCGTCGCGCTCGACGCGGACGAAATCAACACCAAAGGCGGCCAATTCTTCTTCGACCTGATAATTTTGACCGGTAATCAAAACCTTCATGGTCAAAAACAAAGCAATCGTCGTCACCAGCGCCAGACCGGCCGATGCTAAAAACCGACGATTGACCATTTCTAAATTCATTATTTTTCTTCCGCCGCAATGGCAATGGAGCCAACACCGGCCAATCGAACTTGGTCCATAACCTCAATCAAGGTTCCGGTTTGTGCGCCCTTATCGGCTTGAATCACCGCCCCACCCTGCGGGTTTTCGGCGTGCAAGCGCTCGACATTGGCGCGCACAGCGGCCAAATCAATCTGCCGACGATTGACCCAAACTTCATTATTGTCGCGAATGGCGATAAGAATACCGACCCGCGATTGCTTGACCGCTGTCTCGGCATCTGGCCGCGTCACATCAATACCGCTTTCTTTCACGAAAGTGGCCGTCACGATAAAAAAGATCAACATGATGAACACAATGTCGAGCATTGGCGTCATATCAATGGCTGTATCTTCCTCTCGGCGTGCGTGTCTACGTCTCATTGCTTACCCCTTAGGCCTCATCGGCCAATTCCAATTGGTCTTCAAGCTGCTCAACCGACCACTCGGCCTTGCGCTCCAAACTTGATGTGAAAAATAACCCAGACAAAGCCACCACCATGCCGGCCATGGTTGGCAATGTGGCTTTTGAAATACCAGCCGCCATGGCGCGCGCATTGCCCGAACCAGTAACCGCCATGACATCGAAAACTTCAATCATGCCAGTCACTGTGCCCAAAAGCCCAAGAAATGGCGCTAACGCCACCAAGACTTTGATGTAAGACAAATTGGCTGAGGTTTTAAGCTTGGCATCGGAAATCATCATTTCGCGAATCCGCCGCGCGTTCCAACTTTGGTGCTCCGAGCGCGCCTGCCATTCTGACAAACGTTGCTGTTTGAGAATTTCAAAATCACCACGCAGAAAACTATAGCGTTCGTAAATCAACGCCCAAAGCGCCAGTGTCGCCAACATGATGAAAAACAACACATTGCCGCCCATTTCGAGGAAGTCACGCACACCGCGCACCGCCTCAAATGGATTTAAAAACAGCCAGAGAATTTCGCTTAATTCCACTGTCTCGCTCCGCTATTTCTTCTCCGCATGCAGGGCAATCA
>JAYOCI010000166.1:0-2970 GCA_038105345.1 Rhodobiaceae bacterium
CGAAAGTGGCATAATCAGTTGGCGTTGAGCCCAGTATTAGGTTGAAACTGAGGTTGGTATGGGTTAGGGCGAGTAAAGCCATGCTGGCCGCTAAACCATCAATGCCGTCAATCATGTTGAATGCATTTATTGCTGTTGAAATAGCAAATATCGCCAAGGCGGTATGCAATGTTGCTAGTTCGGACGACCCGAATATTTCTGGGAAGATGCCAATGTCAGAAATAACCAGATGCTCACCTAAAACTACAATTGAGGCGGCAGATAGGTGAAATATCAGTTTAATGATTGCTGGGATGGGTTGTCGATCGTCGACCACGCCTAATATGACAAGCATCGTTGCAGCCGCTAGTGCACTCCAAGGGGGTTTTGGGATAAATGCAATGATACCAGTGAAAACGACCAGCCAAATGACAGGCCCGCCGATCAAAGGGATGTCCCCCTGGTGGGTCTTGCGTTTGGATGGCTTGTCCACCAATTGCAAGCGAATTGCCAGTGGCCTTAAAGCAAATACCAGGATTGTGGCCAACAATGTAGCGACAATTGAGATATAGATTAGGAGTACCATTTATTCTATTGCCTCAGGCGGCCTTTGTTTTGCTGCGTGTTGCAAGCGCATTGCGAAGAAGGACGAAAATCACAGCGATAAGTCCGCCCATGAGCGTGGCTAAAATAACAATCAAACTTTTGCTGGTCGTTGCTTCGAAGACTAAAGAATTTAAGTTATAATTTGCTGCTAAAAACCTGTTTTCGTCGACAATAGGGGTTGCAGCCAAGCCGGCGTCAATGCGCTCTAGGCGTGTGTCGCTCTCTAATGCACGTTTTTGGGCTGCAAGAGAAATATAGTCAGCGACATAAGGGAGTGCTGCCTCACCCTTTCCGCGCGCGTCTATGAGGGCGATTTCTTTTTCCAGAGCTTTATAGCCTCGATTATAGAGCGGTTGCTTTTGTTCAACGGCCACGTTAATGCCGCTATTGCCAGAGGCGATGGCCAGACCATCGGCATTCCCCAATTGTCGTGCGATGGCAGCATGCTCTTTTAAAAGGGCGAGGCGAGCCGTTGTCATATCTTCGTAATTTGACAATGCGTTTTTAATTTTATTATCTATGTTTTCCAGCTCAAAAGTCAGGCTTGTATCGATGGAGTGTCTTAAATTGGAAATGGCCTGCAGATTTTCTGAGCGAGATTTTTCTCGCATCTCATTCAATGCGGTTTTGACGATAGCTGTTGAAAGCTCGCGGTCGGCTGTTTCGAATCTTAGTACTCCCGAAGTGTCCGAGCCCTTGTCTAATGTGAAGGCGTAAGAGCCGCCAATCTCAGCAAGTATTCGCGTTAATTCAGCGCTATTGCCGTCAAAATTTTCAAAAGCTGGGTCTAAGCTTCTGTGGGCGTTGGCGAAACTGGTCCCCTGACGCAACTGATCCAAAAAATTTGAGAATAGATCTTCTCGGGATATGACACCGGTTTGGCCGACCAGTTCTCCACCTTGGTAAATTGGGGCGGAGATGCCCGGCGTGTTGTTCAGGATTTGATAGGCTGCCATTTGCTGATTGGTAATGGCAGAAATACGCAAGGATCCCTCGAACCCGGTCGGCATTAAGAGGGCGCCAATGAGCGAAATCGCCGCAAAAGCAGATGTGATGGTTGCTATGAGCCATTTGGCATCCCATAAGGTTTCAAATAACTCAACTAGGTCAATTTCGTTGTCAAATTGTTCAGAAGACATAGCACTCTTCCCCCACACTCATTTGCTCGTTTAGAGCAATTATGAACCCACATCAATGAAAAATTGTTGAATCGCAAGAGCTTGACTGATTTATCAAAATATGTTCAATCAATGAACATAAGGCTGGCGAGGGACTGTTTCACCCGCCAGTGCGGTAGCTTGGAAGTAGAAAATCAAATGGCAGCAAAAAACAATCAAAACGGCAATAAGGTCAGCACTGAAGTGACGCTTCAGGTTTTGGCGCATTTGCAAGAAAATCCGCAAGACACACAGCGCGCCATTGCGGGCAAATTAGGTGTCAGTCTCGGGAGCGTGAATTATTGCATCAAAGCACTGGTCAATAAGGGATTTTTGAAGGTTGAGAACTTCCGAAAGAGCTCAAACAAATTGGGTTATGCCTATTTGTTAACGCCCTCCGGCATTCATGAAAAAGCCAATCTCACCATCTCGTTTTTGAAACGCAAGCAGCACGAATATATTGAATTGGAGGCAGAAATTGCCGCCTTGCGTGCAGAGGTTGCGAAATTGGAACAAGAGGAAAACGGGCAAGCACAATGACGCCGCAAATTGATAAGCCAAAATGGTATGTTGCCCAGATTAAGGTCAATGGTTTTGAGCGCGCCGTGGCCAATTTGGCGCGGCAAGGGTTTTTGACTTTCAGCCCCATGCAAAAAAAGACCGTGCGCCACGCGCGCCAACTGAAAAATGTTTTGCGGCCAGTCTTTCCGGGCTATTTATTTGTGCAATTTGGCGCCGAGCGCGGCGACTGGCGCAAAATCAATTCCACTTTTGGTGTCGCGCGACTGGTCAGTTTTGAGAAATCAGCGCCGGCACCGGTGCCCGATAGTTTGATTGCCGGCTTGCGGGCCCGATGCGACGCCCAAGATTGTTTGCGGGCTCCCGATGATTTGAAAATCGGCGAAAAGGTGAGAATGGTAGCAGGCGCATTTGCCGGATTTGTCGGTGAGGTCGAAAATCTCATCGGCGAGGAGCGCATTCGCCTGCTCTATGAATTTATGGGCCAAAAAAGCCGCATAGATATCGGAAAGGGCGATCTAGAAAAACTATGATGTCGCCAACTGCCCTTATGAGACGTGAGATAACACTGTGAGTAGCCGCAAGATAGCCGTCGTCGGCACCGGCTATGTCGGCATGTCAATGGCCGTGCTGCTGGCGCAGCATAATGAGGTGATTGCGCTGGATATTGATAGCGCGCGCGTTGCGCTTGTCAATCAAGGTAAAGCGA
>JAYOCI010000167.1:0-277 GCA_038105345.1 Rhodobiaceae bacterium
GCACAACAGCAAACCTTTCCCCCACAACCGACTCCGCTACAGCTGTAGCGCCCGGCGGTTGTTTTGCCGGTCTTGGCTCTGAAGGTCACCCCTTTGAAACATTTAAGAACCCCTATAATCAGTCGCGCTCAGGTGATGCTACAATTTTAGTCACACCGAGTACTGCAGCCGTTGTAGATGGCACTACTACCTGTGCTGATCTCCTTGCTGGAAGTGAGGACGGTGATGTGCTTATCCGGGTTAGCGGAACTGTTGCCCATATCGATGTGTATTACTG
>JAYOCI010000167.1:287-708 GCA_038105345.1 Rhodobiaceae bacterium
AAAGGTTGATGGCACTTCTGGTCTTCTGACCAAAATGTCAAATACTATTACCAACTTCTAAGTTGTGATTTATTGATTTGAAGAGCGTCGTGTTCGCACGGCGCTCATTTTTTCTGAAACGAAATATGGCTATCCCTGTCTTCGTCAAAACACCCTTGTTTTGGAGCATTTTTTTGCTCTTTGGCGTGGTGTTTAACTATCATGCGTTTGATCTTGGCGAGACCTATGTCAGCCGCAATTTAAGCGCTTGGGCGGTGATATTTCTGAGCCTGATTATTTTGTGGTGGCGGCCATTCAGGCGCGGCGAATTGGCTTGGTCTCCCCTATGGTTGGGAGGTCTTTTATTCCCGGCGATTGGCGGTTTATTGGTGCTTGTCGTCAATATTTGGGGCTGTTGTGAAAATTTTCACGTCGGCTATTA
>JAYOCI010000167.1:718-2931 GCA_038105345.1 Rhodobiaceae bacterium
CATTTGGCTTGTTTGTGCTTGGCTTAATCCAACATCAAGCCAACTTTCCCGGCCTGGACCTCATCGCCATCACTGTTTTTGTCGCTTTTTTGCCGCAATATGGGACTTATCTGGTCACTGAAAACCCCGTTTTTGTGAGCCTTTTACCGTTTTCCGAGATATCCTTGTCGCCGGCTTTTTACAAAGCATCGGCCGGTTTCGGACAGTATAATTTGCTCGGCTCATTTATTGCGACGCTCCTTGTCTTGGCTGCCGCCGCCTTTGTGGTGCAACCGCTGAAACCGATGCGTCGCATGGTGTTGGCCACAATCATCATTGCCATAACGGTCGACCTACCTTTCGTTCGCAGTAAGACCGCTCTTTTGGGCGTTTTTCTGGGCATGGCGGGTCTTGCCATCCACGTTTTTTTACGCCGCCCCACGCGCCTGTCACCGCGTCATCTGGCCATTGTTTCTGCCCTGCTTCTCGTAACCTATTTTTCGGTTCTGGCCTTGGCAAATCTCCTCAATATTGGTGACCAATTGGCGGCGCGCTCTTTTGAAGCCAATCAAAGTTCTTTTGCAACGCGTTTTACCATGTGGGTCATTGGCTTTTGGGGGTTCACGGAAAAACCGCTTTTTGGGCATGGGCTGGGCGCTTATTTATCCGTCTATATGGACCATTTTGGCCGTTACGGTCTGGCCGAGGGGCTGACTTACTATAAATTGGTCTCGATTCCGCATAATCTCTTTATCCATATTTTGAGCGAGGCCGGTTTGTTCGGTTTGGTGGTCATTATGGGGCCCTTTATATGGCTCGGATTGCGGCTTTTCAGTCAAAACGATAATCGCTGGCTTTTGGCTGCCTTATTGTTTCCCATTTTACTGCATAGCCAGCTTGAATATCCCTATATTGCTTCGGGCACGCATTATTGGGCGTTTGGTGTTTTGCTTGTGGTCGGTCACTTTAGTTGGCCCGAAGCATCTAAGGGCATGCGGCACAGTGTTTTGGCCGATCGGCGGCCGGTGCGTGCCGCCTATGGTGCCGTGAGCGCTTTTGCGCTTATCGGCATTTTTGTCACTGCCAGCCTCACCGTGGATGTTCGCCGGTCAGCCCTCTCCTATATTCGCGCGGCCGGCTTGCCGCTTGCTCAATTCATTGAAGAGCGCGCCAATGCACCCGACCTGCAGCATCCGATTTTGGGCGAGAGAATGCGCGCGCTCACCAATTTGCTATTGATCAACAAAATTTTTGCCGAACAACGCTTTGACCTATTGCGTCCTGTTGCATTGCCCTATTTTGAAACGCATATGCTGAAACACTATCCGACACTGCCGGTTTGGAAAACCGCTTTTGAGGTTTATGGCGTGTTGGGCGAAGATGAAAAAATGGAGGCCATTATTGATAAAATGGCACTTTATTTGCCCGAAGAAGCAAAAAAATTCAGCCTGCAATATGAAAACTATCGGCGCTTAAGGGCTAATCGTCCTCAATAACAATAAGCCCCTGTTTTTCAAGCTCATCGACATATTTTTCCATTGTAATCATGCCGAATTGGGCACCGGTCTGCATGACTGTGGCGATTTGCGGGATCTTGTCTTCGCGAATAAGGTTTTTAATCGCCGGCACGCATACCATGACTTCAAAGGCACCGATACGGCCGCCGCTTTTGCGTTTCAGCAATTGTTGTGTCATCACCAATTGCAAAGAAGAGGCGACCATGGAACGCGCTTGCGGCTGCTCCTCGGCGGGAAATGCATCAATAATACGGTTGATGGTTTCTGCCGCACCTGATGTGTGCAATGTGCCGAAAACCAAATGGCCGGTTTCAGCTGCCGTCAGCGCCAAGGAAATGGTCTCATAATCGCGCATCTCGCCGAGCAGCAAAATATCAGGGTCTTCGCGCAGCGCGCCTTTCAAGGCCGAAGCAAAACTCACCGTATCGCGGCCGACCTCGCGTTGCGAAATAATCGATTTTATTTCCGAATGAACAAATTCCACCGGATCCTCAATGGTGATGATGTGTTCGGCGCGCTCGCGATTGATTTTATTGATCATGGAGGCGAGCGAGGTCGATTTACCCGAGCCGGTCGGACCGGTGACCAAAACCAAGCCTTTTTTCTCGCCCAAGACCGTATGCACGGCGGGCGGCAGGCCAAGCTGGTCAATGTTCGGCACTTCAGTGACAATGGTCCGGCAAATAAGCCCCCAACCATTCAGCGTGTGATAGCCAT
>JAYOCI010000026.1:0-3775 GCA_038105345.1 Rhodobiaceae bacterium
CGCGAAGATGATGCGCTCGTCGGTGTCAAAAGCTCAGCCTTGCGGCTTGGAAAATATTCTAAATTGGCCATTTCCGGTTTCTATTTGGCCATGCTCGGCCTGCTGTCACTGGCCGGATTGCTTGGCCAATTAAGCTATTTATTCTTTATCGGCATGGTCGTCACCGCATGGCATTTGGCCATGCAACTCTACCAACTCGACATTGACCGGCCAGAAATATGCCTGCGCTTGTTCCGCAGCAATCGCGACACTGGTATTATTGTCAGCGCCAGTATTTTACTGGGCACTTTTTAATTTTTGCAAAAGGGGTGCAAGGCGGCATAAAAGCTCCTATATTCTTGACATGACAAAGCAACGAACCAACCCTTCCGCGCAACGTGTATCAGCCCGTTCGCTGGTTAATCCTGATGTGCTCAAACGCATTCAATCGCGTTCCGACTGGATTGCCTTTGGCCTGATTTTTCATGCTTGGGGTTTGATTTTTGCCGCCATGGCGCTGTTTGCCGCCTTTCCAAATCCGCTGACTTTTATTCTGGCGATTATGATCATTGGCGCCCGACAATTAGGGCTGGCGATTTTGATGCATGATGCGGCGCATAATGCGCTGTTCAAAACCAATAAGTTCAATTTAATCCTATCCGATATGTTTTGCGCTTGGCCGCAAATGGCGCGCACCGATGCTTATCGGCGCTATCATTTGCAACATCACGCGCGCACCCAACAAGCCGATGACCCTGACTTGATTTTATCGGCGCCTTTTCCGATCACCGGCAAAAGCCTGCGTCGCAAAATGATCCGCGACCTGACCGGACAGACCGGCTATCAGCAACGCAAGGCGCAAATCGTTTCCGCCTTTGGCCCGTCTGACTTGCCATTAATCGGCCGTCTCAAGCATTTTTGGAAAAAATTAGGCCCCTCAGTGATTGCCAATTTGGTGATTTTAGCGCTTTGCGCAAGCCTGTTTCACTGGAGCTATTATTTGCTGTTCTGGGTCTTGCCATTGATCACCTATCATATGGCCATCACACGTTTGCGCAATATCGCGGAACACGCAGTTGTGCCAGATAATAACGACCCCTATCGCAATGCCCGCACCACATTAGCTTCGCCATTGGCGCGGCTTTTTCTGGCTCCCTATTGGGTCAATTACCATGTCGAGCATCACCTGCTTATGCACGTGCCGTGCTATCGATTGCGCACCATGCACAATGCCCTGCTGGCCTCGGGCCATGGCGATAAAATGGAAATTGCGCCGAATTATCTCACTGTTTTGCGCAAAGCCTGCTCCAAATCTGACGACCAAGACCGGCCGGGCAAAATTGTCCATGATGGCCGGCGTCGCGTAAGCGGCAATTTTACCGAAGGCTTCGCCGAGCCGCCGACCGCTTAACCGACTTCTAACCATATTTGTGACGGGAATGTTTTATGTCAGACGCCAACCTTGAGCTTGCTCAAAAGATTATCGATATGACGCTCAAATGCGGCGCTGATGCAGCCGACGCTCTGGTAAGCGATAGTGCGTCACTATCGGTCTCGGCGCGCAATGGCCATTTGGAAGACAGCGAAAGAGCCGAAAGCCGCGACCTTGGTCTGCGGGCAATGATTGGTCAGCAGCAGTCGTTTGTGTCCGGCACAGCCATTGACGATAACGCTTTGCAACAATTGGCTCAGCGCGCCGTTGATATGGCAAGCGCCACACCGGCTGACCGGTTTTGTGGCTTTGCCCCGCAAGAATTATTGGCGCAAACTTGGCCTGACCTTGATCTGGCAGACAGTTATGAGCCGAGCGCCGATGAGTTGCGCGATATGGCACTGGCCTGCGAAGCCGAGGCGCGCAGCCATCAGGGCATTACTAATTCTGAGGGCGCTGGCGCAAGCTGGGGACGCGGCACCACGGCGCTGGCCACCAGCCACGGCTTTCGCGGCAGCTATACAAGCACGAGTTTTTCTTTGAGTTGCTCAGCCATTGGCGGCACAGGCGATGCCATGGAGGGCGATTATGCCAGCCATTCAACCCGCTATATGGCTGACCTAGACTCGCCGCAAGCCATTGGCAAGCGCACCGCCGAACGCACATTGGCAAGGCTTAATCCGCGCAAAATGAAAAGCACGAAAACCAATGTGGTGTTTGACCAGCGCGTTTCTGCTTCCCTTTTAGGGCATTTGGCCGGCGCCATTTCAGGCGCCGCGATTGCGCGCGGCACATCGTTTTTGCGCGATCATATGGGCAAGCAGGTTATGGCTGAGAACATTCAAGTGATTGACGACCCACATTTACAGCGCGGCCTGCGCTCAACCGCTTTTGACGGCGAAGGTGTGGCGCCAGAAAAAATGACGCCGATTGAAAACGGTATTTTGACCAGCTGGTTTCTCGACAGCGGCACAGGACGGCAATTAAACTTGCAATCCAATGGGCGCGCCGCACGCGGCACAAGCGGCCCACCATCGCCCTCACCGACCAATTTATATATGGCAGCGGGTCAGCGCAGCGTCGCCGATATGTTGAAAGATATTGGCACTGGCTTTTATGTCACCGAATTAATCGGCATGGGGGTCAATGGCGTGACCGGCGATTACAGCCGCGGCGCCTCGGGCTTTTGGATTGAGAATGGCGAAATATCGTTTCCCGTCAGTGAAATGACCATTGCCGGTAATTTGCGCGATATGTTCATGCAAATGACACCCGCCGATGATTTGACGTTCCGACGCGGCGTCAATGCGCCAACAATTTTGGTTGAAAATATGACATTGGCGGGTCTGTAAACAGAGATAAAACCCGCCACTAGGCCACATTTGTGTTACAAGCGAATGATAAATTGGAAGTGAGTATTGTGAGCCAAGATACCCAACCAGCATCAGTATTGATAACGAATAATCAGCGTCATGACGTGAAGGCGCGCTATTATCAGCGCAACTCGCGTTCCTATGCGCTGATTGAGCGGATGTTGCGCAGCTATTTGCGGCCATATATTTGGCTGCTCGGCATTTCCATTCTCGCCAATATTATTGTCGCCGCAACGACGGGTGCTCTGCCCTGGTTTATTCAGCAAGCCATCGACAAAGTCTTTACCGAACGCGATGAAAGCATGTTGGTTTTAATCCCAGCCGGTGTTGTCATTGTGTCGGTCGTGAAAGGTTTGGCGACTTATGGCTCCAATGTGATTATGAGCTATGTCGGCCAGCGCAGCACGGCCAATTTACAACGCGATTTATTCGCTCGTTTGGTGCGTGGCGATCTGGCCTATGTGGGCAGTCAGCACACGGGCGAATATATTTCGATTTTCATGAATGACGCGACCCGCCTGCGCGACACAGTCAGCACAATTATCGTCGCCTTGGCCCGTCATTTGTTAACGATTTTTGCCCTTATTGGCTTCATGTTCACCATTAATTGGCATTTGGCGATGATTTATACCGTCATTGTTGTGCCCATGGGTGTTGTCGCCATGCGCCGTCTGGGGCGGGTGACTCGCAAAGCCTCACGGCAGGGTTTGGAAGAAACTGGCGGTCTGTCCACACTCATCGCTGAGACCTTGGGCGGCCTGCGTATTGTGAAAGCCTATGGCCAAGAAGATGATCAAATCAAACGGGCTGGCAGCGTGGTTGATCGGGTTTTGCAATTCACCATGACAGCCTTACGGGCACGCGCCGCCGCCAGCCCTGCGATTGAGGCGCTCGCCGGTGTCGCCGTCGGGGCCATTATTTTCTTTGGCGGATATCAGTCCATGCAAGGCAATTTATCAGCCGGTGAGTTCATGGGCTTTATCACCGCCCG
>JAYOCI010000026.1:3785-16069 GCA_038105345.1 Rhodobiaceae bacterium
ATATGCAAACAGTTTTACAAGAGGGCGTTTCTGCCGGTGAACGGGTTTTCAATATTCTCGACCAAGAAGACCAAATTCTCGACAAGGCCAATGCCAAGAGCTTGAAGGTCACAAAAGGCGCCCTGAAATTTGACAATGTCACATTCAAATATGCCAGCCGCGTCTCACCTGCTTTGCATGGTGTTTCCATTGACGTGCCTGCTGGCCAAACTGTCGCTTTGGTCGGCGCTTCGGGTTCGGGCAAATCGACATTGCTCAATCTGGTCTTGCGGTTTTTCGATACTGATGAGGGTAAAATTGAGATCGACGGGCAAGATGTCCGCGATGTCTCTTTATTGTCTTTGCGCGCGGCGAGCGCTTTGGTGACGCAAGACCCATTTTTGTTTGACGACACCATCGCCAATAATATCGCCTATGGGCAGGAAAACTTTGATATGGCGAAAATTGAGGCTGCGGCGCGCCAAGCGGCAGCTCATGATTTCATCATGGAAATGCCCGATGGCTATGAAACCCGCGTCGGCGAGGGTGGCTCACGCCTCTCTGGCGGCCAGAAACAGCGCGTGGCGATTGCCCGCGCCATGTTAAAAGACGCCCCCATTCTGCTGCTCGATGAAGCAACATCGGCGCTCGACACAGCCTCTGAACAACAAGTGCATCAAGCCCTTTCGCAACTGATGAAAGGCCGCACCTCGCTGGTCATTGCCCATCGTTTGTCGACCATTATGCACGCCGATAATATTTACGTCCTAAGTGATGGGCGGTTATGCGAATCCGGCACGCACGCGCAATTGCTGGCCCAAAACGGGGTCTATGCCGAGCTGCACAAAAAGCAATTTGCTGGCGGGGATGCCTAATGTGGGCCTTACGCCTTTATCAATTGCTGACTTTCGTGGCCGGCCCGTTTCTGCTGCTCAGCTTAACCGCCAGAGCCCGTCGCGGACGCGAAAATCAAGCCCGTTTATCTGAGCGCCGCGGCCTCACCCGCGCATCGCGCCCCAAAGGCCGCTTGATTTGGTTTCACGCCGCTAGTGTTGGTGAAACAAATTCTATTCTGCCGCTGATTAAAGATATGTTTGCCGCCAATGCCGACATTAACATTCTGCTGACCACTGGCACGACGACCTCAGCGGAACGTGTGGCGGCGGCGCAAAATAGCCAAGTGCCAAAGCTCATCCACCAATTCGTGCCGCTCGATCGACGCCCATGGGTGACCCAGTTTTTAAATCATTGGCAGCCCGATATGGCGGGCTGGGTAGAAAGCGAAATTTGGCCCAATATGGTGCTGGCCTGCAGCGAACGGCAAATTCCCTTAGTGATGATTAATGGCCGATTGTCGGACAAATCTTTCGCCCGCTGGCAAAAAATTGCCCCCGTTGCGCGCAAGCTTTTATCGTGTTTTTCTTTGCTTATGGCGCAAGACCAAACCACCGCTAAGCGTTTGCGGGCCTTGGGTGCTGAGGCGGTCACGGTTCCTGGCAATTTGAAACTCGACACGCCGCCATTGGCCGCCGATGAAGATGCCCTGTCGGCTCTCACCCAAGCCATTGCTGAGCGTCCTGTTTGGTTGGCGGCAAGCACACATGATGGCGAAGAGACCCTTATGCTCGATGTGCACAAGCGGTTGCAGACAGATTTTCCCAATCTTTTGACCATTATTGTGCCGCGCCATGCCAATCGCGGCGACGCCATTGCCGATCAATTGACCCGCCGCCTGCCCGATGCCTCGCATTTGGCGCAACGCAGTCAAGGGCAAGTGCCGCGCCCGCAAACACAAATTTATCTCGGCGACACAATGGGCGAATTGGGTGTGTTTTATAAGGCCGCTAATATTGTGTTTATTGGCGGCACTTTAGTGCCTCATGGTGGGCAAAACCCGATTGAGGCGGCGGCGCTGGGATGCGCTATTTTGCATGGCCCGCATATTCACAATTTCGCAGAAATTTTCGCTAATCTGCATGATATGCGCGGGGCGATTAAAATCAAAAACAGTGACGCCCTGTCCAACCAGCTTTCTGAATTACTGCACCAGCCGAGCCTGCAAACAGCCCTGAGCGATCAAGCCATGGCCTTTGTTGAAACCCAGCTTGGTGCGCGGCAACAGGTTTTGGAGGCTTTACAACCCTATTGCGGAGGCGCCCATGGCTGAGCCAAAACATTGGCAAAACGCCGCCCATCCGCTGAGCTTGGTGCTTCGTCCCATGGCATGGGCTTATCATTTACTTGAGGCCAGCAATCGTTTTTTCATCAAGCCGCAACACCCGGGCAAGCCGGTCATTTGCGTCGGTAATTTGACCGCCGGCGGTGCGGGCAAAACCCCCGTGGTGCGATTTCTCGCCGCGCATTTTGCCGCCACGCAACGCCAGCCGGCAATTTTATCGCGCGGCTATGGCGGCACATTGTCGAATAAATCATTAGCTGCGCGCGTCGATCGCCAACACCATTCGGCGCAAGATGTCGGCGATGAGCCTGTCATGCTGGCCGCTGATTGGCCGGTCTATATCAGCCCTGACCGCTTTGTTAGCCTGCGCGCGGCCATGGCAGATGGCGCCCAAATTGCCTTGAAAGATGATGGCTTGCAAAACCCAGCAATGGCGCATCATTTTAATCTTGTGGTGATTGATGGCGCCAGCGGCATTGGTAATGGGCTTTTGCTGCCAGCTGGCCCGCTGCGCCAACCGCTGTCCATTACGCTGGCAAAAGCCGACGCTCTTTTGGTGCTGGGCGCGCCCACCCATGACAGTTTTGCCAAGCTCTTGGCGGCCTGCCAAGCGCATGATGTGAGCGTCTATTATGGTCGCACAATTGCCGAGCCGCCGGATTTTTCGTCGTCAGACAATCCCTTCGCCTATTGCGGCATTGCCAAACCAGAAAAATTCTTGGCCAGTCTGGCCGCTTGCGATATCACGCTGGCCGGTCATCGGGTTTTTGCTGACCACCATAATTTCACCGAAGCTGAGGCCGCTGCCCTGCTGCAACAGGCTGAGCATTTCATCACCACAGAAAAAGACATGGCGCGGCTGAAAAGCGCCCCTTCTGGCTCCGCCCTTGCGGCCTTGGCTAAGCAAAGCCATGTTTTGAAAATCAAGGTCGAGATTGATGAGGCGGAAAAATTAACCGCGCAAATCGACCGCGCCATTGAAGCGCGTCAGGCCAATCAACATTATAAATCTTACTGAGGCTTTTTGCCTTGGCTGGCGTCGGCCGCTTTGACTTTCATCGGCGGCACTAACAACGCCGGATCAATACGCTGTTGTTGCCAATACATACGCCAATCTAAATGCGGGCCGGTTGAGCGTCCCGTGGAGCCGACGCGGCCAATCACATCGCCCTGTTGCACAATATCGCCAACCGCAACACTGACACTGTCCAAATGCATGAACACAGAGGTCACAGATAGGCCATGGTCGATAAAAATTAGCCCGCCTTCAAAATACATATCAGTTTCGGCCAAACTGACCCGCCCACTGGCTGGGGCGCGGACGGGGGTTTTTCGTGGCGCGGCAATATCAACGCCAAAATGTGGTCGTCGGGGTTCGCCATTGTAAAACCTTTGGCTGCCATAAACGCCAGAAATGCGCCCCTCTACCGGCCAGACAAATGGCTCGGCAAACCATGTTTGGCGCACTGATTGGGCGCGGGCGGCGCGTTTTATTTTGCTTTGGCGACGAATTTTTTCCAGCGCCTCTGGCGGTGGCGAGACCATTTTCTGCGGCAAGCCCTCAATTCTCTGAATTTGATAATCACGTGGCCGCAAGCTGAGCTCCAGCTCGGCATCTTGGGTATTTGCCGCCGCATCAACAAATCTCAATTTCTGCTGCAAGGGCGCGTCGCGACCAAAGCCAATGACCGCTTGATTATCCAAAACATCAACGGGCTCGCCATTGAGAAACAACTTCGTATGGGGCTGCAGCTGCATAACAATCAAACCACCTTGGGTAAATTGCCCGCGGTGGTGATCAACGAATGATTTGGGTAAGGCAATGGCGGTGGCGGCCATCGCTGTGGGGGTTGGCAGGGCCAATAGCCATGCCGCCATCAGGCCAATCGCAAAATGCAAATACCAAGCCCTGACGATCATTTTTGCCGCTGGGCCAATTCGGCTTGCGCTGAGGCTTCAGCGTCGACATAGGCCTCTTGCCGATCGACGCTCCAATAGCGCAAATCTTCAAGGTGAATGATTTTTCCAGTAACCGCACAAATCACATGATTGCCCGGCAAGATGACATCGAAATCACCATCGAGATATTTTATTTTTGCTTCGCCGCCCATGTTTCTTCCTATTTTGCTTCTACAGCAATGTACCTTGTTTGCCCTCATCGGTGGAGGTTTTTTTGCTCTTTGGCTTGCTTGGTGTGGCTTGCCGACCGCCCTCAACCCGCGCGTTTAGGGTTTCTTGGCGCGCCAATTGCACGGTCAATAAATCACCCGGCTGAACCGCATCGGCACGCCGCACCGGCGCGCCCGAAGCGTCCAAAACAAGAGCAAAACCGCGCTGCAAAATCGATTCATGGCTCAATAAAGTAAGTTCACGCGAGGCCGCTGTTAGGCGCACTGATTGGCGCTCTAACAAAGCCTTGATTTGCCCCTGCCCACGGCGTTCCAAATCATGGACGTGCTGGCGGCTTTGTTGCGCACGTTGGCGCAAAGCCAAAGGCGTCAGCCGTGCGCCAATGCGTTCCTTGGCAAAACGATGATGCTGCACATTGGCCTGCAGGCCGAGGGCGAGGCGTTGTCCTAAACCGTCTAAATGTTGACGCGGCAAGGCGAGAATTTCTTCCAGCTTGGGCAGACCGCGCACCAAACCGGTTAACTGATTGGCCGCCTGTTCCAACAGACGGGTTTGCGCCCGCATTTGTCGGGTTTTCAAATCATTCACATTGGCCATTAAATCGGCCCGCACGGGCACAGCAAGCTCGGCCGCAGCGGTTGGCGTCGGAGCGCGTTGGTCGGCCGCATAATCAATTAATGTTGTATCGGTTTCGTGACCAATGGCTGAAATCAGCGGGATCTCAGATTGCGCCACCGTGCGCACAACAATTTCTTCATTGAACGGCCATAAATCTTCCAGACTGCCGCCACCGCGCGCGACAATAATCACATCGGGTCGCGGCACCGGCCCATCATCGGTCAGCGCATTAAAACCGGCAATCGCGCGGGCCACTTCTTCGGCGCAAGTTTCACCCTGCACGCGCACCGGCCAGACCAAAACATGACGCGGAAACCGATCATCGAGACGGTGTAGAATATCGCGAATAACCGCGCCGCTAGGACTGGTCACCACGCCAATCACCTCGGGCAGGAAAGGCAGTGGTTTTTTCGCTTCAGCGTCAAACAGACCCTCTGCCGCTAATTGTTTTTTGCGCGCCTCCAATAAAGCCATCAGCGCGCCCTCGCCGGCCGGTTCTATACTGTCGACAATGAGTTGATAACGCGATTGGCCGGGAAATGTTGTCAGCTTGCCTGTGGCGATGACTTCCAGCCCTTGTTCGGGCTGCACTGACATTTTCTGCGCCGTGCCTTTCCATGCGACCGCCGCCAGCACGGCTTTATCATCTTTCAAATCAAAATATAAATGCCCGGAAGCTGGACGCGACACGCGCCCCAATTCGCCGCGCACGCGCACCCGATCGAAATTTTCTTCGATTTGTCGTTTAATCGCACCCGATAACTCGCTTACGCTTAACTCAATCAAATTTGTTTGCATTTCGCTCATATTTATCGACGCGCTACCCCCCGAGCATAGAAAATGTGCTAGAAAATATGATACAAGATTCGACCAGCGATTCCGCACTAAACTGATAAAGATATTGGCATTTTAATGACAGAAAACAAGCTCAACATTCTGGTTCTCGGCAGCGGCGGGCGCGAACACGCCCTGTGCTGGAAGATTGCCCAAAGCCCACTTTTGAAAAATCTGTTTTGCGCACCGGGCAATGGCGGCACGCAGGGCGTTGCTCACAATATTGATCTAAATATGGATGATCATCAGGCGGTGATTGATTTTTGTCAGGCCGAACAAATTGCCCTTGTCGTCATCGGGCCGGAAGCCCCCTTGGTTGCTGGCCTAGCAGATGCGTTGACGGCCGCCGGTATCGCTGCTTTTGGCCCCAGCAAAGAGGCCGCGCAATTGGAAGGCTCGAAGGGCTATACAAAAGACTTATGCGCGCAAGCCAATATCCCGACCGCCGCCTATGGTCGTTTTGACAATGCACAAGCAGCGCACGCCTATCTCGATACGCAAAAAGCGCCGATTGTCGTTAAAGCCGATGGGCTGGCGGCTGGCAAAGGGGTGATTATCGCCGAGACTTTGCAGCAGGCGCATGAAGCGATTGACGATATTTTTGGCGGCGCTTTTGGACAGGCCGGCGCTGAATTGGTCATTGAAGAATTTTTGACCGGCGAAGAAGCCAGTTTTTTCGTGCTTTGTGACGGCGAAAATGCGCTGCCCATGGCCACTGCACAAGACCATAAACGTGTCGGCGATGGCGACACTGGCCCCAATACTGGCGGCATGGGCGCTTATTCTCCGGCCTCGATTATGACGCCAGCCTTGGTTGAACAAACCATGCAAGAAATTATCCTGCCGACGATGAAAGCCATGGCTGCGCGCGGTGCTGCTTATCGTGGCGTTTTATTTGCTGGCCTAATGCTGACCCCGCAAGGGCCGAAACTGATCGAATATAATTGCCGCTTCGGTGACCCCGAGTGTCAGGTTCTCATGCAACGTCTCGACAGCGATTTAGTGCCGGCCCTGCAAGCCGCCGCCAATGGCTCATTGGCCGATATAACGTTAAACTGGCACGAAGATGTTGCCATGACCGTTGTCATGGCGGCCAATAATTATCCCGGCGCTTATGAAAAAGGCTCGGTGATTGGTCAGCTGGAAAAGGTCGACACAGACGACACAATGGTCTTTCATGCTGGCACGGCGCGCGATGAAAATGGCACGATTACCGCGATTGGCGGACGTGTGTTGAATGTGACGGCCAAGGGCAAAACAGTGGCGCAAGCGCGCGACAATGCTTATATTGGCGTCGAGAAAATTGAGTGGCCTGAGGGGTTCTGCCGACAAGATATTGGCTGGCGTGAGATTCAACGGGAACAGGGTTAATAGGGAGACGACCATGCAAGATGAGGGCATTGAGAAATTTGGCGGCACGAAAGAAGTCGCCGACTCGCATAAGTTTGACGAAAAAAAGCTTGAGGCCTATGTCGAAGCTCATGTTGACGGTTTCGAAGGCCCATTGGAAGTGCGCCAATTCAAAGGCGGTCAGTCGAACCCAACTTATCAGCTGATCACACCGAAGAAAAAATATGTCATGCGTCGCAAACCGCCGGGCAAACTCTTGCCATCGGCTCACGCTGTTGACCGCGAATATAAAGTCATCACGGCTTTGGGCAAAGTTGGCTTTCCCGTACCGCGCACTTATTGCATGTGCGAGGATGAAAGCATTACCGGCACGATTTTCTATATTATGGACATGGTCGAGGGCCGCATTTTGTGGGACCCACGCCTGCCGGATATTGCCAAAGAAGGACGGCGTCCTATTTTTGAGGCGAAAATCGCTACTTTGGCGCAATTGCATAATGCTGATTATAAAGCCATAGGTCTGGCTGACTTTGGCAAGCCGGGCAATTATTTCGAACGGCAAATCTCACGTTGGACCAAACAATATCAGCTGTCTGAAACGCAAGAAATCGACACGATGAATAAGTTGATTGAATGGCTGCCGCACAATATCCCGCATGATGACGCCGATTCAATCGTGCATGGCGACTATCGTCTCGACAATATGGTGCTGCATCCAACCGAGCCAAAAGTGGCGGCGGTTTTGGATTGGGAATTATCGACTTTGGGCCATCCGCTGGGCGATTTCACCTATCACTTGATGCAATGGTATATGCCAGCCGATGGCGCCTCGACACAAACCCTCAATGGAGCCAATTTCGAAGCGCTGAATATTCCAACGGCTGAAGAATATACGCGCTTATATTGCGAACACACTGAGCGCGATGGCATTGAGAATATGGATTATTATATCAGCTATAATATGTTCCGCTTGGCCGGTATTTTGCAGGGCATTGTTGGCCGCGTGCGTGATGGCACTGCCTCAAATGCCCATGCCGCCGCCATGGCTGATCGGGTTAAGCCTTTGGCCGATGTTGGTTGGCATTATGCGCAAAAAGCTGGCGCCATCTAAATCTCGCTTGAGCTTTCGCGGCTCAAAAAGATAAGCTCCGTGTCGCCATATTGTCGCCGGTCGATCTGCTGCAATCCTTGTGGCGGCTCAAATTGTGACCTTTTGTCTTCTTCAACAATAATCAAAGCCCGCGCCGCCAACCAGTCGCCGCGCAACAATTCTTGCAAAGCTGCCTCGGCCATTTGTTTGCCATAGGGCGGGTCGGCAAAGACAATATCAAAGGCAGGCCCAGCGCTGGCTGGTCTGGGGCCAAGGCGGGTCGCATCGCGGCGATAAATTTTCGACAATCCCAAGGCACCACAGGCTTCACTATTGGCGCGAATAACGCCGCGTGGCGCCACTTCGGTTTCGACGAATAAGCAAAAGCCGGCGCCGCGCGATAGGGCTTCCAGCCCGAGCGCACCCGTGCCAGCGAAAAGATCAAGCACGCGGGCTTGCTCAAAATCGCAATCCGGATTGGAGGTCAGAATAGAAAACAGCGCTTCGCGCGTGCGGTCGGATGTCGGCCTTGTGCCGCGCCCTTTCGGCACAGCAAGTGGCGTGCCGCCAAACCTACCGCTGACGACGCGCATGGCTTGGCTTGGCCTTAAAGGTTTTACCGCCCGTTGGTCGATCCGATGACGTCGGACGTCGCTGCTTTTGTGGTTCGCTTTTGGGCGGTTGTTTGGTTTCAGAGCGACCGCTTGGGGTGGCTTCCTCATCAATTAATTCATGCCATTGCTTACCCAATTGTTGGCGCAAAACCCGACGCGGCACTTCTTCAATCTTACCCTCTTCCAATTGCCCCAGTTGAAACGGGCCAAAAGACAGACGGATGAGTCGGTTCACTTTTAGGTTCAAATGTTCGAGAACTCTTTTGATTTCGCGGTTTTTGCCCTCACGCAAAGACATGGTAATCCAGACATTGCCACCGACGCGGCGTTCAAAATTGGCGTCGATGGATTTATAATTCACCGCGTCAATTGTGATGCCATCTTTAAGCGCCTCCAATTGGCTGATTAAACGCTTATCGTCGACCTTACCCTTTTGCCCGTCAAAAGCGCGCACCCGATAGCGGCGCAACCAGCCCGTGCTTGGCAATTCGAGATAGCGTTTCAAGCCACCATCATTGGTGAATAATAAAAGCCCCTCAGTATTAATATCGAGACGCCCCACACTATTCAGGCGTGGCAATCCGGCTGGTAATTTTTGAAATACGGTTGGCCGCCCATCTGGGTCGCGTTCTGTGGTTACCAGACCGGCGGCTTTATAATAGCGCCACAAGCGCGGCGGATCAGCCTCGCCAATCGGTTTGCCATCGACACTAATATGGTCATCGTCGGTCACGTTAAATGCCGGCGTGTTGAGCTTGCGGCCATTAACGCTGACGCGCCCATCGGCAATCATTTTTTCTGCGTCGCGGCGCGAGGCGACGCCGACGCGCGCCAAAACTTTGGCAATACGCTCACCGGCATATTCGGACTTTGCGTCCTGCCCTTGGCTCGGCTTGGCGGCTGGCCGATAGGCTTTGCGCGGCGCTTTCGGGCCGCTGCGAGATGATGAATGTGATGGCGGTGTTTTTGTCATGCTCCCCTGTAGCACGGGCATATGCCACCATGCTAGTGTTGAACGATGAGTAACAAGGTTTCACAGCAAAAAGATTATATGCAACTGGCCCTCGCTGAGGCTGAAAAAGCTGCAGCGGCAGGCGAAGTGCCGGTCGGTGCGGTTTTGGTGGCGGCCGATGGCACAGTGCTGGCGGCTTTGGGCAATGCCATGCGCCACACACATGATGCCACGGCGCATGCCGAAATACGGGTCATTCGGGCGGCTTGCGCCAAGTTGAACAATGAACGGCTGACTGATTGCGATCTCTATGTGACGCTTGAACCCTGCCCAATGTGTGCCGGCGCCATTGCCGAGGCACGCATTCGACGGGTCTATTATGGTGCGCCTGATATCAAAGGTGGCGCGGTCGACCATGGGGTGGCCCTATTCGCCCAACCGACCTGCCATCACCGGCCAGAAGTTTATGGCGGCTTGCGCGAAACTGATTGCGCCGCCTTGCTCACAGACTTCTTTCAACTGCGGCGAAATGGCGAGATAAATTGATAATTCTGACTAGCCAAGGCGTCTAAGTTGGTGCTTAATAGCGGTCGAATTTATGGATGAAGAGTAAGCAGGGAGAAACACATGATTTTCGAACATAATGATAAAACTAAGGAGCTTCTGGCTCGCTTAGAGGCCTTCATGGATAAATATATTTATCCAAATGAAGCAACTTATGCCAAGCAAATGGAAGATTTCGGCGAAAATCGGTGGCAAGTTCCAGCGATTTTGGAAGAGTTGAAAGTCAAGGCTCGCGAAGAGGGCTTGTGGAACCTGTTCTTGCCAGAAAGTGAGCGCGGTGGCGGCTTAACAAATGTGGAATATGCCACTTTGTGCGAAGTTATGGGCCGCGTTGGTTTTGCTTCTGAAGTGTTCAACTGCTCAGCGCCTGACACTGGCAATATGGAAGTTCTGGAACGCTACGGCAATGAGCGTCACAAAAAACAATATATGGAGCCACTACTTGCTGGTGAAATCCGTTCTGCCTTTTTGATGACCGAGCCAGCCGTGGCTTCATCTGACGCCACAAACATTGAAACCAGCATTGTTCGCGATGGTGATGAATATGTCATTAATGGCCGCAAATGGTGGTCTTCAGGCGTTGGTGATCCGCGTTGTAAAATCGCTATTGTGATGGGTAAAACAAACCCAGACGCACCTTTGCACCAGCAGCAATCACAAATCCTCGTGCCACTTGATGCACCAGGCATTGAAATTGTCCGCATGTTGCCCGTCTTTGGTTTTGACGATGCCCCGCATGGTCACGCCGAAGTGGTGCTGAAAGATGTCCGCGTACCAGCTGAGAACTTGCTTCTTGGTGAGGGCCGTGGTTTCGAAATCGCTCAAGGCCGCCTTGGCCCTGGCCGTATTCACCACTGCATGCGCACCATTGGTGTGGCTGAGCGTGCCTTGGAAAAAATGTGCGAACGTCTTCTGACCCGTACCGCCTTTGGTAAGCGCATTGCTGACCACAGCGTGTGGGAGCAACGCGTTGCTGAAGCCCGCACCAATATTGAAATGACTCGTCTGCTGACACTGAAAGCCGCCTATATGATGGACACAGTGGGCAATAAATTCGCCAAAAGCGAGATTGCGCAGATTAAAGTTGCGGGTCCACGTATTGCTTTGCAAATCATTGACGACGCCATCCAAGCTCATGGTGGCGGCGGCGTGACATCAGACTTTGGTCTGGCCAAAATGTATGCAGGCATTCGTACCCTGCGTTTGGCTGACGGCCCTGATGAAGTGCATAACCGCACCATCGCGCGTCTTGAGTTCAAAAAATATGCTGATTTAACACAAGCCGGCGCGAGTGAAATGAAAACACTCGACGTGCCGCGCAGCTAAATTAAGCGTCACAGCAAATGAGAAAGGGCATCGGCCAGCGCCGGTGCCCTTTTTATTTGCTCGCCCATTTTATTCACCGGTTATCGGCGACCAAATAGGCGCTCAATATCATTCAGCTTCAGCTCCACATAAGTCGGTCGGCCATGATTGCATTGTCCGGCGTGCGGCGTGGCTTCCATATCCCTCAAAAGGGCGTTCATTTCTTCCACGCTTAAACGGCGACCGGCGCGCACTGATGTGTGGCACGCCAATGTGCCGCAAATCTCTTCCAGTTTCTCTTTCAACGCCAGACCTTGGCCCAAATGCTGCATTTCTTCAGCCATATCGCGCAATAAAGCGGCGCTATCGCTGCCTTTCATCATCGCCGGCACTTCGCGCACCATAATGGCAATGCGGCCATGCGCACCGGGGCCAAAGCGTTCGACCACAAAGCCCAAATCAGCCAGCTCATCGGCTCGCGACAAAATCGTCTCGCCATCGTCGGCTTCCAGCTCAACAATATCCGGCACCAGCAAAATTTGCCGCTTGATACCTTGCTCGGCAATTTGCTTTTTCATGCGCTCATAAACCAGTCGCTCATGGGCTGCGTGCTGGTCGACAATGACAAAGCCATCATGGGTTTGCGACAAAATATAGGTTTCGTGTAAT